>CAMBZX010000234.1 GCA_945872185.1 Synechococcus sp. UW140 | reverse complement strand
AGCGCTCGGAGCTGCCGCAGGCGCTGGTCAATCGCCTGATCCGTCTGGCTGCGTTTGCGAACCCCGCCTTCTACAAAGCTCAGGCGATGCGTCTATCGGTGTGGGACAAGCCGCGGGTGATCGGCTGCGCCGAGAACTTCCCCCAGCACATCGCCCTGCCGCGCGGCTGCCTGGAGTCGGTGCGGGCCCTGCTGCAGGAGCAGGGGATCGGCTGGGAGCTGGTAGATGATCGCCAGAACGGTTTACCACTGGAGCTGGCATTCGCGGGTCAGCTCCGCGACGACCAGGAGGCGGCGGTGGCGGCGATGTTGCGCCACGACATCGGCGTGTTGCAGGCGCCGACAGCCTTCGGGAAGACGGTGGTGGCGGCGGCGATCCTGGCGCGCCGTGGAGTGAACACCCTGGTGTTGGTGCATCGGGCCGAACTACTGCGCCAGTGGCAGGAGCGGCTGCAGTCTTTCCTGGACGTCCCGCCAGAGGCGATCGGTTCCATCGGTGGGGGTAAGACCAAACCCACCGGCCAGCTCGACATCGCCGTGATGCAGTCGCTGGTGCGCAAAGGGGAGGTGAATCCCGTTGTGCAGAGCTACGGCCAGGTGATCATCGATGAATGCCACCACATCGCCGCCGCCTCGTTTGAGGCCATCCTCCGGCAAGTGAAGGCCCGCTATGTGCTGGGGTTGTCGGCCACCCTGGTGCGCCGCGACGGCCTGCAGCCGATCCTGTTCATGCAATGCGGGCCGATCCGCCATACCGCTGAGCGGCCCGCCGGCGCGCCCCAGACCCTGGAACTGGTAAGTCGCACCCATGAGCTCAGCGGTCTGCCTCCCGATCTACCGATTCAGGCGCTGATGCGCAGGCTGGCGGAGGATCAACAGCGCACGGATCGGATCGTGGCCGAGGCGCTGAAGTCCTGGCAAGAAGGCCGAAAACTGCTGCTGCTGAGTGAGCGCACCGACCACATCACGGCGATCGCTGCCGCTCTGGCTGGGCAGGTACCGAACCTGTTCCTGCTGCATGGCCGCCTGAGTGCACGGCAGCGCAGCGCCACCCTGACCTCGCTGGAGGCCCTGCCGCCGGAGTCGGCCCGCATCGTGCTGGCCACCGGGCGACTGGTGGGTGAAGGGTTCGACCATCCGCCACTCGACACGCTGCTGCTGGCAATGCCCGTGTCCTGGAAGGGAACGGTGCAGCAATACGCGGGCCGCCTGCACCGTCAGCAGACCGGTAAGACCAGCGCGCGGATCATCGATTGGCTTGATCTCGGCCATCCAGTGCTGCAGCGGATGTGGGAGCGGCGACTGCGTGGATATCGGGCGATGGGGTATGCCCTGATTTCACCTCAGTAACCCATGCCCAGCTGCTGAGCCTGGGCACCTTGGGGAGCGACGGTGAAGTCAAGCTCCGGCCATGGATTGGTGTCCTATGCCAGTGCCGGCTTCAGGCCCAGGGCGTTGGCGGCTTGCTGCATCCGCCCATCGAAGCTGGCCAGCTGGGTGCAACGACTGTGGAGCGCCACCGCCAAATGCAGGGCATCACCGGCCCGCAGGCCGAGGGCTGGATCCTGCAGCAGCTCGGCAGCCTGCCGGAAGCGGCCACGATCGAGGGGGCGCAGCTCCACACCGCCCTGTAACAGCCGCTCGAACTGTTGTCCGGCGGCCTGGCGGGCCTGGGGGCTGAGGCCATGGTGGCGCTGCTTGATGCCGAGAGCGCTATGGGTCTCGGTGATCAGCCAGTCGCTGCTGATCAAGGGTTCGCGGCAGTGTTCAAACCAGTCCAGCGCCAGCGGGCTGCGTTCTTCTGGAGTCAACAGCGCCACCACCACGCTGGTATCGAGATAGATCATGGATTCGCCAGCCTCACCAGCGCTCACTGGCGCGGCATTCCTCGATCACCGCAGGGGTGAGGGGCATGGTGGCCTGCAGCTGGCGCAGATCAGCGGCCAGAGCAGGGCGATCCAGCTGCCGCAGGGGTTCCAGACTCAGCCGGCCGTCGGGGCCAACGACGATCTCGATCTGATCACCTTCCTGCAGGCCGGCCTGACGCAGGCAATCGGCCGGGAGCCGCACCGCCAGGCTGTTGCCCCAGCGGCGGATCGCCTGCTGGAAGTGTCGGCCCTCGTCAGCCGATCGATGCTGGGGCTTGGACTGTGTCAAGGACTGCCTTGGCCATCAGTGGCCAACCGTAAATACGTGACTCTACGTCCGATTGGCTGTTGTCAATGGTGCAGATGCCTGCGGCTCCAGCCAGTGATGGTGGCCTCAACGTTCTCCAGGTGCCACTGCAGTGGCCCCCGACCCTGGGTGCAGCCGCACCGGAATGCCCAGCAACATCGCCAGCATCAGACCGGTTGTCCCGGCCAGATCGCTGGCCCCATCAGCCCAGGACTCACTGCAGAGCTCGGCCCCGGCGACGTGCATCACCGTGACCTGCAGCCTGGAGCGCCCTTGCTGCTCGCGCAGGTGAGCGGACCAGCCGATGCCGCTGCGGAAGGCGGGGCGGGCGGTGTCCACCACCTCCGCCAGATCGGCAGTGGCGATGGCGGAGACCTCGGCCTGGAGGCAGGCCAGGGCCTTGGTGAGCTGTTGCTCGGGGGAGACGTGGCCCAGGGACGCCAGCAGCGGCTCGACAACCGGGAGGCTTCTCGCATCTCCGGAGTCGGCTGCCGCAAGGCCTGCCCCTGAGGGCCTGGATGGTGGAACCATGGCGGATCGGATCGGGCGGTTGCCCGCGGATCCGGATCTTAGGGCTCTTTACTGAAAGCCGTACTCATAATGGCTGTTAATTCCTAGCAATCAGCTGGTGGCTGGTTTGTTGGCTTTGCGGCTGCTGGGCTTCTTGTTGGCCGCCTCCCACTGCTCCAGCCATTGTCTGGGCTGATAGAGGTCACCCTCGATCCACAGCGGAGCCAGCTCCTCCGGCTTGTAGTCCCCGAAGCCCGTCAGCACGGCATAGAAGCGTTTGCGGTGCTCGGCGCTGGCCCCTGCCGCCAGGGAGTTGAGGGC
>CAMBZX010000233.1 GCA_945872185.1 Synechococcus sp. UW140 | reverse complement strand
ATCGGCGGCGGCCAGGGCATCCAGTTGATAGGCGTGGCAGGGGCGATTGGTGGCGGCGTTGAGCATGGCCGGCAGCCTCAGTTGCAGGGGGTTGTAGGAGCGTTTGGCCCACTGCTTCAGGTAGGCCATCTGCATGCCGGTGGTGGAATCAACTCGATCGGCCGCTTCGATCAACGATGTGAGACAGGTAGCCTTGAGGGTTGGTGAAAGGTGCCAAGTCTCGATCTTGTCGCGGATCGCATCAATTTTTTCGCCGTTTTGAGGTTGAAAGAATCGACTGTTGATGCAGTAGGTTTCAGTGATATAGCCATGTTTGCCTGATAGCTGATTTAGCTCTTTGATCAATTGGGTGGCTGTTGCCAGGGTGGAGTTGGCTTCTGCTTCCACATGGCACTGGGCCAGAATGTGAGCATAGGCGTTGATGTCGTTGCTGAAAACCTGATAGCCATTCTTTTTCAGTTCATAGCCAACTCTTGAGGTTCCCGAAAAAGCATCCAGCACAGAGTTGACGCCTTCGAGGCTTTGCAGCGCCGCTAGTAATCTTGGTAGCAGTGTGCGCTTTGAGCCAAGATATTTGATCACCCAGAAATCTGTTTCGATCGAATCAATTGTACCAGCTCTTGTGGCGCTGATCGCAACGGTCTTATGGTTTGAGCCGTGATGTATAGCATCACGGCGCTGCTGGAACGCGGCTCTGGGACTTGCCGGTGGGGGTGGCGACTGCTAGTGGCCGCCCTTATCCAATCCGTATTCACATGGCGGCTATGTCCCGCATGCTTATCAGATCAGTCTGCCCAGTCAGGCGGGTAAACCTCGCCAAGGGACAGCACCATTGCCGCTATCCTTGTGGGCCTCGTGTCCGCCGGTACTGGGGGAATGATTGTTTAAGGGCAATATGTTTTGACCCAGGTCTTTGCGTCAGATTTGGACATGCCTTTGAACTCTATTGGTGTTGGATCTTCAGGGGAGCAGGGGCCGACAACTTCCGAGTCGTCGTTCCAGTAAACGCCAAGGTAAATCTTTTTGCCGTCATAGATTCCCTGGCACACTTCTACGGGATTTCCACTTGCATCGCGGGTGGTGCGGCATTGGCTATCTCTCCAGTCGTCGCCCGGTTCCCAGGCGAGGGCCGCTGCCGGGGTGAGGGCTAGACCTAGGCAGCCGGTTGTGGCCAGTAAGACATGCCGCAGTTCTTTGCTGAGAGTTGCAGCCCTAAGGGCTCCAGTTCTGATCTTCCTTGGGTGGAGCATTCAGGGGAATGTGGGCTTGGATCTCATGGTACTTGGGGCGACTTGCTCCTTAGGCTCTTTGCAAAATGTTGTGTCTGCATCTGGTGGGATGGCACCTGGCGCGGGATTGATGGCCGCCCGCTTGGAGTGGGTGCAGTTGGTTGATTGGGTGCGTGCAACTTTTCGGTGGATCGTTGAAGCTACGGCGATGGTGGCCTGCGTTTGATGCGATTCCTCGTTCCCCGTTGGGCCTCAATCTCTGTGGGGGTGATGGTTGTGGTCTGCGCTCCGGGTGGGGGCGCTGCTGCTGCGCCGGCGGCACCGGGATGCCCTGCTGAGGCAACCCGCACCGTGACTCGGCTTTACGACTGGTATCTCCATGCAGGTGATGCCTATCGTGATCAACTGCAGCAGCAAAAGCAGCTGTTTGTGCCAGCTCTCTACGTCGATCTGCAGGCGGCTTTCAGCATGGCTCGGGCCGGCAAGGCCTCTCTCGATTTCGGTCCTTTTAATGGGGTTCAGGTGAGCTCCTACGGTTATCAACTCCAGCGATGCCGATTGGAGGGGGATGGTCGCTTGAAAGCTCAGGTGGTTGTTCGGGCTGGCTTGGGCCCTCAGCGGGTCTCCAATCAAATTGTCAATCTTGTGTTGCGTAGATCAGCAAATGCATGGCTGATCAATGATATTGTCTATGGCGATGGTCGCAAGTCTGGTGGTGGCTGGAGCTTGCAGTCCCTGTTGGATTCATTGCTTGATTCGGAGGGAGAAGTGCTGCTTACCCCTGGTTTTCGCGTGGTTGTGAACCGCCGTTGCCCTGAGGGTGTTGTGGTGTGTGACCGTGTGAGTTATCTGGGGGTTGATCGGCAAAGCGGCGCATCGCTGCGTCTCATAGGTAAGACGCTCCATGTGTCCTGCGCTGATGGTGTTACGCCCTGCCGCTTTCTTGGCTATGAGTTTCGCCACGGCGCCTATCTTTACATGGTCTGGGACGATGGCCGCCTTGAGGTGAGTCGGTCTGGAACAATCTTGCTCACGCAGCAGGGGGAATGGCAGCGATGAAGGCGGCGGCATTGGCTGGATCTAGAGGCTGGCCAGCAGCAGGATTGCGGCTATCCCAAGTAATACCCAAGTGCTCACCATCCAGATGCGCCGCCAGCGGCGAATGGCACGGCTGAATGTTTCTTCATTGCCGCGGCGCACCACAAACAAGCCCCCTGTCTGTGGTGCTTGTAGAAGCAGGCCCCCGCTGGCATCACTGCACTCCCCCACCACGAAGGCCATGCCGCTGGCGCGCAGGATCGCCTCTTCGCGGCGGATGCCCAGCTGGCGGGTGTCGGCCGTGTCGCGGCGGGTGGGTGGTTCCACTTCCGTGAATACGGTTTCCAGTTCCAGTTCGGCGTCATCGGGGTTGAGCGGCAGGGTCTGGCAGCCGTGGCGCAGTTCAAACCCTTGTCGGCGTTCCAGCTTGTCGAGGGTTTCTTCCCGGCGCTCCCAGCTCACCTCGATGCGGCTGTTGCCGTCACTGTCGGTGCGGGTGGTTTCGGTTCGCACCTCCATCAGGCAGGTGGTGGTGTCGATGAACGCCACGCAGGGTTCGCCGCTCCATGGGGCCGTGAGCGGTTCTGTGCAGGCGATCTCCCCCGAGAGTTTCACCTGCTCTTGAAAGGAGCCTTCACCCATCTGCTCGGCCACCGTGGCCTGGAGGTCAAGCAGTTCGGCAACGCTGGATGAGCGGGCATCCAGCAGATGGGCCAGTTTGCGGGCCTGATGTCGGCGGGCCAGGCCTGTGGCCATGGCACCGCAGCCCAGCAGGGCGGG
>CAMBZX010000232.1 GCA_945872185.1 Synechococcus sp. UW140 | reverse complement strand
CAGGGTCATCCAGCCGTGGTAGTCGGCCCAGCCGTGACAGATCGGCAGATTGATTTCGAGCACACCGGGATCCGCCGTCAGACCCAGCACCTGCCAGTGGCCATCGGCGTCCACCGGCAGCACACCACTGAGCCGCGGCGCCGCCAGCTCGTCGAGGCTGTCGGCCACGGCCTGTAGCAGGGTTTCCAGCGGGCGACGGGTGAGGGGTGGCAGGAACAGCTCCCAGCCCTCGGCCCAGATTTCCAGGGTGAGCACCTGGCGCGGCAGCTCCTCGGGCATCGACTCCAGCGGCAGGCGCAGGCCGGCGGGTCCGGGCGCGCCACTGAGCTCCCGTAGCGCCTCCTCCAGGGGCCAAGCCGCCGGCCGCCAGGGGATCGAGCGCCGGGCCGGGTCGCTGTCATCGTCCGGATCGCAGACCTCGTCCGGATCCGAGCTCAACGGCACGGCCCAGATGCGCCGCTCGTCATCGAGGGGATCGCGCAGGGGCAGTGGTTCGAGCTCGATCCCCAGCCGCTGGCCCAGCTTCGCCAGCCAGGCCTCTCCCTGCTCCCCCAGCAGTGGCTGGCCGCTGAGGCCCGGCTGGCAGGGCCTGGGCCAGCGCACCGGTGGGCGACCCTGCAACCCGGTGATCAGGCGCAGGGCCCAGCGGGGATTCACCTCGCCGTCGTAACGCTTGCCAGGGCAGTAGAGCATCGTGCTGCCAGGCCAGGCGCCCAGCTGCAGCTCCTGACCCAGGCGGCGGGCGATCGCCAGCTTGGTGGGGCCATCGGCCGTGACACTCCACTCCAGCCCCTCGGGCTCGAGCGGCACCACGGTGGGCTCACCGCCGAGGGTCAGCTGGATGCCGGCCTGGATCAGCCGGGCTTCAGCGGCCCGGGCGGCGGGTTCCATCCACGTCATCGTCCAGGGGTCACGCACTGGGTACCACGCTGCACGCTTGCACGGGCACGGGCTGCACCTTCCAGATCCGCTCGGCGTACTCGCGGATCGAGCGATCGCTGCTGAAGAAGCCGCAGCGGGCCGTATTCAGCACCGACATCGTGCGCCAGCGCTGCGGATCCCGCCAGGCGGCGTCCACCTCGTTCTGGGCGCGGCGGTAATCGCCGATGTCGGCCATCACCCGGAACGGGTCGCTGCTGCAGAGATTGGCCAGCAGCGGATGGAACAGGTCGCGGTCGCCTTCGCTGAAGTGCCCCGAACCGATCAGATCGATCGCCTCCCGCGTCATCGGGTCGTTTTCCAGCCAGGGCATCGGGTGATAGCCGTGGCGGTTGATCGCCGCCAACTGCTCGGCGGTGTGGCCGAACAGGAAGAAGTTGTCGTGACCCACCCGGTCGCGGATTTCGATGTTGGCGCCATCGAGGGTGCCGATCGTGAGCGCGCCATTGAGGCTCATCTTCATGTTGCCGGTGCCGGAGGCCTCCATGCCGGCGGTGGAGATCTGCTCGGAAAGATCCACCGCCGGGTAGATGCGTTGTCCCAGCTTGACGCTGAAGTTGGGCAGGAACACCACCCGCAGGCGGCCGTCCATGGCCGGATCGATGTTGACAATCTCGGCGATACCGACAATGAGACGAATAATAAGTTTGGCCATGGCGTAACCGGGGGCCGCCTTGCCACCGAAGATCACCGTGCGTGGTGGCAGATCCTCGCCGGCGCGAATGCGCAGATAGCGCTCAACAATTTGGAGAGCTGCCAGGTGCTGACGCTTGTATTCATGGATGCGTTTCACCTGCACATCGAACAGGGAGGCCGGATCCACCAGCACCCCGGCCTGGGCGTGAATCGTGCTGGCCAGCCGTTGCTTGGCCTGCTCCCGCACCCCATGCCAGCGCTCCAGGAAGCTGGCGTCGCCGGCCAGGGGCTCGAGCTTGCTGAGCTGGTCGAGATCCCGTCGCCAACCGTTGCCGATCGTCTCATCGAGCAGCGCGGAGAGCGGCAAGTTGGCCACCGAAAGCCAGCGGCGCGGCGTGACGCCATTGGTGACATTGCTGAACCGTTCCGGCCAGATCGCGGCGAAATCATGGGAGAGGTTCTTCACCAGCAGCTCGCTGTGCAACTCGGCCACACCATTCACCTGATGGCTACCGACAATCGCCAGGTGGGCCATGCGCACCTTGCGCTCAGGCCCCTCCTGGATCAGCGAAAGCTTTTGAAGCAACTCCGGCCGCCCTGGATATTTAAGGCGCATCATGCGCAGGAAGCGGGAGTTGATCTCGTAGATGATCTCCAGCTGGCGGGGCAACAGCTGCTGGAACAGCCCCAGACTCCAGCACTCCAGCGCTTCCGGCAGCAGGGTGTGGTTGGTGTAGCTGATCGTGGCGGTGGTGATCGTCCAGGCCGTGTCCCAGTCAACGCCATGCTCATCGATCAGCAGGCGCATCAGTTCCGCCACGGCGATGGCGGGATGGGTGTCGTTGAGCTGAACGGCGTACTTGCGGTGAAAGTCCGTCACCGGCAGACCCTGACCCAGGAGGATCCGGAACATGTCCTGCAGGGAGCAGGACACGAAGAAAATCTGCTGACTGAGCCGCAGGCGTTTGCCCTGCTCAAGCTCGTCGTTGGGATAGAGCACCTTCGAGAGCGTTTCGGATTGCACCTTCTGCAGCACGGCACGGGTGTAATCGCCGGCATTGAAGGAGGCGAAGTCGAAGGCGTCGGGAGCCTGGGCTGACCAGAGCCGCAGCGTGTTGGCGGTGTGCACCCCATAGCCCAGGATCGGCGTGTCATGGGCGACGCCGATCACGGTCTGACCGCCGATCTGCACCGGGTAACGCCACTCCGGTCGGATCAGCTCCCAGGGATTGCCTTGGGCCAGCCAGGGATCGGTGCTCTCCATCTGACCCGCAGGCCCAATCTGCTGGCGGAAGATGCCGAACTCATAGCGGATGCCGTAGCCAATCGCCGGCAGTTCCAGGGCTGACTGCCCGACACATCTCACCCGAGACGCTCATGCGACAGCGAGCGGCAGCTGATCGAGGCGCTGAGTTTGTGATCGTGGCGGCAGCTCAATCCGGGTGAACCAGGGCTGCTTCCGGCGGCGCCTGACGCCGCGGCTGGGAATGC
>CAMBZX010000231.1 GCA_945872185.1 Synechococcus sp. UW140 | reverse complement strand
AACGACCTTGAGTTAGCGATGCTCTGGAGTTGCTGAACCTCGTCGTCGCTGAGAACCAGCGGCGGCATCGGGCGGCCAACTGCCATGGAACGACTCCCCCAGGAGACAATCCTTATTTTAGCGGTTATTTACGGGACTGTACACTAGCTAGTCAAGTCGGTTCAAGATCGAACGGATCGCTGCCATGGCAACCACTCAGTGACTTCGTTTTCTGCACATCTCCATCACCAATGGGTGACATCGCCGCCGCAACGAACGGGACAGCAAGGTAGCCAGCGCTACGTTGCGACCAAACATTCGCTGTTGCACCTGATGCGTCGACTCGCCTTTCTTGCTGCCGCCCTCACCACCATCGCCAGCAGCCTGAGTGTGGGCTTGGTCAGTCCTGCCGCCCATGCCGGCGACGACGAAGCCAAGATCGAGGCCCGCGTCGGCACCTTCGGCCGCAACTGCAAGAGCGCCATCGCCGACAAGTACAAGGCGAAGTCGATGGCCGATGTGGAGGTGACCCTCGCCGCTTCACTGCGCACCAGCATCGATGCCGGTGAACTGAGCCTGGCTGATATCAAGAGCAGTGGCCTCTCCTACAACTTCCGCGTTCACCATCTGCCCGGCAATGATCCCGAGGGCTACTGCAACACCGATGGCAAGGGTGATGTGGAAGAAATCAAAAACATCCATAACTGAACGTCCCAACAGATCCAGGTCAGCCGGGATCTGATGCCGGCGTGGCAAGGAGCAGAACGATGAAGCCCAGCAACCGGATTCATCGCCCTTTGCCGGGCCTGGGCTGCAGGTTCAGTCTGTTCCTGGCCAGCCTCATCAGCGGCGGCCTGGTTGAGCTGATTCGCCCCGCCCAGGCCTACGACCTGCACTACCGTCAGAACAACAGTTCCTTCAGCGCTCAGATGTTGCGCCAGGCGTTTGATCAGGGGCTGCCCGTGGCCTATGACCAGACCTTTGCCGATCGCCAGTGGAGCACCTGGCTGCTGCTGGATGTCCATCCCGACAAGGGCCTGGCCGCGATCACCCTCGGCCTCTGCCCCAGGCTTTCGGCCACCAGCGCGGCGCTTCCCCTGGCCACGATGAGCTTTCTGGAGCCCTGGCCGACCAGCAAGATTCAGCAACAACAACTGCTCAGCCGGCTGGCCCAGCGCTATGCCACGGTGATGCTTGAAAATCGTGGCCAAATCAGCTTGCCGCCGCGGAATTGATGGCAGATCCATCAACCGCAGAGGCCTCACCGCAACAGACATTCTCAAGAGAATCAGCTAGCTTCGATCTACTGGCTTTCAGAGCCAAAACCCGATGCCCGCCCGCTTCACCGCTCTGCTGCCCCTCGCCGTGGCAGGTGCCCTGACCCTTGGGGGCGGCGAGGCCAAGGCACTCACCATTCGATATAACTTCACTGGAGGCTCTACCGACTATACCGGTGGCACCATTGACGTGGCCAGCCTGGATCAAACCCTGGGCACCGGTCCGGTCACCTTCACCGTGGAAGTCTTTGGCAGCACTAAGACTGTCGTCGCAAGCTACTTATTGGGAAGTTCATCGGAAATTGATTTCCAAACACTAGTACCCTGTAGTGGCGTCTGCTTCGACAGTTGGAATCCATCCAATTTCAACTTTAGTTCTATCCCCGGTGGCTCCATCACAAGTAGCACGACATGGAGAAGTCTTCTTGGCACTTTCAGTGGGACTAATTCCGGATCAGGAGACTTCACATGGAGTACCGCTGCGCCGCAAGGAGGTGGAACGATGACACCGCCTCCCTCCTCCATCACCTTCAGCGATCCGAACGCCCCAGTCCCCGGCCCCTTACCCGTCTTCGGGGCCGCCGCGGCCTTTGGCTGGAGCCGGCGCATGAGGCAGCGGATCACCGCCAACAGCGGCTCGTAGCCCTCGGGTGAGGGCCCCGATCCAACGGATGTCACCGCTCCTTCCAGCCGTTGCCTGGCAAACCAGAACAGTGGACTGGCAGACCTGAAGAACAGCCCAGCAACCCAGACCAGCGGCCTTTTCCCACCAGGGTCGCCGCCCCATCCCCCACCATGGATAGCCGCTTCGATCCTGAACAACGCCAGGCCTTGGCGACCTTTCTGGCCGCCCTGGCGTTCAGCATGTTCGGGGTCTTCGCCATCACGGGCGTGACCTCGGCCCTGCCGCTGCAGGTGCTCAATCTCGACTGGCAACTGCGGTTCAGCACCAACCTGATTGACAACGGCCCGATCGCTGCCCTCGGCCTGTTGGCCGCCTGGCTGGCGGCGGTGCTGGCGCCTTCCCCCGCTCGCTATCAGACCCGTCTGGCCGCCGTGCGCCAGTGGGCCAGTGCCGCCGCCCTGGGCTATCTGCTGCTGATTCCCCTACAGGCCTCCGCCGCCTGGCGGGGCCTCTCCCAGGTGCTCGCTAGCGAGCGGCAGGAGCAGCAGGTTGTCACCGCCCAGTTGTCGGCGCTGCGCGACGTTGTCCGCAGCGCCCCCTCGGCGGCTGTTCTGCAACAGCAGTGGAGCGCGCGCCAGGGGCCCCGGCTGAACGCCGCCGATCTGGCCCAGCCCCTGCCGCAGCTGCGGGAGCAATTCCTGAGCCAGTTGCAGCAGCTCGACAACCGCTTTGACGCTCCCGAGCGCCGCCGTCGCCAACAGGCCCGGGTGTGGCAGGTGGTGCAGAACACCTTGAGGCTCTGTTGTTCCGCCCTATTCCTGGCCGTCGGCTTTGCCGCCGCCGCCAAGGGCAAGCGCAGCAGGCTGTCGCTGCTGCAGACCTGGCAATTGGCTCTCTTCGGCATTGATGAACATCCGGAAGGCGACGCCAGGATCCCGATCAGCTACGGCGAAGATGCGGAGTACTTCGAGCAGATCACTCCCAGGGATTGACCCCAAGTGACTATTAATGGGAAGACCTAGTCAGCCTCGGGCTACCTCAACGCGCTGGCCAGGTGAACTGAGTTGGCGAGCCTGGTTGGCAATCGACCGCAGCCGTAGATCACACCCGCAGTTCTGAATGCCAGACCGCAGCGGCGGAGCTGAGCCTGGATCCTCAGCCCGCTCTGCGGCAGGGATCCCCTCAAGCAGCG
>CAMBZX010000230.1 GCA_945872185.1 Synechococcus sp. UW140 | reverse complement strand
ACGATCGAGCCCAACTCGGGCATCGTCTCGGTGCCCGATGAGCGGCTGGCCCGGCTCTCCGCCATCTCCAGCTCGAAGGAGCTGATCCCTACCCGGGTCGAGTTCGTGGACATTGCTGGCCTGGTCAAGGGGGCCAGCCAGGGGGAAGGACTTGGCAACAAGTTCCTCGCCAACATCCGCGAAGTGGACGCCATCGTCCATGTGGTGCGCTGTTTCGAGAACGACGATGTGATTCACGTGTCCGGTTCGGTGGATCCGGTCCGCGATGCCGAAATCATCAACCTGGAGCTCGGACTCTCGGATCTGAGCCAGGTGGAGAAGCGGCGCGAGCGCCTCAAGAAGCAGGCGCGCACCAGCAAGGAGGCCCAGATCGAAGATGGCGTTCTGGCCCGCATTCAGGCCGAGCTGGAGCAGGGAGGCGCGGCCCGCAATATTGAGCTGGGTCCCGAAGAGGCCGCCATGGTGCGCCCGCTGGGGTTGCTCACCGCCAAGCCGATCATCTACGCCACCAATGTGAGCGAGGACGATCTGGCCAGCGGTAACGCCTTTGTGGAGGCCGTGCGACTGCTGGCGGCCCAGGAAGGCGCTGAAACCGTGCCGATCTCCGCCCAGGTGGAGGCCGAGCTGATCGAGCTGCCGGAGGCGGACCGGGCCGAGTTCCTGGCTGGTCTGGGGGTAAGCGAGGGCGGCTTGCAGAGCCTGATTCGCGCCACCTATTCCCTGCTGGGGCTGCGCACTTACTTCACCACCGGCGAGAAGGAAACCCGCGCCTGGACGATTGAGGCCGGCATGACGGCCCCCCAGGCCGCCGGCGTGATCCACACCGATTTCGAACGGGGGTTCATCCGCGCCCAGACCGTCAGCTACGAGCAGCTGCTGGAGGCCGGCTCGTTGGCCGTGGCTCGCACCCGGGGCTGGTTGCGCAGTGAAGGCAAGGACTACGTGGTGGCCGAAGGCGATGTGATGGAGTTCCTGTTCAACGTCTGAATCGCGGCTTCCCTGGAGCCTCCGGATTCAGGGTCGGGCGCCGCGCAGGAGGTTGTTGGCGTCGGCGACGCTGGCCTTGCGGCTGCGCGCGTCATAGAGGCACAGTTCGAAGCCCCTGCGTCCAGCCAGGTGGGGCTGGGGGTACATGCCCTCCAGCAGCAGGGCGCTGACCAGCCCACCGCTGCGGCCGTTCACATCCACCCGCTCGCCGGCGGGTCGGGGAGCCCGCAGCGTGCTGGCGACACGGCAGGCCTTCAGCACCTGCTGCCCGTAGTCCTGCCAGGCCTGGGGACTGGAGGCGCCGGCAGGGCCGGCCCCGATCAGGGCCGCTGCCAGGGCGAGAACCAGCAGCAGGGCACCTGGACGTGGTTCCAGACGGGCTGCGATGGCCATGGGGACTTAGGGCGGTGCAGTAGAACAAATAAGCACGTCGCCACTTGCACGGCCATGGGGCTGCTGCGCCAGGTGCTCCCGTTTGCCAGGGCCGGCCCGCAGCCAGAGAGAATGGAAGCCAACGCTGAACGGGCCATGACGCCAGCTGAAGCTTCCCCGCTCCCCCAGCCCCCCGAGGCGGATGGGGAGACCGCTGGGATCCATCCCCATAATTTCGACGTGCAGAAGGAACTGCACCAGAAGATCCGCAACGATCCCGACTACGACGACTGGGAATACGGCACCGAACCTCTGCCGCACGAGGCCTGGCTGAAGGCCAGGCCGACCAGTGAACCGGAGCCTGGCTGAGGGATCGGCCGCGAGCTGAAACCTGAAGTGAAGCTGGCTGTCGGGGGACGTGCAACCCCCATCCCAAGCCAGTAGGGAAGAGCTGGCAGGTGCTGGGTGCAGCGGGTTGATCCGGAGCCAGGGCCGTTGCCGATCGCTCAGGGATCGGTTTGCCGCCATGGGCCTTAGCCAGGCGCTGGAGTGGTGCGATCCAGCAGCGGCCGCTCTGATGTTGTACCGGTCGGGCTGCGTGGTGGCGAGGCTGCCGCTTGGCAGGCTTGATCGGAGCGGCTTCGGCCACGACTGAGTCAGGGCCAGCGGGGATCCGGATTGCTGTCGTTGGGCTGGTTGCCATCGCCCTGGCGGCGGCTGGGCGGGCTTTGGTCGTCTGGTCTGTCGCCGGTGGCGGTCTGCTTGCTGTCGAAGCGGTAGAGGATCTGGCGGCCGCCTTCCCCCTCCAGATTGCCGCCGCCACCGCTGAGCACCTGCAGCAGGTTGCGGCGCTGGAACCGCTCCACCTGGCCCACCAGCGGCAGGCCGGCCAGGCAGAGGGCGGCCATACCCAGCCAAAGGCCGACGCCATGGCGCTGTTGATCGAGCAGCTGGCCCGCCAGCAGCGGCGCCGCGAAGGCGCTGATGGCGAAGCACTGGGAGAACAGGGCCATGGCCAGCCCCTGATGGCGGCGGGGACTCAGCTCCACCACCGCTTCGGTGGCGGTGGGCAGAAAGGCCGCTTCGCCCAGGGCCAGGGGCAGCTGGGCCAGCAGCATCAGCACCATGCCGTGGGAACTGAAGCCGGAGGCGGCCAGCAGGCAGCAGCCGACGGCGAAGCTGCCGAGGCTGAGGTTGAGGCCGACCCCCACCGGCCGCTTCGCCAGCGCCTGGCCCACCGGCCACTGAATCAGCATCAACAGAGCCAGCTGCAGGCCGATGGTCAGGGCCCCCAGGCTTTCCGACAGGGGGCTGCGCTGCAGGCTGCCCCGCACCAGATCGAGGGGCAGGGCGCTCTGCATCAGGGCTGGCAGGGCGGTGGCCAGCACCGTGACGGCCAGGATCGGCAGTAAGGGCGGCAGCCAGCTGCCCAAGGAGCTGCTGCCTTCGGATTGTTGTTTGCGGCGGGTGTGGGGCAGGGGCCGGCGCCACACCAGGACGATCACCGTGAGCAGGCAGGCGATATCGACCAGATAAATGCCCCGCAGCTGGCCCTGGGCGGCCAGCAGAGAACCGACCAGGGCGCCGCTGACGATGCCGGCGGCATCGGCACTGCGAACCAGGGCAAAGCCCCGGGCCGAAGGGATCGGGGGGCAGCCCAGGGGGACGGCCAGCTCGATCGCCGGCCAGTAGAGCCCCATGGCGATGCCCAGCAGCAG
>CAMBZX010000229.1 GCA_945872185.1 Synechococcus sp. UW140 | reverse complement strand
GAAGGCATCCGACCAGTTGAGGCCCAGCATCCAGGATTGGCTGGTGCCCGCCAGCA
The DNA here is from genome assembly GCA_945872185.1 of Synechococcus sp. UW140. GTDB lineage: Bacteria > Cyanobacteriota > Cyanobacteriia > PCC-6307 > Cyanobiaceae > Cyanobium. Next base: position 3,051 of record CAMBZX010000229.1, on the reverse strand, counting down.
GGCTGCTGGCGGCGTAGGGACCGTCCTGGTCGTAGACATTGCGACTGAGGCCCCAGCCGAGGTTGATGGAGGGAATCCAGCCGCGGCGCAAGGGCTGCCAGAAAGCGGAGAGGCCATAGGAATGCACGTGCCCCCCCAGGCCCTCTTCGAGCTTCGGCCAACTCTGCGCCGCCAGAGGGGTGCTGGCGGCACGATCGTAGGCACCGGCCTGGTTGTAGGTATAGGCAGCGGCCAGGCCCCAGCCCCGGCCCAGATAGCCCAGCTGGGCCGTGGCCGCCCCCACAGCAGCGGCCGTGAACAGCCCGCCTTCGGAGGGGTTGCCATCCTTGCCGGCAGCTGTCACATAGACGCCGCTCAGCACCAGCCCCGGGCTGGTCGCCGCCTGGTCGCGCTGGTTCCAGTAGAGCCCGATCCCGGAGCCTTTGATGTCGCTGTAAGCGCCAGGAGCGCCTGCCTTGTCGAAAGGGCTCAGCAGCACCTCGTTGTCGCCGTACACCGAAGGCCAGATGCCGAGCATGTCCTTCTGGTTCACCCGGCTGCCGACGGTGAGGTGCAGATGATCGCCAATGGAGCGCTGATAATAGAGTTTGTCAATCACGATCTGACCATTCCGGCAGATCTTGCCCGGCTGGCAACTGCCGGGGGAGACACCAGACACTTGCAGCGGCGGAGCTGTATTGCTGCGGAAATCACTATAACCGCCGTTACCGCTACGCAGCCGCACCCGCAGCAGGTCCTGGCCGTTGAAGCTGGTGTCGAAGTTGAGGCGCACGTCATAGACAAAGACCAACGCTTCGCGCAATGGTTGGTCGTTATAAGTGCTGCGGGCACGATCGATCTGATTGCCGCCATACTGCACCGCCCCGAGCCACAATCTCGCATCGGCCCAGAGAATCGTGCTGGCCGCAAATTGGCTGGCTTGCAGCTCGCCCAATCGGGTCTCGAGCCCATTGAGGCGCCCCTGCAGCACGGCCAGCTCCTGCTCAAATTCCAGCTGCAACCGCCGGATTAGATCAGTCCTGGCGCCGCTCGTGGCCAGACAGGCCTGGAGCAGCGCCGCCGCTTCATAGCGGCTCAGGGGCAGCCCCCCCTCCAGCCCGACCCGACCAGCGGCGGCGGGACAGCCATCCAGGGCCACCAGCTGGCTCAGCGCCTGATACGCCCAATCGCCGGGGCGCAGCTCGCTGAAGCGGCTGGGTGCGCCGAGCGGCTCCCCGGAGGCCGCCGGGTCCGCATCCAGGGCAGCATCTGGGGCAGCAGGGGAGCGGGCCAGAGGCGCCGGGTCCGCAGCACGGGCCGCCAGCAGGGGCGGGAACAAAGCCAGCGCCAACCCCGCCCCACGCAGCGATACGACCCAGGGGTGGCTCCACCGCACCTGGCGCGCGCTCCCCATACCAGGGCAGGCAAAGAAGGACTGGCCCCGAGCCGCAGACCAGCCCGTGAACGGCCGCAGCCCGATGCCCCGCTTCAGCTTCACAACCAGGATCTCAGCCAGCACTGGGCGCGATCAAGTTACTTCCGTTGGCCTTGGGGCCCGGGCGAGCGGCTTGGCCGGTCCAAAGCTGGTGGTTCACTGGCGACTCAGAATGGCCGCGCATGCGGTTGGCACAGGGGAGGACGGACGCCATGGCGAACAAAGGCGGCTGGCAGGAATTCAGCCGAACGGAAAGCCTGCAGCGCGGCCTCCCGGCGCCGTCCGCCATCGCCAGGACCCAGCAGAAGGTGCGGGTGCAGCGCACCAAAGCGGGCAAGGGCGGCAAGCTGGTGACGGCCATCACCGGACTGGAGATCCCCGAGGCGGAAGCCAAGGCGCTGCTCAAGGCCCTGAAGGCCACAGCCGGCACCGGCGGCACCCTCAAGGACGGTGTGATCGAACTGCAGGGCGACCAGCTGGCCTGCGCCCTGGCGGCCCTGGAGAAAGAAGGGTTCCGGCCGAAGCAGGCGGGCGGCTGATCGACGGGCCCAACCCAAGTGATGGATGGCTGATTGGACTGCTCACCAGGGAGAATGCCAACCCCCCCTGACCCCGCGGCGATCCTGCCGCCGATGCCATGACATCGCCCAGCTCCGCCCAGGCCAGCAACGACGACCTGGAGACCAAGCCCGGCAAAGCCACCAACATCGTCTGGCACCACTCCACCGTGACCCGCGCCGCCCGGGCCCACCAGCGCGGCCATCGCAGCGCCATCCTCTGGTTCACCGGGCTGAGCGGCGCCGGTAAGAGCACCCTGGCCAACGCGGTCAACTCGGCCCTGTTCGAGCAAGGACTGGCCTGTTACGTGCTCGATGGCGACAACGTGCGCCACGGCCTCTGCGCCGACCTGGGCTTCAGCGACGCCGACCGGGAGGAAAACATCCGTCGCATCGGCGAAGTGGCCAAGCTGTTCCTCGATGCCGGCGTGGTGGTGCTCACCGCCTTCGTGTCGCCCTTCCGCGCCGACCGCGCCCGCGCCCGCGCCCTGGTGGACAGCGGCGACTTCATCGAGATCCACTGCGCCGCAGACCTGGAGGTGTGCGAACGGCGCGACACCAAGGGCCTCTACGCCAAGGCCAGGGCTGGCACGATCAAAGACTTCACCGGCATCTCCAGCCCCTACGAAGAACCGGAAGCGCCAGAACTGCGGGTGAATACCGGCAGCCAGAGCCTGGAGGAATCGGTGGCGCAGGTGATCAGCTACCTGGAGCAGCAGGGGGTGGTGCCGGCGCCGGGGGAGAGCTGAACCAGCCCGAGCAAGCCAATCAAGCGGCTTGGGAGCGAGGCACTGCGTTGGCTAAGGCGGAGCCCCAGAAAACAACCAGACGACACCCTGACTTACGCAGGGGCGAGCAGGCGGCCGTCATCAATGCCGATAACCCGATCTGCCATATCCATCACCCGAGGGTCGTGGGTGGCCATCACAATTGAGATTGATCTTTCCTTCGCTATCGATCTCAGGATAGCCACCACATCTCGCCCTGTTTTGGCATCAAGTGCAGCCGTTGGCTCATCGGCCACAATCAACTGAGGGTTGCAGGCCAAAGCCCTTGCGAAAGCAACCCGCTGCTTCTGAC
>CAMBZX010000228.1 GCA_945872185.1 Synechococcus sp. UW140 | reverse complement strand
GAACCAGCGCAGCCCGTGGCGGGCGCTGGCCGGATGGGCGTGATGGTTGTTGTGCCAGCCCTCGCCGAAGCTCAGAATCGCCACCCACCAGCAGTTGCGTGAGCGGTCGGGGCAGTCGAAATTGCGATAGCCGAAGGCATGGGTGGCGGAGTTCACCAACCAGGTGACGTGATAGACGAGCACCAGGCGCAGGGGGATCGCCCAGAGCACCAACCCCAGCCCACCGCCATGCACGCCAGCGCGTTCCCCATAGAGATAGAGCGCCGCCCCGAGCGGCAGTTGCAGCAGCAGGAACCAGCGGTCCAGCCAGCGGTAGAAGGGATCCCGTTCCAGATCGCCGGTGAAGCGGTGGATTTCCCGCAGGGCCGGGATGTCATGGAGCATCCATTCGCTGTGGGCCCACCACAGTCCCCGGGCGGCGTCGTGGTGATCGTTGGGCTGGTCGGAAAACAGATGGTGGTGCCGATGCAGCCCCACCCACTCGATCGGGCCGCTCTGGCAGGCCATGGCGCCCATCAGCACCAGCAGGCGCTCCAGCCAGCGGGGTGCATCAAAACCTCGATGGGCCACCAGTCGGTGCAGGCCCAGGGTCACCCCCAGCACGGTGACCCAGTAAAGAACCGCTAGCACGATCAGCCCCTGCAGGCTCCAGAAGCGAGGCAGCAGGGCGAAGACAGCGCCGACATGCATCACCAGCATGAAGCTGGTGGTACCGGTCTTGAGTTTGCGCTGGCGGGGCGGCAGGGGCTCGCGGGCTGTGGTCAGTCCCTGCCGGAGGGCGGCCTCGCGGCGCACGGAAGGGGAGGATTCCAACGGGTCGCTGGGCAGATCCAGCCCGGATCGCAGCCTCGACTCCAGGGCGCCGGAACGGCCCAGGGGGACGTTCAAGATCTCCGGATCGGTCGGCACGGATTCTGATCGGGCAACCAAGCAGTTCTCCCCTGGGTGGACTGGATGAGGGGGCGAATCTAGGAGTGTGGTGTCCGTCGCCAGCAGCCAGCAACGTTCCCCAGCCCCAGGCCCTGGGGGCAGCCGTCAAGGCCCTGGCCGCAGGTGCTGCGTCCGGGGTCGCTGCCACCCTGCATCGCCAGCCACACCACCGACGGCTTTACCGCAGCCCTGGCTGCCACCAGGGTGGGGCCGGTGCCCATCCAGGCCCATGCGCCCAGCCCCTTTCTCCCCCTTCACCGTCGCAACGTTCGCAGGTCCCTTCAGGCCTCCTGGTCCTGGCCAGGCCTGGATCGCCGAGCGGCCAGCCGCAACGATGGCGCTGGGCCTGATTGGATCCGTTTTTTGAGGCGGCGGCTGTGGCTGAAGGCGGCGCCCAGCTCCAGCACCGGCAGGGACCTGGGCGCTGAGGCACAGGGGGGTGCTGGCTCGTTGCCTTTCAGGCGGTCATGGGTGGCTTGGACAAAGCGAGCAACTGCGCCAGAAAGTTTGGAGGCCATCGATGGCATGGATTGGGCGCTCGGGCCCGGGAGGGTGGCGGCGCTGCGATGGGATCCAGCGGTGCCGGCCTGGGCCTGATTGATTGGGCTGGCCGTGATGCCCACGGCGGTGCTGACACTGCTGACAGGGGTGCCGCTACCCGGCTGGCTCCTCCCCGCTCCCGTGACGAGGGCTTGGGCAGGCTGGTGGAGCCCCGCCGCCAGAAGCGCGGCGGCGATCAGGGAAAGGGTGAAGGAGCATCCTGTTTTGTGCATGACTGGCTTGTGTCCAGACTGGATTTGATCTCAGGAGAAAAATCTGACAAATCACGGGAGATGCGTGGCCTTTGAACTGCAAAATTGGCGCGGCCTGTTTGTCTAGCTCTTGAGCATTGGCGATCGCGTTGATCGCGTCGATTTGCTGCATCGTTTTCGCGATAGGGTTCGCGCTGCATCGTCGCCACTGCATCGTCGCCACTGCGTCCCCTCCGCCCAGCGAACTGCGCCCTCTGCGCGGCGCTCTGGGTGCTGGCTGGCATGCTTGGCGCTCGCTTTTGGTGCTTGTCTGTGCCACGCCTGTCCCCGGCTGCGCCGGCCGAGCGGGTTGCCGCCGCCCTCGAGCGCATCGCCCCCCTGGCCGCCGCCCGCACGGCCACGATCCGGCCGCGGCTGGAGCGGGTGCTGGCGGCCTTCGCCGCCGAGCGCTTGGGTGTGCACCATTTCGCCTCGGTGAGTGGCTACGGCCACGGCGACCTCGGCCGCGAGACCCTGGATCGGGTCTTCGCCCGGGTGCTCCAGGCCGAAGCGGCGGCGGTGCGTCTGCAGTTCGTCTCCGGCACCCACGCCATTGCCGCCGCCCTGTTCGGCGTGCTGCGGCCCGGCGATCGCCTGCTTTCCATCACCGGTCGTCCCTACGACACCCTTGAGGAAGTGATCGGTCTGCGGGGCCAGGGCCAGGGTTCGCTGGCGGAGTTCGGTGTGCTCTACGACGAGCTGCCACTCACCGCCTTGGGGCGGGTCGATGAGGAGCGGCTGGAGCAGGCCCTGGCCCTGCCCACGCGGCTGGTGCTGATCCAGCGCAGCTGTGGCTACAGCTGGCGACCGTCGCTGCCGGTGGCGGAGATCGGCCGGCTGGTGGAGCGGGTGAAGGCCCTGCAGCCGGACTGCCTGGTGTTTGTGGACAACTGCTACGGCGAGCTGGTGGAAGAACACGAGCCCACGGCCGTGGGGGCCGATCTGATCGCCGGCTCCCTGATCAAGAACCTCGGCGGCACGATCGCTCCCACCGGCGGCTATGTGGCCGGCCGGGCCGAGTTGGTGGAGAGAGCCTGCTGCCGGCTCACGGCGCCCGGGATCGGCAGTGAGGGCGGCACCAGTTTTGATTGCAATCGCCTGCTGTTTCAGGGCCTGTTTCTCGCCCCCCAGATGGTGGCCGAAGCCCTGATCGGTGCTGAGCTGGTGGCGACGGTGTTCGCCGAGCTGGGCTATGCGGTCCATCCCGAACCGGGCGCCCATCGCAGTGATGTCATCCAGGCGGTGCGCCTCGGCGCCCCCGAACCGCTGCAGGCGGTGTGCCGGGCCTTTCAAGCCTGCTCGCCGGTGGGGGCCTATCTCGAGCCGGTGCCGGCGCCGATGCCCGGCTATGCCAGTGAGCTGGTGATGGCCGGCGGCACCTTCATCGACGGCAGCACCAGCGAATTCTCCGCCGATGGCCCGCTGCGGGAGCCCTATGTGCTCTACGTGCAGGGCGGCACCCACCACAGCCATGTGGCTCTGGCCCTGGAGCGGGCGCTGCAGGCCCTGGACA
>CAMBZX010000227.1 GCA_945872185.1 Synechococcus sp. UW140 | reverse complement strand
CTGATCCTGGGAGCTGTGGTGCTGGTGGGTGTGGGCGTGGCCGCCGCTGCTGGGGCTTTCAGCAGTGATGGTGGTGGCGGTGGCACGAATCCCAGTTCCCAGTGACCTCCATCATTCGTCAGCCTGACTGGCCCATGCGTTCCCTCGTGCTCCCAGCAATCGTTCGTCCGATGTTCAGCTCGTCCTCCCCAACTCTGCGCTCCGGTTCCGTTGCCTTGCTGATCCTTGGCCTAGCGGCCAGTACGGATCTGGCGCTGTCCTCCACTGCATTTGCTGGACCGTCTTCTGTGACGCCCTGTCCTGCCGCTGCCGCGACTGCTTCCCCTGTCGCCGCAGCTGCTCGAACCTCAGCAAACGATGTGCTGCTGGCCCAGGCCTTGCCCAGCAACCAGCCCGTGGGCGTTGAGATGGGCGAGCCCGCCTGCACCTACGACCCCATCGTGCCTGCCAGGCCTCAGATCATTCGGGGCCTGTGGTGAGCGCCGGCGAGCGCCGCCATTCTTCTGGTTGAATTTCACTGTGGCCCTTGGCTTCGGCATGCTGTCAGCCGTATGGCTGATCCGTTTTGAAGCCTGGCGCTGGCGAGTTGAAGTTCCGCTCCACGATCAACCTTTCGAGGATGATTGGTGCCTGGATGCTTGGGTTCAGGCGATGTTGGTCGGGATTGTTTCTCTTCCGGCCCGCCGCTCTCGTTCTGATCGTTGTGTTGGTCGCCTTTGCGGTGGCGATCGGCTCCGGTCCTCCTGGTGGGGCTTTGGCGGCACCAACTCTCCAGGTCAGGGCTGCTGCGTTCGTTGCCAAGGCATCGCCAAGCCAGCCGCAGGGCCCGCCAGCTCTGCCTGCACGGGCCGGAGCGTTGGCGCCGGCGAGGCCGGTGCCTGCCTGGGTCACCCTGGAAGGCCGGCCAGTGATCGAGATTCGTTCCGCCGCCGGCGCCCAGACACCGGAGTTGCTGGCCAGGCGAGCGACTCAGGATCTGCGGCTCCTGGCGGAGAGCACCGTGGCTCCCGACCAGTTGCAGGTGCGGGAGCTGCCTCCCTACACCATGATCGGCCTGGTGGGGGACGACGGCCGGTTCACTCCCCGACTGGCCGTTGATGAGCGGGCCGCGGCGGCCTTCGGCCTCTCCCGTGAGGAGCTGGCCACCCAGTACCGCGATCAGTTGCGCGGCGCGATTCGTCAGTTCCGTAGCAGCCATACGCCGCTCAGCTGGCTGCGGGGCACGGCTCTGGCGCTGCTGGTGCTGGCCATCTATCTCCTCTGGATCCGCGGCCAGAACTGGCTCAATCTGCAGCTGGCCGCCAGGATCGATCGGCTCGCCCGCCAGGGCGCTCTGGGGTTGCGGCTTGGCGGTAGCCAGGTGCTCGATTCCCAGCAAGGTCAGGAGGCGCTGCAACTGTTGCGCCGGCTGGGGCATTGGAGTTTTTTGCTGCTGATCAGCTATCTGCTGGTTCCCCTGCTGCTCGGCTTGTTCCCACCCACCCAGGTGATCGCTGAGGGGTTGCGTTCGCACCTGCTGCAGGTGGTTGAACGCTTGCTTAACGGGCTGTTCGGCGCGATTCCCAGCCTGCTGACGATTGCCCTGATCCTTGTCTTCACCCGCCTGGTGATGCAGGCCTGCTCGGCCTGGTTTCTGGCGATCGAGCGCGGACGGCTGCAATTCCCCGGCTTCTATCCGGAGTGGGCCAGGCCCACCGGCCGGCTGATGTCAGCGGCGATCCTGACGGCGGGGCTGGTGATCGCCTACCCCTACGTGCCTGGCTCCGGCAGCAAGGTGTTCCAGGGGGCCGGGCTGTTCGTGGGTGTGCTGGCGGCCCTGGGATCGAGTGCGGTGGCTACCAACGTGATCAGTGGCTTGATGTTGATCTACACCCGCGCTTTTCAGGAAGGGGATCGGGTGGAGATCAACGGGGTGGTGGGCTTGGTGCAGGATCGCGACCTACTGGTGACCCGCATCCAGACCCCCCGCGATGAGCTGGTGAGCATCCCCAATGCCACGGTGATCACCTCCTCGATCGTCAATTTCAGCTTCTCGCGCCGGGAGATCCAGCGGCCGGTGGCGATCGCCACCACGGTGACCATCGGCTACGACGTGCCCTGGCGGCAGGTGCAGGCGCTGCTGTTGCAGGCGGCTCGAAGCACGGAGGGCATCGCCCCCGATCCGGAGCCCCTCGTGCTGCAGACCTCGCTCAACGACTTCCACATCAGCTACGAACTCAACGCCCATGTGCTGGAGGTGGATGCCTACCGCGAGACCCTCTCCGCCCTGTTGGCGGCGATTCAGGACAGTTTTGCGGCGGCCGATGTGGAGATCATGTCGCCCGGCTACCACGCCATTCGCGACGGCAACGCCCGCACTGTGCCACCACCCTCCTGACCCATCCCGCTGGCTGCTCCTCCTCCGCACCGCCTTTCTCCGCAAGGGCGTCTGAACACAGGGGTTGAGTCCTAAATCAGCAGGCTCAGGCGGCCCCGGTCACCGTCGAGGCGGGCCCGGACGCCAAGGGGCAGGGCCGCATTGCCCACGTGGTGGCCAATCGGCAGCTGGGCTACCACCGGCACCCCGAGATCGAGGCTGCGTTCGCGCAGCACCTGGTCAAGGTTGAAGCGGCGTTCAGCCGGCTCGCCGGAGCGGCTATCGGCGGCGTCCCAGCCCTCGAAACTGCCGAAACCGAGACCGGCCAGCTGCTTCAGGGCGCCGCAGAGGCGCCACTGGGTGAGCATGCGTTCGATGCGATAGGGGGGTTCGCCCACGTCCTCGAAGATCAGAATTGCGCCGTCGAGCCGCGGCAGATGGGGGGTGCCCAGCAGATGGGTGGCCACCGTGAGATTGGCCACCAGCAGAGGGCCTTCGGCGCAGCCGCCATGCCAGCCCAACCCCTCGAGATCGGCCACTGGCGCCCCGAACAACAGGTTGTGCAGGCGCTCCTGGCTCCATGGCGGCTCGGCGGCCAGGGTGGTGAGCATCGGCCCGTGCACGCCGCCGCCGAGGCCGCGGCAGACCCGATCGAACAGCAGGGAGGTGACGTCGGAAAAGCCCAGCAGCCAGCCAGGGTGGTGTTGGCGTGGGTATTCCAGCAGCCGGGCTGAGCCCCAGCCGCCACGGACGCAGGCCAGCAGGGCGGCCTGGGGCTCGGCGGTTGGGCCCGGCGCCATCAGATCGGCCAACCGTTCTGGATCGCGGCCGGCCAGGTAGCCCCAGCGGCGCTCGCCATAGGCCAAGGGGTCACCGACCACCTGCAG
>CAMBZX010000226.1 GCA_945872185.1 Synechococcus sp. UW140 | reverse complement strand
TCGAAGGTGACTTCGATCTGGGGCACGCCGCGGGGGGCCGGGGGGATGCCATCAAGGCGGAAGGTGCCCAGGGATTTGTTATCGCTGGCCATCTCGCGCTCGCCCTGGAGCACGTGAATCTCCACGTTGGTCTGACCATCCACCGCCGTCGAATACACCTCGCCCTTCTTGGTGGGAATCGTGGTGTTGCGGGTGATCATCTTGGTCATCACGCCACCGAGGGTTTCCACCCCAAGGGACAGGGGCGTGACATCAAGCAGCAGGATGTCCTTGACCTCACCGGCCAGCACACCGCCCTGGATGGCGGCACCAACGGCCACCACTTCATCAGGGTTGACGGTCTGGTTGGGATCTTTGCCGGTGACCCGCTTGACCAGCTCCAGCACGGCGGGGATGCGGGTGGAACCACCCACCATCACGATCTCATCAAGCTCGCTGGTGGAGAGCTTGGCGTCCTTGAGCGCCTGCTCTACCGGCACGCGGCAGCGATCAATCAGCTTGCTGGCCAGCTCCTCGAACTTGGCGCGGGTGAGGGTGAGATCGAGGTGCTTGGGCCCTTCCGGCGTCGCCGTGATGAAAGGCAGGTTGATTTCGCTCTGGGTAGCGCTGGAAAGCTCGATCTTGGCTTTTTCAGCCGCCTCGGTGAGACGCTGCAGGGCCTGCTTGTCCTGGCGCAGATCAATACCTTCGTTGCCTTTGAAGGTGGCAGCCAGGTAATCGACAATCACCTTGTCGAAGTCATCGCCGCCCAGGTGGGTGTCACCACTGGTGGAAAGCACTTCAAACACGCCGTCGCCCACCTCGAGCACCGACACGTCGAACGTACCGCCGCCCAGATCGAAGACCAGGATGCGCTCGTTGCTCTTGCGATCCAGGCCGTAGGCCAGAGCTGCGGCCGTGGGCTCGTTGATGATGCGCAGCACCTCAAGACCGGCGATCTTGCCAGCGTCCTTGGTGGCCTGGCGCTGAGAATCGTTGAAGTAGGCCGGCACCGTGATCACCGCCTGGGTGACCGTTTCTCCGAGATACTTGCCAGCATCTTCGGCAAGCTTGCGCAGCACTTCGGCCGAGATCTCCTCAGGAGCGAACTGCTTGTTCAGCACCGACGACTTGATCTTGACGTTGGCACCCGCCTTCTCAACTGTGTAGCTCACCTCTTTCGATTCTTCGGTCACTTCATCGACGCGACGGCCAATGAAGCGCTTCACCGAATAAAAGGTGTTCTCTGGATTCATGACCGCCTGCCGTTTGGCGATCTGACCGACCAGCTTGTCCTGGTTCTTGGTGTAAGCGACCACCGAGGGGGTCGTGCGGAACCCTTCGGCGTTGGCGATCACCGTGGGCTTGCCGCCCTCCATCACGGCAACGCAGCTGTTCGTGGTGCCGAGGTCAATACCGACGACCTTACCCATGGGTTACTAACTCCTGGAGTGAATGAAAACAGAACTGGAAGCATCTTCAGCAGTGGCCCCGCGCCACGGCGAGGGGTGGTTCCCGAACCGTTGCCGTACCTCCAGAGGGGCACAACCCTGTCTGCATCTACGGTCTGGGGGGAAGAGAACGGCCTTTGCGCCGCCCTGATCCGCTCCGCCTGCAGCCCGATGCCCAACCCTGCCCGCCCGATTTCCGCCTCCACCGCCCTGGCCGGGGTGCTGGGGGATCCCGTGCGCCACTCCCTCTCGCCGGCGATGCACAACGCGGCCCTGGCCGCCTTGGGGCTCGACTGGGCCTACCTGGCCCTGCCGGTCGCGGCCGCCGACCTGGCTGCGGTGCTGGCCGGTCTGCGGGCGATCGACTGCCGCGGGCTCAACGTGACCCTGCCCCACAAACAGGAAGCGGCCCGACTGGCGACCCGGCTGACGCCCCTGGCGGCCCGACTGGGGGCGGTGAACACCCTCGTGCCCCTGGCGGAGGGCGGCTGGCTGGGCACCAACACGGATGTGGAGGGTTTCCTCGCCCCCCTGCGCCCCAGTCCGGCGGCCGACGCCGCCGGCAGCACCAGCCGCTGGCACGGGCGCCAGGCCCTGGTGCTGGGCTGTGGTGGCAGCGCCCGGGCCGTGGTGGCCGCTCTGGCCGAGCTGGGACTGGCACGCATCCTGGTGGCCGGACGCCATCCGGAGTCCCTGGCCCGCTTCATCGCCGGCTGCGGCAGCTGGGCGCCGGGACTGGCCGCCCTTGCCTGGCCAACCGGCGAACGGGGCGGCACTGACGACGACGGGGCCCTGCTGGGGGCCCTGGCCGGCAGCGATCTGATCGTCAACACCACCCCCGTCGGTATGGCCTCGAAACAGGATCCGGAAGCCGCCAGACGCTGTCCCCTGGCTGCGGACCAGTTGCAGAGCCTGCGGCCCGGCAGCACGGTGTACGACCTGATCTATGTGCCCCGGCCCAGCAGCCTGCTCAGGGCCGCCGCCGAACGGGGCTGCATCCCGATCGATGGGCTGGAGATGCTGGTGAACCAGGGTGCCGCCAGCCTGCGGCTCTGGACTGGCCTGGCCGAGGTGCCGCTGGCGGTGATGCGCCAGGCCGCTCTGCAGCGGCTGGAAGCCGCCTAACCTGGCCCCACCGCGAGCACGTCATATGGAAGGACCTCCGATCTGGCAGCGACTGCTCGCCGGCCTGGCCTATCTGCTGCCCCTGAGCGACGCCATTCCCTTCGGCAAAGCCCTGCTGCTGCAATTTCCGGTGCTGCAGCTGCTGGCCCTGCCCGCCCTGCCGGTGATCACCCTGCAGCAGGCCATTCCCTTCGGCGGCCTGGTGCTGTTCCTGGCGCTGTTCCTGCTCGTGGTGCGCAACAGCAAGGTGCCCTACCTGATCCGCTTCAACGTCCTGCAGGCGATCCTGCTGGACATCGTGCTGGTGCTGCTCACCCTCGCCTTCGACACCCTGCTTGGCCCCCTGGGCGCCAGCTTCGCGGTGCGCACCCTCGAAAACACGATCTTCCTCGGCACCCTGATGCTGGTGCTGTTTGCCCTGGTGCAGAGCCTGCGGGGCAAGGAGGCCGAAATCCCCACCGTGTCCGAAGCGGTGCGGATGCAGCTGTACTGAGCCACAAGGCTTGCCCGGGAAGCCGTCAGGCCCTGGGGTAGGGTGTCGAGTCCGTCGCTGATGGAGCTTTCCCTCAGCCCCTCGCGCAGGCGACCACGACGCTACCGACCATGAGCCAGCCCTACTACGAAACGATGTACATCCTTCGCCCGGACATTCCGGAGGAGGAAGTTGAAACTCACGTCACCAAATACCGCGACATCGTCATCGAAGCCGGCGGTGAGGTGCTTGATACCCAGATGCGGGGCAAGCGGCGTCTTGC
>CAMBZX010000225.1 GCA_945872185.1 Synechococcus sp. UW140 | reverse complement strand
CCGGTCAGGCGGCTATGTTGCGAGGCGTTCTCAACAAGTCGTTTTGGTCGCCCGGTGCTCGCTGGTCTTGCTCCCTGGGTGTGGGCCTTGCGTCGGCTTCTCCGTTGTCCTCTCCTGATCCCATGAGCCTTCGTTGCCGGTCATTCGATTCCCAGGCCATCGTGCGCCTGGCCGCCGGTCAGGCGCTGCTGATTGATCCGGCGCTGCGCCCCGCCGGTAGCACCCTCGAGGTGCTTGCGGGAGTGGCGCGGGTGTTCTGTCCCTGTGAGGAAACCGGTGGCATGACCCTGGCCTTCCTGCAGAGCGGCGACCATCTCTGCGGCGATCGCCTCTGCAGTGAAGGGGTGTGCGTGGAGGCATTGACGCCCCTCAGCTTTCGCAGCGAGGCCGAACCGCTTCAGGGTCAGGGGTTTGATGCGGTCAATGAATGGACATTGCAGTTGCTGCGCATCCGCCATCTCGGCAGTGCCGAGCAGCGGCTCCATGCCTTGCTCAGCCTGTTGGTGCGGCGTCTGGGCCGCCGCTGCGGCCCCTGGTGCGACCTGCCATTTCGGCTCACCCATGACCGCCTCGCCGAGCTGATCGGCACCACCCGGGTGACCACCACCCGCTTGATTTCGCGCATCCGCCAGGAGCAGTTGCTGGTGGTGCCCAGGGATCAGCCCGGTCTGCTGCTGGCCCCGGCCCTGGTGGAATCGGCGCCCCTGGCGGCCTGATCGAGGCCCGGCATCAGGGCCAGGGAGGCGGCCAGGCCCAGCAGCAGGATCAGCAGCGCCGGCAGCAGCGCTGCCCCCACCCGCTCATCGCTGGCGTACTGATACACCCGCACGGCCAGGGTGTCGAAATCGAAGGGGCGCAGGGCGAACGTGAGCGGCAGCTCCTTCACCACATCCACAAACACCAGCAGGGCTCCCACCAGCAGCGGCCCTCGTAGCAGGGGCAGTTGCACCCTTCGGGCCGCGTCGCTCCAGCTGCAGCCCAGGCCGGTGGCGGCTTCATCCAGGCTGGGGGGGATGCGCTCCAGGGCGGCATCGAGACCCTGCTTGGAGACGGCCAGAAAGCGATCGCCATAGCCCCACACCAGCAGCAGCAGGGGGCTCAACTGCAGTGGGCCGCCCAGCAGCAGCAGGGCCAGGGCCAGCACCGCCCCCGGCAGGGCATAGCCCATGCCAGCCACGAAGCTGAGCCGCTGCAGGGCGGCCAGCGGAATCCAGCGATGGGCCAGGCTGAGGATCAGGGCCAGGGCCGTGGTGATCAGGGCCGCCCCCAGCCCCAGGCCGAGGCTGCGCAGGCTGAGGCCCACCAGTTCGGCGCTCGATTCCCCTTGCAACTGGTCCCAGCTGAGGCCGGCCCAGAGCAGGGGTAGGCCGAGGCTGGCCAGGGGCGGCAAGGCGGTGAGCAGCTGGGCCGCCAGGGCACGCCAGCCCCGCAGCTCCCAGCCCTGACTGCTGTCCCCCCCACCGCCCAGGCTCCAGCGGCGGCTGCGGCGCCGCAGTTGCTGTTCGGCCGCCACCAGCAGGCTCACCAGCACCAGGGCCATCAGGGCCAGTCCCACCGCTCCCTGGGGATCGCCTTGGCTCTGCCAGCGCTGCAGGATGCCCCCCGACAGGGTGGGGACGCCCAGCAGTTCGACCGCCCCCAAATCATTCACCACCTCCATGCCGCTCAGGGCGACGCCGGCGCCGATGGCGGGCAGCGCCATCGGCAGGGCCACCCGGCGGAAGCTCCCCCAGGGGCCCACCCCCAGGCTGAGACTGGCTTCGAGCAGGCGGCGACCGCTGCTGGCGAAACTTTCTGTCGCCAGCAGAAACACATAGCTGTAGGTGCTCAGGGTGAGCACGGCGACGGCCCAGCCGCGGCCCCCGATCGGGTGATCCCAGCGGCTGCCGAGATCGATCAGGGTGGCGGCCAGCAGATAGGCCGGGGTGGCCAGCGGCAGCAGCTGGGCGATGCGCAGCCAGCGACGCCCAGCGAAGCGGCAGTTGGCGCAGAGCCAGCCGTTGGCGGTGCCCAGCAGCGCGCCGCTCACGCCGACGCCGATCACCAGGCTCAAGGTGCTGGCCAGCGGCTCCAGGCCTGCTGCCCCCAGCCCCAGGGCCTCACCACGACCCTGGGCGGCGAACAGCACCAGAGCCAGCACGGGCAGCAGGGCCAGCAGGGCCACCGCCAGTGCCAGAGCCAGCAGCGTGCTGCGGCCGGCCAGGGGGGGCGCGAGTCCGCTCGGCCCCGTGCCGAGGCGGTCGGCAAGGCTGGGCCTGCTCGCGGTGCTGCGGCTCACAGCCATCCAGCGGCCCGCATCAGGCTGACGGCCTCTTTGTTGCGCGCTCCCATCGCTTCGGCCGATACCCCATCGGCGCGGAACGGCCCGAAGCTCTTGAGGATCGGATTGGCGCCGCTGCCGTTGAGCGGGTATTCGTTGTTCGCCTCGGCGTAGCCGCGGCCGCCGCTGGGTGAAGCCAGAAACTCGATCAGTTGGCGAGCGGCCTCCGGGTGGCGCGAGCTGGTGGTGACGCCGGCGCCGCTGATGTTGACGTGGGCCGGATCGGGCAGGATCACCCGCAGCTGTCGGGCCGCGGCCTGGTCGTCGGCACCGGCCTTGCCGGCGAGCATGCGAGCCACGTAGTAGGTGTTCACCAGGCCGACGCCGCAGCGGCCCTTGCCCACGGCCCGGGCCAGGGGAATGTCGGCGGTGAAGAACGGCTGGCTGACATTGGCCACCAGACCCTGAACCCAGGTTTTGGTGGCGGCCTCACCCCGCTGGATCAGCTGGTCGGCCACCAGGGACTGGTTGTAGACGCTGAGGCTGTTGCGCAGACACAGCTTGCCCCGCAGCGCCGGGCTGGCCAGATCGGCATAGCTGCGGATGCTCTGCGGCGGCACCAGGTTGGGGTTGACGACCACGGCGCGCACGCGACGGGTGAGGGCAAACCAGCGCTGCTGCGAATCGCGCAGGTGGGCGGGTACATCGCGGCGCAAGGCGGCCGAATCGATCGGCCGGAACAGGCCCGCCTCGGCGGCCTTGGCCAGGCGGGCGGCATCCACCAGCACCAGAGCATCCGCCGGGCTGCGGCTGCCTTCGTTGCGCAGCCGCTCGATCAGGGCATCGTCCTTGCCCTCCAGCAACTTCACCCGGATGCCGGTACGGGCCTCAAACTGCCGGTAGAGCAGCTGGTCGGTGTTGTAGTGGCGGCCGGAATACACCCCCAGGCTGACGGCCTCAGGCCGCTGTGGGCCGCAGCCCGTGATCAGCACCCCCACCAACAGGCTGCTGGCCAGGGCCCAGGGCCGGGAACCGCCTCGGGCCAGCCACGGCTGTTGGTGGCGAACCAGCTGGGTCCGCAACCGGCTGAACAGGAGAGGCGGGCTGATCGGCATGGGGAGTTGCGGCGCTGCCATGGCAGACGAACTCACCGGAAGTT
>CAMBZX010000224.1 GCA_945872185.1 Synechococcus sp. UW140 | reverse complement strand
TGAAGTGCCCCGAACCGATCAGATCGATCGCCTCCCGCGTCATCGGGTCGTTTTCCAGCCAGGGCATCGGGTGATAGCCGTGGCGGTTGATCGCCGCCAACTGCTCGGCGGTGTGGCCGAACAGGAAGAAGTTGTCGTGGCCCACCCGGTCGCGGATTTCGATGTTGGCGCCATCGAGGGTGCCGATCGTGAGCGCACCGTTGAGGCTCATCTTCATGTTGCCGGTGCCGGAGGCCTCCATGCCGGCGGTGGAGATCTGCTCAGAGAGATCCACCGCCGGATAGATGCGTTGCCCCAGCTTGACGCTGAAGTTGGGCAGGAACACCACCCGCAGGCGGCCGTCCATGGCCGGGTCGATGTTGACGATCTCGGCGATGCCAACGATCAAGCGGATGATCAGCTTCGCCATGGCATAGCCCGGGGCCGCCTTGCCGCCGAAGATCACCGTGCGCGGGGGTAGATCCTCACCGGCACGGATACGCAGGTAGCGCTCAACGATCTGCAACGCCGCCAGGTGCTGGCGCTTGTATTCATGGATGCGTTTCACCTGCACATCGAACAGGGAGGCGGGATCCACCAGCACCCCGGCCTGGGCGTGAATCGTGCTGGCGAGCCGTTGCTTGGCCTGCTCCCGCACCCCATGCCAGCGCTCCAGGAAGCTGGCATCACCGGCGTGGGGCTCCAGCTTGCTGAGTTGGTCGAGATCCCGTCGCCAACCGTTGCCGATCGTCTCATCGAGCAACTCGGACAGGGGCAGATTGGCCACCGAAATCCAGCGGCGAGGTGTGACGCCATTGGTGACATTGCTGAACCGTTCCGGCCAGATCGCGGCGAAGTCATGGAAGAGGTGCTTCACCAGCAGCTCGCTGTGCAGCTCGGCCACGCCATTCACCTGATGGCTGCCGACGATCGCCAGATGGGCCATGCGCACCTTGCGCTCGGGACCCTCCTGAATCAGGGACAATTTCTGGAGCAGCTCCGGTCGCCCCGGATACTTGAGGCGCATCATGCGCAGGAAGCGGGAGTTGATCTCGTAGATGATCTCCAGCTGGCGAGGCAGCAGCTGCTGGAACAATCCCAGACTCCAGCACTCCAGGGCTTCCGGCAGCAGGGTGTGGTTGGTGTAGCTGATCGTGGCGGTGGTGATCGTCCAGGCCGTGTCCCAGTCGACACCGTGCTCATCGATCAGCAGGCGCATCAGTTCCGCCACGGCGATGGCGGGATGGGTGTCGTTGAGCTGAACGGCGTACTTGCGGTGAAAGTCCGTCACCGGCAGCCCCTGACCCAGAAGGATCCGGAACATGTCCTGCAGGGAACAGGACACAAAGAAGATCTGCTGACTGAGCCGCAGGCGCTTGCCCTGCTCCAGCTCATCATTGGGATAGAGCACCTTCGAGAGCGTTTCCGACTGCACCTTCTGCAGCACGGCACGGGTGTAATCGCCGGCGTTGAAGGAGGCGAAGTCGAAGGAGTCGGGAGCCTGGGCCGACCAGAGCCGCAGCGTGTTGGCGGTGTGCACCCCATAGCCCAGGATCGGCGTGTCATGGGCGACACCGATCACGGTCTGACCGCCGATCTGCACCGGATAGCGCCACTCCGGCCGGATCAGCTCCCAGGGATTGCCTTGGGCCAGCCAGGGATCGGTGCTCTCCATCTGACCCGCAGGCCCGATCTGCTGGCGGAAAATGCCGAACTCGTAGCGGATGCCGTAGCCGATCGCCGGCAGTTCCAGGGTGGCCATCGATTCCTGGAAGCAGGCCGCCAGCCGCCCCAGGCCGCCATTGCCCAGGCCCGGTTCGGGCTCCTGGGCCAGCAGCTCCTCCAGCGAAAGCCCCAGCTCGCTGCAGGCAGCCTCGGCCTCCTGGCGCAGGCCCAGGCTGCCCAGGTTGTTCTCCAGATGGGGCCCGAGCAGGTATTCAGCCGAGAGATAGACAGCGGTGCGCACGTGCTGGCGCGTGTAGGTCTCGGCCGTATCCACCCAACTGGTGAGCAGCCGATCACGCACGGCCAGGGCCAGGCAGAGGTAGTGGTCGTGGCTGGTGGCCAGTGACGGCGACTTGGCCTGGCTCGAGAACAGATGGCGTCGCATCGACTGGGCCAAGGAGCTGGGCAGCGACGGGGCACTGCCGGTGAGCGTGGCGGCCATGGCAAGGGCCCGGGCGAAGTAAGAACCGTCATCGCCCGGCATGGGACCTCGTGTTGTCCCAACCGCTACCAGGGCCAATTCCTTAAGGCCGGCTTTGGATCCCGACCGATGCCATGCGGCATCAGCTCTACTCAGCTCAGCTCTGGAGCACGTCCATGGCTTCGGCGGCCAGGTGGCGGTTCTCGAGAATTTCGGCCTCAATGCTCCATTCCATGTCGCTCTGCACCGGCTCATCGCCGGAAAAACTGCCATTGATGGCCGCGGTGAGCAGGGGTTTGGAGGAGGTGGCCAGGGTGATGTAGCGATCGTCGATCGCCCCCATGCCACTGGGGTCAAAGCCGCGCCAACCGGCGCCGGGCAGGTAGATCTCGGCCCAGGCGTGCAGGTCGTAGTGGCGGGGCTTGGGCTCCACCAGGTGATAACCGCTGACGAAACGGGCCGGCAAGCCAACGCAGCGGCAGGATTCGATCATCAACATCGCCAGATCTCGGCAGGAGCCCACCCGCTCCTTGAGGGTGCGGCCGGCCGGCCAGGCCGGACCCACGTGGCGCTGGGTGTACTTCACCCGGTCCTGAATCATCTCCACCAGTTGGTCCAGGAACATCAGGGCCCGCTGATCACTGCCCATCAACGCCTCCTGGGCCAGGTCCACCGCAGCCGGATCATGCTGACCATTGGGCAGCCAACCGGCGATCGCACCGCTGAGATCGGTGTTGAGATGGCCGATCGGATAGGGCAGCTGCGGTTCGTTCTCCTCCAGGCAGATGGCCAGCGGTGGCGGCAGCTGGGTTTGCACCTCACTCACCGAGCGCACCTTGAAGTGGTCGGTGCTGCCTTCAAAACGGGCCCGCAGGATTTCATCGCCGCTGGCCGCCACCAACGGATAGAGCCAGGCCGGTTCCGGTGTGATCGCAAACTGAAAGTGCACCAGCCGCTGGAAACCATGGCCCCGGGGCTTGAGGCAGAATCGATGGGGCCCCAGCAGCACCGGAGCGCTGTAGCGGTACTCGAGGGTATGGGTTACGCGGGCACGCATTCGGGTTCGATGCCGGAGGTGGTGCTACTGGCGGAGATGAAATAACGCGCTTCGATCAGATCGTGGAGCCGGTTAAGATCCTGTTGCAGATGGTCGATCGCCTCGTGCAGCCCATTGGCGATCAGTTCATCGATGCGGGTGAAACTCCAGCGGGCGAGCACCAAACCGACCAGACATTCAAGATCATCGGGTGGACCGGGAACGGCGCTGCTGCGGATGATACGCAGGGTATCGTTGATGCGCTCCAGGCAATAACGCACCGAGCGGGGAAAAATCGGATCCAG
>CAMBZX010000223.1 GCA_945872185.1 Synechococcus sp. UW140 | reverse complement strand
GGGGTGGCATCGGCCGGGTAGATCAGGCGCACCTGCAGCTGCCGTTGCTGGCCGGGGGCGAGCGTCACCGTGCCCAGGGCCGGGCCCATCTGGCCGGCTCGCAGCACCAGGTGGAAGCCCTGGCGCCCCAAGGGTCGGCCGCCAGCGCTGCCATCGAGGCCACTCACCTCCACCGTGCCGCGGAACAGCACCGCCTTGCCTGGCACGGTGTTGAAGCGCAGCCCGCCCAGGGCCTGGTCGCTTTTGAGCGGCGATTCCAGCGCCAGCTGCAGGGTCAGGGGCGCATTGGTGTCGTTGCGCAGCGGCAGGCTGAGGTCGTATTCGACGCCGTAGCTGCCGTGGGCGGCCCAGGCGCTGCCGGGGTAGAAGGTACTCAGGGGAGGGGTCTGCACCTGGCCGGTGCCGAACGTGCCCCGCTCCAGGGAGGCGATCGGCCAGGAGATTGGCGCCCGACTCATCGCCAGGCTGCTCTGGCCGGGATCGGTGAGGCGCCCGCGCCAGGCGCTGCCCTGTTCGATACCGCTGACCCGTGAATAGATCATCGGACCGGGGCTGCCCTTGGGGCTGGGGGTGTGCTCCTTCGGGCTCAGCTCGCCCTGCAGCAGTTGGGCCCAGACCGCTGCCGGGGGCGGCTGCTGGGTGTCGCCGAAGGCGGCCAGGGTGGCGATGTCCACCGCGGCGTCGCTATCCAGCCGCAGCTGCAGATTGCGACCGTTGAGCAGGGGATCGAGGCCCCGCACCGGAAGCGGCAGCACCAGCAGGGTGCTGAGCTGGCCGGGGGGTAGGACCCATTCCGACGGCAGCAGCGGGCTGCGCTCGCGCCGCAGCAGTTCGGTGGCCACCCGGCTGCCCGGGCCGGACCAGATCGGTGTGACGCCCTGGGGCATCAGGGTCGGCAGGGGCAGGAAGGGGGCGGCGGGGTCCTGGCCATCCACCGATTGCGACAGGGCGGTGGAACCGGCCCGCAGCCGCAGCCGCACCGGCCGATCGCCGCGGGGCGCCGCCACCACCGCCAGCCAGAGGGTCGAATCGAGGCTTTCCGGTTTGCCGGCGTAAACGTGATGGCTGAACAGCTCAAAGGCACCGTTGAGGGGGCTGTTCAGATGGGCGGCCGCCCGGGGCAGAGGCGTGCCGTTCCAGCCGCGACTGGGGTCAAAGCCGGACAACAGGATGCCGGGGCCGACGATCAGCTCGGGGTTGTTGTCGTTCACCATCGGCACCCGGTCGAGCCCACCGGGCAGGGGGGCGACGCTCTGGCGGCGCAGCACGGTCTGGGGTGGCTGGGGTGGGGCCGCTGGGCCGGTCCCGTTCGGGCGCGCCTGGGCCGGGCTGGGGGCCGGTGGCTGGCCCTGGACGGGGACCTGGGGCGTGGCTGGTTTGGGTGTGGTGGCCTGGGCCAGGGTTCGGCCCGGAGCTGCGCTGGGCAGCGGCTGCCGCGTTGGGGATTGGGGCTGGGACAGGCGCGTGGCTTCAGCCGCTCGGGGTGGGGCCAGCAGGGGGGGCTTCGCTCCAGGCAGCGGCCGCGTCATCGGGCGGGGAGCTGCTCCCGGCTGGGGGCTCAGCCCTGCGGCCCGCAGGGCTGGCTGGGCGCCGGCGGCCCCCAGGGCCAGCAGCAGCAGGGGCAGGTGCGGTTTCATCGGCGATTCACCAGGGCTTTGGCCACAGCGCCGGCCATCGAGCGGATCAGCTCAGCGGAACGGGGATCGTTGAAGGGCCCCTTGACGATGAAGGCGGCGACGGCCCGCTGGCCATTGGGCAGTTCAATCAAGGCGGCGTCGGCGTAGGCGATGCCGATGTCGCCGGTTTTGTTGTACACCGTGACGCCGAAGGGCTGCAGTTCGCTGTCGGGGTCGGCCCCATCCTTGCCCAGGCCCATCAGCAGCCCCAGGGGAATCAGGGTGTTGGTTTTCGAGTGGGAGAGGATCTCGCGGAACAGATCGCGGGCCCTGGGGCTCAGCTTCTCGCCCGTATCCACCAGGGCGATGGTCTTGGCCAGGTCGCGGGAGCTGGTGGTGTTGGTGCCATCCAGGTCGGGCAGCCAGTTCTTCACCGCCGTGGAGGGCAGCCCCAGCAGCTGGAAGCGCGTATTGATCGCCGTCTTGCCGCCGAGCCGCTTGATCAGCAGGTTGGTGGCGCTGTTGTCGCTCACCCGGATCATCTCCGTGGCAGCTTCGTAGAAGGGGAAGCGGGTGCCGAGCGGTTTGGCCCCCATCCAGCCGGCACCGCCACCCATCAGCTCCTTGGTGAGGCGCAGGGGTTCGTTCCAGCGCAGCTTGCTGCTGTCCACATCCTCCAGGGCGGCCAGCAGGATCGGCGTTTTGATCGCACTGGCCGCGGGCAGGGGGATGTCGGGCTGGAGCTGGGCGTAGCGGCCGTCATCGAGCACCAGCAGGAAGCCGCTCGCGGTCAATCCCTTCTGGGCTGCCGCCAGGGTTTTCCAGGTTTGGCTGAGGCTGCTGAGCTCCCGCCGCGGTTCGAAGCGGCCCGAGGAGAGGCCGCCGCTGGGTGCCACCCGAGGATTGGGATCCACTTTCGGCACCCCCACCGACCCCTGGGCCAGGCGTGGCGCCAGCACCTTGAGGCCGGTGCCGACGATCACGCCCAGGCCCACCCCCATCACGAGAAGACGCAGCAACAGCAGCAGGGGCTGGGCCCAGGGAATACTGCGGGAACGGATTGGACGGCCGGAGCTCACGGGGCTGGGCAGGGTTGAAACGAAATCCGACGCTAGTGGTCTTCGCCGCTGGCACAAGGGCGGCGGCTTGCCCAGCGCAACTGGCACACCATGCCCCGCAGCAGCGCCACCTCCTGGGGACGGATCTGGGCCCGTTGCAGCAGCCCCCGCAGCTTCGCCATGCGGGCATGGGCGGTGTGGGGATAGAGATACCCCACCTCCAGCAACAGGGCTTCGGCATCGGCCAGGGCGCCCTCCAGCAGGCCCCTGGGGCAGGGCTCGGCGTCGCTGTCCTCCGGTCCGCTGGGGCCCCGGAGCTCGCGGCTTGGCCCCAGCTCCGCCTGCTGGCGGCAGCCGTGCAGTTCGTGCAGCACCACCGCCACCGCATGGGACAGATTCAATGAGGCGTAGGCGGGGCCGGTGGCGATCTGCAGGATGCGGCCCGCCTGGAGCAGTTCGTCGTTGCTCAGGCCCCGATCTTCACGGCCGAAGACGAGGGCACTCGGCTGGCACGGGCTGGCGTCGTCGTCAGCACGGAGCAGCCAGCGCAGCGCTGCGCCAGCTGGGCTCGGCGGCAGGGGCTCCCCTTCGCCGCGGCCACTGGTGGCCACCACCCGGCTGCAGTCGGCGATGGCCGCCGCCAGGCTCGGATAGATGGGCGCCCGCTCCAGCATCCCCACCCCGTGCACGGCCATGCGGCGGGCCTCGTCGCCGAGGGGGTCGCAGCGGGGGGCCACCAGCCGCAGGCCATCGATGCCGAAGTTGGCGCAGAGCCGCGCCACGCTGCCCACATTGAGGGGCCCGGCGGGCTCCACCAGCACCAG
>CAMBZX010000222.1 GCA_945872185.1 Synechococcus sp. UW140 | reverse complement strand
TAATCCTGCTCTGGGTTGAGACGCGCCGCAGCCTTTTAAAGCGGATCCTGTTCCCAGGCAAAACGCGGTAAGCGCTGCAGCCCTTCTTGCATGGTGCGGGTCCACACCTCCATCGAGCGGTTCACTTCGTCGCACTCTTTTTCCAGTTTCACCCGGCGAGACACCCGCAACTCATTGGCGGGCACCAGGGCGATCTCAAAGGGCGGCCCCACCGTGAGATTGGCGCGGCGGGTGATGATCTGCGACACCAGGCAGAGACGGGCGGCATCCTCCAGCGAGAGGCGGCTGTGACCGATGTAATCCAGGGGCGGCTTGCCATATTTGCTCTCGCCGATTTGCAGAAACGGGGTTTCAGCGGTGGCCATCACCGCATTGCCCTGGGGATAGATCAGATACAGCCCATGCTTTTCGCCGGCGATCTGGCCGCCGAGGATGAAGCTGGCCTCGCCGGTGGCGCCCGCCTCCCGCAGCGAGGTGCTGAACTGCCGTTGGACATCCACGCTCAACTTGCCGATGTAGTCGGCGGCTTCGAACAGATAGCGGGCGGTGAGCAGGGTCGGCGGTGCGCCGGATGCACCCGGTGTGGCGGCTGCGGGTGAGCCGTCTGAGGGGCAGGCAGGCCCGTCGGCTGCCGGCTTCATGTCCGCCCGCTCCGTCGCCGCTTCATGGTGCCGGTCGATGTCACGGCGGATGCGGTTGAGCACGGCCTGGGTGGTGCCGAGATTGCCGGCCGCCATGATCACGAACAGCCGATCTTCAGCCGGTTGGAACACATGCAGCTTGCTGTAGCTGGAGATGTAGTCCACGCCCGCATTGGTGCGGGAGTCGGAGGCGAAGACGAGGCCCTTCTCAAGCAGGAAGGCGACGCAATAAGTCATAGTGGAAGTTCAGTGCCTCGTTCAGCTCAGGAGTCGCTGCAGGATCGTCGCCACCGAGCGCACGGCGGCGCGGGCGGTGGCGTAGGCCATCCGCATCGGTCCCACCAGCACCACGTGGCCGCAGGCGCCATCGGCGGTGCCATAGGGAGCCTGCACCACCGAACAGGCCGCGAGGGCCCGGTGGGGGTGCTCCCTGCCGATCCAGATTGAATCGACGGGAGCGGCCGGTCCCAGCGAGGGGCCCAGCACCTGTTCGGGTTGGTGTTCCACCAGCTGCACCAGCGGTAACAGGCTCGAGGTGAGGCTGAATTCCGGCTGACCCAGCAGCCCACCCAGGCCCGCTGCCACCACCCCGTCCAGGTCGGTGCTGCGCAGCCGTTCGTGGTGTTCCAGGGCCTGCCGCAGCACATCGCCGCTGCGGCGCAGCTCCTCCGGTAGGCGCTCCCAGGCGATCTTGCCGTCAGGGTGGCGCAGGCGGTCATTGGTCCAGCGTTCCAGGATCGGCAGCTCGCGCTCGGCGCCGCTGGGCAGCCGCAGGTTGAGGCTGGTGGTGAGCGCCGAGCCCTGCACCAGGAACACCAGCAGCCGGTCACTGCTGGCCACCAGCCGAATCGCCTGCAGCTGGGGGCGCTGGCGTTGGGGTCGGGTGATCAGGCTCAGCAGGCCGGTGAGATCGGCCAAACGGCGGGCCAGATGCAGCAGCAGATCGTCGAGGGCGGCCCATTGCAGGCTTACCCCCGCCAGTTCCCGTTCCAGCTGGCGGGCGGCCGAGCCGGGTTCGGGCAGCAGCTGATCCACATAGAGCCGATAGCCCTGCTGGCTGGGGATGCGACCGGCGGAGGTGTGGGGCTGGGTCAGCAGGCCCCGCAATTCGAGGGCACCCATAGCCGAGCGCACGGTGGCGGGGCTGGCAGGCAGGCCGAAGCGACGCACCAAGGTGTGGCTGCCCACGGGTTCAACCGTGTCGACGTAGTGCCGAACCGTGGCTCGGAGCACATCCTGTTGCCGCCGCGGCAGGGTGTCCAACCCGATTCGTTATGCGTGATTCCTGGATCGTAGGGATCGGCCGGGCTCTGGTGCGCTGCCGGCAGTACACCGTCGCGGCCTGACATGGCACCCGGCTGCAGCCACGGCGATCAGGGCCAGGGTGCAGGCGCCAGAATTCAGGCGCCTGCACTCAATAACGGGGAACCGAGCGATCCACGGTGGTGCTCCAGGCATCGATGCCCCCCTGCAGGTTCCACACCTGGGGATGGCCGTGTTCCTGGATCAGCCAGCATCCGAAATGCCAGCTGCGCACCCCGGCGTGGCACAACACCGCCACCGGTTGCTGCCGCTCGATCAGGGTGTCGATCCGGCCGATCCAGTCCTGGGAGCGGCTCAGGGGCAGATGCAGCACCGGATGGGCCAGCTGGGCCAGCTTCAGCTCGTTGTCTTCGCGCACATCCACCAGTTGGATCGCCTCCCCGGCCAGTAGCCGGGCCTGCAGCTCGCTGGCGCTGATCGGCATCGGCGTGGCTGAACCCGCTTCGGGGGTGCTGGTGTCGGGCATCGGAACCGGTAGGGCGTCAGGATGGACCCATCCTGCTGTGCGTGCATGAAGGGCCGCCCCTTTCTGGCGGTGGTGCTGGCCGTGGTGCTGCTCACCTTCAGTCTTGGTGTGGGGGGCTGGTGGCTGATCTGGCAGCGGGGACCGCTGCAGCTCGCCCATCACGCCCTCACCATCCCCCGGGCGGCCCGCTTCGTGCCAGCCCAGGCTCCCTTGAGCCTCTACCTACTTAGCGATGGGGAACAACCGGTGGCCTATGCCCGGGCGGTGGCTTCGGGCCGCCAGCGCCGCAGTGCCGGCGAGGCGATCGAGCGGCTGCGGGACGGGGCCTTCGCCGCCGCCGGCCTCGATTACCACGATGAACTGGCCCGTTGGCTGGCCCCGGGGATGGCCCTGGTGCTGTTCGACGAGCCCGCGGACGCGCTTGCCGGTGCCGCCGCCAGCGGCCCTCCCGCCGGTGGCTGGCTGCTGGCCCTGGCCAGCCGCGACGACGACGGTGCCCGCCATTTTCTGCAGCGCTTCTGGCAGACCCGCAGCCTGGCCGGCACCGATCTGCAGGTGAGCAACTACCGCGGCATGGGGCTGATCAGTGGCCGCGGCGCCCTGGTGGGCAGCCGCTCCGTGCCCCTGGCCACCGCCCTGGTGGATGACGATCTGGTGCTGATCGCCTCCGGTCGCGGCGTGCTGGAGCGGGCTCTGGATGTGTCCCAGATCCCGGAACTCAACCAGGCCTCCCAGCCGGGTCTGCAGCGGCAGCTCGACCAGCTCGGCGAGGGGGCAGCCCTGCTGCTGGCCCGGCCCCAGGCGCTGGAGCAGTGGCTGGGCTGGCCGCTGCCGCTGGCGCCAGGGCAGCGGCCCACCCAGCTGTTGGCGGCGTTGCGGCCCGAGGGCCGGTCGCTGCTGCTCCATGGCCATCTGCAGCTGCCGGCCCCGCCCCTGGCGATCCGGGCGCTGCCTCTCAGCCCGGGAACGACCAGCCAGGCGGTCAACAGGGCCACCACCTCCGCCACCACAACCACCACCACCACGGCGCTCAACACCGTCAAGAGCTCCGCGTCTGCGGCGGCCACGGTGGCGGTCTGGCGTTCAGATCCGCCGCGGGCCAGT
>CAMBZX010000221.1 GCA_945872185.1 Synechococcus sp. UW140 | reverse complement strand
CCAGCCAGCCCCGGCTGATCGGGCCGCCCAGGGCCAGCGCCACCGGCACCGCCAGATCCAACCGCTCCCCCCCGGGGCATGGCAATTCCAGCCGCCAGGCCTGCAGCCGGTAGCCGCCATCGCCGGGAAGGGCCGTCGCCGCGGCCAGGCCGCCGGGCCCGTAGAGCGGATCGCCCAGCAGCGGGGCGCCAAGGGCGGCGCAGTGGATACGGATCTGGTGGGGGCGACCGCTGGCGATCGCCACCTGCACCAGGTCGGCCTCGGCATCGCGCTCCAACAGGGTGAGGGTGCTGCGAGCGGCCAGATCCCCAGCCTGGGAGCCATCGGCAGCGCACCAGATCTGTCCCAGCTGGGGATGGGGGCGACGTCCGATCGGCGTGGTGATCGAGCGCGAGTCCCCCGCCGCCAGCGCCAGCACCCCCGGCACCAACAGGGCGCGATACAGCTTGCGGCAGCCGGGTTCGGCAGCAGATCCAGGCCGCTCACCGGTATCGGAAGGGCCAGCAGCGGGTGTCGGAGGCCCGACGCCGGCCGCCTTGAAGCCAGCGGGCCAGGCGGGCGGCTCCGGCCACAGCGGGCCAACCTCAGGCCCTGAGGCGATCGCAGCCTCTGGATCCTCAACCCTGCCCGCGGCAGCCACGTAATCGGAAGCAGCACTGCTGACCGCCCCCCGGTCAGCCCCCGGACCCACGCCGCCAGCGGTGCTGTCCCGCAGCCGCGCACTCAGCCAGGCCCGCGTGGCCGGGCGGCGGGCACAAACCAGCAGACCGCTGGTGAAGCGCCCCAGCCGGTGCACCGGCCGCGGCACGCCGGCGGCATCGCCCTGGTGGCGACGCTGCAGCAGCCCCAGCACGGTGTGCTCCAACCAACCACCGGCGGGCAGCACCGGCAAGCCGGCCGGCTTGTCGATCACCAGCAGGTCGCCGTCGTCCAGCACCACCGCCCAGGTGCCCGGTACGGCCTCCTCCCACCAGGGGGGCCGCTGCCAGACCAACCGATCTCCGGCCACCAGCGTCAGATCGGCCAGGAGCCGCTGGCCGTTGCGCTTGATCTCGCCGGCGTCCAGACGCCGCTGCCACTCCTGCTGAGCGGAGTGGCGATAACGGCCGGCGTAGAAGGCGGTGACGGGCAGGCCGTGGGAGCGGGCATCGATCCGATCGGGATAGCTCCAGCCGCCGTTGCGTGCTCGCGGCAGCCAGCCTTCGGGAGTCATCGCCGCGGCGGCAGGGCGGCGGCCGGGAGGCGGCGCCCCTCAGCGGGGGGATCGCAGCGGAGTGTCAGGTGCATCCCTGCACGGAGATGCGGTAGCTGAAGCCGAGGGCCGCGGGCTTGCTGCTGGAGCCCACCCGGAAGTTCATCAGGTTGGTGCGCTTGCCCGGAACGGCGAGGAACGGACCGAACATGCGGCCGCTGCCCGGTTCAAAGGTGGGGGTTTCATTGATCACCTGCAGGCTGCTGCCATCGGTGAAGCGCATGAAGCCGGACACCGGGAAGCTGGCCCGCTCGCTGGAGGCGGAGGTGAAGAAGAAGCGATAGCTGCGGAAGGTCTGGTCCACGATGAAATCCGTGTTCCAGTTGGTGCGCCCCAGCAGGCGGTCGGGCCCGATGCTCTTGCTCACCACCGGTTGGCCACCGCCGCCCAGGGGCATCAGAAAGCGGCAGGTCTCCCGGGCCGCTGCCGAGGGGATCGCGCCGGTGAGCAGGGCAGCAGCCGCCAGGGCTACGGCAAGGTGCCGGTGAGAGGTTGAAGCGGAAATCCTGGGCACGGGAGCAAGGGGAGCGCGGGAAAAACCTACTGGCTGTTCAACGCAACGGATCTGGGCATTGCGTCTACGCAACGCTTCTGGGCCAACTCTGCGCAGCGCTTCTACGCAAAAGCGCTGCGCAGAGCTATAGCACAAAGCTTCAACACAACCGTTGTACGTAACCGTTGAACGTAACGGGGCGCCGAGTTGGCGCCGCCGGCGGGACCTTCAGTCCACCAGCCCGTGTTCAAGCGCAAAGCGCACCAGTTCGGTGCGGCTGGCGGTGCCGGTTTTGATGAACAGACGGCTCACATACTTCTCGACATTGCGGATCGAGGTTTCCAGCCGCCGGGCAATTTCCTTGTTCATCATCCCTTCGGCCACCAGCTGCAGCACACTGGCCTCCCGCGGGGTGAAGTCCAGCTTCACTTCGGTCACCGGCTTTCTGGAGCCACCGGTACCGAGCATCGAGCGGATCTCGGTGATCTGTTTGGCCATAGCGCCGATATCGGCATCGGCGAAGCGGGCCGCTTCCGCCAGCAGTCGATCCTGGCGCCGCACCACATTGCGCACCCGCGCCACCAGCTCATCGGGATCGAAGGGCTTGGGGATGTAGTCGTCCGCACCGGCCTGGAAACCGGAGATGCGATCGGCGGTCATGCCCTTGGCGGTGAGGAAGATCACCGGCGTGCCGCCGAGACGCTCATCAGCCCGCAGGCGCTTGAGCAGGCCATAGCCATCACAGCGGGGCATCATCACGTCGGTGATGACCACATCGGGCAGCAGCTCCTGGGCCGCCGTCCAGCCCTCTTCGCCGTCATTGGCGGTGCTGACGTGGAAGCCCTCGTCCTCCAGATAGGTCTTGACGGCGATGCGCAGGCCGGGTTCGTCATCCACCAGCAACAGCCGCACCGGCAGCTTGGCGACGTCCTCGGCGGCAGAGCCGCTGGCGTCAGCGGCTGGGCTGGCCGCAGGATTGACGGGGTTGTTGGCGTTGAACGCGGCGTTGACACCGGCCATGGATTCACTGCTCATGGCGAGAATCTATCCAGGTTTGCCAGCCCAGACCCGGCCTGGCCCGATCCGAGCCCCAGGGGCCGGGAGGAGAGCCACCTTCCGGGCCATGACCGAGGCCGTGGTCAGGGCCGGGGCCGTGGTCCTGGGCCATGGTCGGAGCTGTGACCTGAGCTGTGATCTACGCCGTGATCGGGGCCTGCAGCCTCAGCGCCGCGGCACCACCAGCACCTCTTCCCGTTCGATCAGCCGGCCGCTGTAGCCCAGGGAGCGGGCCAGGGCCCCGAGCGTGGCGGGATCCTTGCCCGCCTGGGCCGGCACACACACCGCCCACCAGATCTGATGGTCGAGGCGATTGGCCAGGGTGATCGCCCCACCGGGGTTCAGTTCCCGCACGATCAGGCGCGTGGCGGTGCCGGTGACCCGCATCGGCCCCGTGGGGCTGCAACGGATCTTGTCGGTGGCGATCGTGATTCGATCCGGCTGCTCCTGCCAGATCTGCACACTCCAGTTGTCGGGCATCCGCGGATCGGCCTTGATGCCATACACCCCGATCGACTGGGGCCCCTCGCGGCTGATCCACTCCTGCAGGATCACCAGATCCGCAGGCCGGGGCGGCTTGGCATCGTCGGGCAGGGGATTCTGGGCCGCCGCTGCGGGGCGCAGGCTGCCGGGCAGCAGTTCGCCGGGCAGCCATTCGCCGGGCAGCCATGCCAGCGCCAGCATCAGGGCCGCCAGGGTGGCGGGCGCCTGCGGGGCCAGCGGCCCCAGGCGGCGGGC
>CAMBZX010000220.1 GCA_945872185.1 Synechococcus sp. UW140 | reverse complement strand
CGCTGTCGAACGTTTCTCCGCCGCCGATGACCCTTGCAAGGAAGAGCCACGGCCCGCCGCTGACGCGCCCGGCAACGGCTCCCCCATCGCTTCCGGGTGGCTCACTTTTGGTGTCGGCGCTGGTCCAGTTTTCGATGTCGGCTGACACGCCTTGAGCCAACCGAACACCTTCTCGATCCCACGGCGGGCATTGATCGACTTGGCGTAGCCCACGTGACGGGTGGTGCGGCCATCGATCGCTGAACCTCCGCTGCGGGCAGTGTTCTGGGCCACATGGGGCGTGACACCGATCCGACGCATCTCAGCCACGAACCCTTTGGTGTCGTAGTTCTTGTCGGCACCGACAGTCTTCTGATGGGCACCGGCGAGGTCTGCTGCCATCTCCTTGGCGGCATCCCGCTCACCAGTGCCCGTGGCTTGTGTGACGCGGCAATCGACGATCAGGTCATGACGGTTGTCCATGAGCACATGGCCCCGGTAGCTGAGCTGTGCTGGATGGGCATTGGATTTGCGGGCCAGCAACGCCTCGGGATCGGTGCTGGAGCGGTGGGTCTCGTTGCTGAGCTTGATGCCGCGAAAGTCGCCTTTTGCTCGCTTCTTGCCCTCTTTTGGGGTACCGAATCCTTCGCCTGGGCCAGTGGGTGGAGGCGGAGGATCCTCCTGGCCATCGACCCGCTTCAGGGAGGCATGGGAGGCCCATGCCTGTAGCAACGTGCCGTCCACCGAGAAGTGCTCGTCACTGAGCAGGGGCTTGACCTCAGGCGCTCCCATCAGCTTCTCCAGGAACAGCCCCATGACGTCGTCATTGAGGAGCCGATCACGGTTTTTGGTGAATGTGGTCGGGTGCCAGATCGGATCGTCGGGGCTCAAGCCCACAAACCAGCGGAACAACAGGTTGTAGTGGAGCTGCTCCAGCAACAGTCGCTCGGAACGGATCCCATAGAACGCCTGCAGCAATGAGGCCAGCAGCAGCTGCTCAGGTGGAACCGATGGACGCCCTTCCAAGGCATACAGACTGCAGTAGGTGTGATTCAGCCGATCAAGTCAAGGGCCTGATCCGCCAACTTGCGAATCCGCCTGAGCGGATGGCTGGCCGGGATCCGCTCCTCGATCGAGACGTAGGAGAACAAGGAGCTGCTGCGCTCCTGTAGGCCTCGCATCAACGCTTGGGCAGCTACCCAATCCTGGTAGAGGTGGCTGGGTTTTTCAGCGCACTCTTAAAGGCCGTGATGCAGCACAAAACCTCCTACAGTGTCCTGAGAAAACTTAAAATCATGAATTGGTTTATCACACTTGCTGCCAGTGTCCTGATCGTCATCGTGACATGGCTACCCGGCCCCGTGCTTGCCGAGACGCTTCATTATAAGCTTCCCACTTTTCAACAACTTGCTGACCCTCCAAGAGTACTTGGTCCAGCAGGGGAGCACTTCACATTTTTGCGTACTGGCATGGACACAAATGGCGCGTTTACAGTTTCCAAAGCCATTATTCCTCCCGGGGCGGGACCGATTCCTCACATTCATACATTGACGGACGAATGGTTTTATTTTCCAAAAGGTGGTATCACTATTTTCTGTGATCCTAGTAAAGCCTATTCTTCCCTTGAGGAAATCCCAAACGCCGGCAGCTATCCCGGCGCCAAGGCGCAGACTGTTACGACCAAAGACGGCAGCCTTTATTACGGTCCACATTATTATTTGCATGGATTTTATAACAACACTAATGAGAATCTAGAGGTCGACTTCATCTGGGCAGCCAAGCCTGGGGAGCAGCAAAATCCAGCATCCGACATCAGTGGCTACTTTCTCAGCGTTGGTGAGCGCGTGGGTGAATTCAAGCCAGGTATGCAGCCAACCGATCAGGAAAAAGTTGCCTTCGTAGTGGATGCACCGAAATGGGGAATCAACCAAAGTTCATCCTTCATGCAATATCTTGCCGCGATTGGCCCGGCTCCGGGAAACTCCCATTTCATTCACGAAAACGACCAAGTGCGTCGCCTTGAAGCACTGCTTAGGACCCCACTTGTCAATTAGCTTCTCGTCTGGCTATTTAGGGCTTGTTGAGGAACCCGGAATCGTTTCGGGGCAGTTGCTTCCAGCGACTATCTAGGGTTCAGATGGGGCGTAATCAGTCATTTCTGGCTTAGAAGAAACTACTGGCGTCACAATGTACGTGTTTCAGATTGCTGGGCAGCTATCGATTGAGGAGTTCTATGTCCCCTTTTGAAGGAAGTTTACTCCAGGTAGTCGCTGGGTGGGCCTTGCTGATCTGATTCCCTGGGAACCTCTTGAAACCGCTGTGTGCCTCTGCTCAGTGCCAAGACAGGCGCCCTTGCCAAGCCATTGCGGTTGGCCTTTGGTGCGCTGTACATCCAACAACGACTGGATGTCATGGATCGGGAGACATTGGAGCAGATTATAGAATCGCCTTGTCTGCAGTTCTTCATCGGACTGAACGGTTTCCAGTATCTGCGGCCGTTCGACCTGTAAATGATGGTGCACTTTGACAAGCACATTGGCCCTGATCTGATCAAGGTCTGCAATGACACGACAAAGGCTAATGGCATCGCCCAAATTCAAGATCTATTAGCGTTCCCCCAAGAGGAAAGGGGTGAAGCCGAAGAGGCAGAGCTTGAGGCGATTGAAACAGAACTTGGCCCCGCCCAACAACACTGGCACCCAGGGCTGATCCAAGGCATTAAATCGGTTCAGGGTTGGGCTGCTTCATCGCCATGGCCAGCAGCGCCGTGATGTCGTGTATCACCGCCTGCATGCGGGCCTGGATTAACTGAAATCCCGCCAATCGGAGTAGGTTGAGGGCTGCCGTTCGCAGCATGGCCATCGCTCCGGCGCCGTTGTCTCGAATGCGGTGGTCGTCTTCATGGAGCTGGGTGTCACGGATCCAGTGCCAAGCCTCGATATTCCAGCGATCACGCAGCAGTTGCAGCAGGGCTTCTGGGGTGGTGCGCAGGCTGGTGTCGCACCGATAGGTGCGCAGGTTGGTGTCGCACCGATAGGTGCGCAGGTTGATGAATCAGTGGTGGGTGGCTTGAAACGGCTTGCCGTCACGGCTGCCTGTGGCAATCACCTCAATGATCCAGGTGGTACTGATCCAGGTTTTACTGATGTGCTCCGGTGCCTGTCTTCTGGCCCGTAGCTTCCAGGTGATGTCACGGTCGTGACTTTTCTCCTGACCTGTTGCCACAAAAGGGATGTGCCGCTTCTCCTGAAACTGGCTGCGGATCTGACGGTGCAGGATCTTCTGATTGGCTTTCACGGTCAGGAAGGAGGAAGTCGGCATCCTGCTCCTGGAGCTGTCGAAAAACGGTTGCTGGGCGTGCAACGCATCCGCCTGCAGCAGCACACCCTCCAGATCGAGCTGGCCCATGAGCTGCTTAAGTACCGCCCGCTGGTGGTTCTCGCCGGTGGCGTAACAGGCCTGACTGATCGCAAGGCCCAGGGCAGCTGAGTTGAGCGTCACCTGGGCGATGAATTTTGATCCGCCGCCAGCTGTGGGGTTAATCGAGCCTCGCAGCGTCTCGCCATTACACACCAGCTGATCGAGATCGCTTGCACCACCTGGAATCTGGGTAAGTGTCCAAACTCGGATGGCATCGTGATGGAGCACCTGAACTGGGGCTACCTCCATTTGAGTTTGGTTGTCCTTG
>CAMBZX010000219.1 GCA_945872185.1 Synechococcus sp. UW140 | reverse complement strand
TCCAGCGGTCAAAACAGACCGTCTGGCTCAGCAGCAGACCAGTCACCATCTGTGCCAAGAGCACCAGATGACGCTGGTCGGCGAACTGGCTGTGTTGACGCAACAGGCCGATCAGCTCAGCATGGAGCCGGGCATGGGATGCCACTGGGGATTGGATTGGTGTCGTAGCCCCAAGTTCTCATGGCTCCCTGCCCACCCAATGACCTGAGACCCGTTCTGTCGCAACGGTTCTCAGACTTGTGTCGGGCAATCAGGGTGCTGACAACCGCCCGCATCCGTAGTGTGGAGTTGCAAACGCTCGACTCTCCGCAACCCGGTGCCCTGAAGTCCGGTTGTCTGAATCCGGGTTGCCGGAAGCCCGGTTGTCGGAAGCCAGGCTGTCTGCTGTTGATGCGGCGACAGGCAAAGCAACTGCTCTTGAGCAGACTGCGCCCATTCCATGGCCTGGCCCCCCTTGTCCGCCGAACTCAGCGCGGCCCGTACAGCGCTCAGCCGCGGTGATCTGGACCAGGCCGAGGCCCTGCTGCAGGTCCTGCTGGCCATCAATCCTGATGATGCCGATGGGCTCGAACGCCTGGCGATCGTGCAGTGCCGGCGCGGCGATCTGGCCAGGGGCGAGGCCCTGCTGGAGCGCGCCCTGAAGGCCCAGCCCAACCACCCGGCGGCCCTCAACAGCCTTGGTGCCGTTCGGCAGAACCAGGGCCGGCTTGCGGAGGCCCGCCTTGTGCTCGAACAGGCCGTCACCCTTCAGCCCGATCTGGCCGACGGCTGGTGCAATCTCGGCATCGTGCTGCACCAACTCCAACAGAATGGCCCAGCCCTGGCGGCACTGGAAAGGGCCCTGGCCCTGCAGGGCGGCAACAGCCGTGTTCTTCGCGTGCTGGCTCGGGTGCTCGTCGATCTGGAGCGGCCTGCCGCCGCGATCACCCAGCTGCGCCAGGCAGCAGCAGCGGATCCCAGTCTCTGGCAGGAGCTGGTGAATCTGGGCCTCCAACTTCATGACAGGGGCAGAACCGATCTGGCGATTTCAGCCCTGGAACAGGCCCTCGCGGGAGGCCCCGAAGCATCGATGACCGTGCTGAATCTGGGTGCGCTGCTCTCCCTGCAGGGACGGCAGCAGGAGGCCTTGTCCTATTTCTCCAGGGCGGTAGCCCTGGAACCGGATGGGGCCGCCGCACACCTCTATCTCGGCATCAGCCTGTTACTCACCAGCGACCAGAACCGGGGCTGGGATGAGTTCGAATGGCGAGCGCGGGTCGCAACCTCCATGGCCCCACTGGTGACGCCCCCCGGTCCCCGTTGGTGCCGGGAGCAGCAGGCGCAACCCGTCGATCATCTGCTGCTTATCGGTGAACAGGGTTTGGGCGATGTGCTGCAGTTCGTCCGCTACGGCCCTGTCTTTCGGCCCCATGCCCGCAAGATCTCGCTCTGCGTCCAGGAGCCGCTGGTGCCGTTGCTCGCCCTTTCCGGCCTGGCCGACGCTGTGCTCTCGCCGCTCGCGGCCGCCGATCACCCAGGTCCCTGGCTGCCCCTGCTCTCCACCTGCCACGCCCTGGCGGCGCCCCCAGCCAGCATCGACACGGCCAGTCCCTATCTCTGCGTCCCCAGCGAACGCCTGGCCCAGTGGCGCCAGCGGCTCAGCCCAAGGCCAGGGGAACTGCTGGTGGGAGTGCACTGGCAGGGCAATCCCGAGGCGGAGCTGCGGGACGCCGCCCGGGGCCGTTCCTTACCGCTGCTGCTGCTGGCTCCCCTGGCTGAGATCCCGGGCCTGCGGCTCCTGTCTTTGCAGAAGGGGCCTGGCGCCGAACAACTGCTCAGCTGCCCCTTTCGCGGCGCCTTCCACGCGGCCCAGGCCGCCGTTGAGACAGCCTGG
The DNA here is from genome assembly GCA_945872185.1 of Synechococcus sp. UW140. GTDB lineage: Bacteria > Cyanobacteriota > Cyanobacteriia > PCC-6307 > Cyanobiaceae > Cyanobium. The sequence continues at coordinate 1,807 of CAMBZX010000219.1, read as the reverse complement.
GACTTTCTCGATACGGCGGCGATTGCCAGTTGCTGCGACCTGATTATCAGCGCCGACAGCGGCCTGGTCCACCTGGCCGGGGGCCTGGGTCTGCCGGTGTGGCTGCTGCTGAAGCAGGTGCCGGACTGGCGCTGGGGGCTCGAGGGAGAACGCTGTCACTGGTATCCCTCTCTGCGGCTGTTCCGCCAGCGCCTCGCTGGCGACTGGCCTGAGCTGATCGCCCGTCTGTGCGACCAGCTGCAGGGCCAGGTCCCAAGACTGATCCAAGCAAAGAACCATTGAGCACAAGGCCAGCGAGCCGGGGTGATCCATCCCAGAGCGATCAGAAGGAGGGCAACGACAACAGCAGCTCACACAACTGCAGGCTCGGCATGGCCTGGCCCAGCAACGGTGCCACCACCCCCGCCAGCGGCCGCAGGCGACAGGGCCAGATCAACCGCTCTGCCAGCCTGCCAGCCTGGAAGCTTCCCAACAGCAGCACGGCCAGAAGCAGCAAGGTGCGACGTTTCATCGCCGTTCCCAATTCAGCCTCAGATCGGCCCACCCAGAAAACATCAAGAGCCTGCCCCTAGATGTGACGGCAAAACATCAACAGCCTTTGCTATCCGAACCATAAGATCACCGGCGACTGGCTTGTTCATATTGTCAGATAGGAGCTATCTTGCTGGCGCTCCTTGAACATCTGCAGCACAACAGGAATCCGCCGGACAAGGTATTGAAATCGTGTTGCGGCACACAGGTTTCAACCATCTTGTCATCAACTGGACTGGGAAAGCCAACAAATCAGGAGCGGTTGCGCCACTCAGGCCTGAGCAGCGATTGCTTCTGGGTGGGCCACCTGCCTGATCGCCTGCTGCTGTTCGGTCAACAGCGGAAAACCGAGGGCCTGACGTTCCGCCAACCAGGCTTCGGCCACCTGTTTGGCCAGATGGCGAATACGGGCGATTGTGGCGGTGCGCTCGGTGACAGAAATCACGCCGCGGGCCTCCAGGAGATTGAAGGTGTGACTGCACTTGAGCACAAAATCAAGAGCCGGTGCCGGCAAGGCCTTGCCGATCAGATCACTGGCTTCAGCCTCGTAGAGGGCAAACAGTTGCTGCAATCGTTCGGGATTGGAGGCCTCGAAATTGTAAGTGCACTGACCTTTTTCAAATGGCAGCCAGATGTCGCCATAGCTGCGCCGGCCGTTCCAACTCAGATCCCAGATGCTCTCCACGTCCTGCAAGTACATGGCGAGGCGCTCGAGTCCATAGGTGATCTCAATCGATACAGGCCGGCAATCGATGCCGCCACACTGCTGGAAATAGGTGAACTGGGTAACCTCCATGCCATCAAGCCACACCTCCCACCCCACCCCCCAGGCCCCCAGGGTGGGCGACTCCCAGTTATCTTCTACAAAGCGGATGTCATGATCAGCCTGCCGAATTCCTAACACCTCCAGCGAGGCCAGATAGGTCTCCTGGATGCCATTAGGTGAGGGTTTGATCAGCACCTGGTATTGAAAATAGTGCTGAGCGCGGTTCGGATTGTCCCCATAGCGGCCATCGCTAGGGCGCCTGCAGGGCTCCGGATAGGCCACGGCCCAGGGTTCCGGTCCAATCGCCCGCAGAACCGTATGCGGACTCATGGTGCCGGCCCCCTTCTCGGTGTCATAGGGCTGCAACACCAGGCAACCCTGCTCCGCCCAGAACCGATTGAGGCTGCTGATGATGTCCTGGAAGTGCATCGGTTCTAGAACGGTTGGTTCGCCGGCAAGCTGTTGACTTTACGTCGCCCCCCATAGGCCTCAAACCCAGTCGGCCCTGCC
>CAMBZX010000218.1 GCA_945872185.1 Synechococcus sp. UW140 | reverse complement strand
GGCTTGACAAGTCAATCCTCCCGATTCATCATGGAACAACGAGGTGCATCTGCGCCTCCGGGATGACAGCCCGTCATTCCACCCTGTTCACCCTCTGATCAGGGCATTCGGGCCTCGGGATTTACACCACGCAAAGGGACGCGGCCTGCAGCCGGGGCGCCCTGGCCAGGGCTTACCGCAAGCGCCATCCTCAGGCTCACTGGCTGGGAATCGAGATCGAGTCCACCTACGCCGAGGAGGCGCACCACCACTGACAGGAAGTGCTGGTGGCGGATGTGGAGCAGCTGCTGGAGGATCCGCAGCAGGCGGAACGCCTGCGGTCCGATTGCTGGATCTTCGGCGACAGCCTTGAGCATCTGCGGGACCCCTGGCGCGTGTTGCGCCGGGTTCATGGCCTGCTCAGCCCCGGCGGCACGGTATGCGCCTGCATCCCCAATGCCCAGCACTGGAGCCTGCAGGCGCGCCTCTGTCTGGGCCAGTTCGTTTACGAGGAAAGTGGCCTACTCGATCGCACACACCTGCGCTGGTTTACCCCGAGCACGATGGTGGCGTTATTTGAAGACACGGGCTTCCGCATCCTCAGCAGCCAACCGCGGCTTTTTCCCCATCCGGCCGAGCAGCCAGTGCTTGACCAGATCCGGGCCTTCGCCAGTCGGCTGGGGGGTGATCCAGAGCAGGCGGTGCGCGATGCCCGGCCCCTGCAGCTGGTGATCCGTGCGGAACGCTGTTGAAATACCCCCGCCTAATGTCTAAGGCGATCTGCTGATCACGACCTCCGATCAACGGCTGGGCAGCCTGTCGGGTCTTGATCAGCTCGATGAGAAATTGATGGCGAGCAGACGAAATCACAGCGCTTCGCGCTCCTGGACCGGCAGCTTTTCGACCTGCTGCCGCACCGGCGCCGACACGAGGTCGGCATCGAAGTCACCCAGAATCTCAAGAACTTAGGATGGCTGGACATCTGCACGTTGGTAGAGCACCTTGCCTGCCCGCCTGATGTGCTCCAGCAGGGCGGGGTTGCTGATGGCGCTGTGGCAAGAGAGGTCGATCACCCAGGGGAGCAGCAGATCATCCAGATCGGCATCGATCCGGGCCAGGCAGCTGCAACAGGGATCGGGGCCCACCAGGGTGAGATCGATGTCGGAACCGGGGCGGTGGCGGCCCAGAGCTCGCGATCCGTACAGGATCGCAGCTTTCACCTCGGGATAGGACGACAACACCTCGTGAATGGTCGCAACCGTCCGCTCACTCAGGCCGTAGCGCTGCGGTGTGCCAAGGGAAGAAATAGACGTCATGGTGCGTCGTGCTGTAGGCCGGCGAAGTGATCGCGAAGGGCGCGGAACGCAGGGGTGAATTGGTAGATCACTTCCTGTGAAATCGCCTGAGCCTGCTCGAGATTATATGTATGTGATGACTGGTTGCGCGCCCTGATCATGGCCATCCAGGTGTCACCTTCAAGGATCAGGCTATTCTGAAAAGCGAGACGGGTGGCATCGCGGGAGCCGATGATGCCCTGGATCCCCTGGTATTGCAGATAGTCCTTGAGCAGGTTCCAGGCCAGCTCGTGGGTGAATTCGAAGCCCTGGATCAGGCCCTGCTGCTCAAGCTCGCTGAGATCGCGTGTCAGCGCCAGCTGTACGCCGCGCTCCAGCACCAGCAGAGCGCGCTGAAAATTCTCGAAGCGTTGGATCCAGCGGACGTCGGTTTCTGCCATGGGTCCAGACTAAGGATTCAACCCGCGCCGTGACATCAGCCAGCCACGCTGCCAGATGTGGCGCGTCAGGAGGATGCCGGTTGACCAAGGTCCGCCAGCTGCTGATCCGCGAAACCCACAACCGCCTGCGCCACCTGCAGGGCCAAGGCGCCATCGCTTGCATCGAACAGATCCACCGGAGCCTCATCGCCATCCGGGTAGCGGCTGGCGGTGGTCATCCGCTGCAGCGGTTTCAGCGGTAGTTGGTGCAGTGGGGCCGTCTCGATGCCCAGCAGCTCCAGGGCCGAGAGCAATCGCTCAATCGAGTGGGTTCGAGCCGGCTCCTGGTCCAGAGCCAGCAACAACGCCTTCAGGGCCTTCTCGGCAGCCTGGCAACAGTGGTAGCAGGCCTGGGCATGGAAACCTCCTTCGCTGGCATAAATCGCCATGGCCAGATCGCTGTGGGCCTGACGCAGCCAGGCGTGCAGACGGCCGGTCATGGTTGATGCAGGGGCTGCAGACAAATCGCATCGCGGCAGATGCCGCGCCACCAGGGATCATCGCCCCGCTGGCGCTCCAGCCAATGGCCCTGGCTGAGGCCTATCACATCATCGGCCAGGCCTGCTCCCAGCAGGGCCTCGGCCAGCTCGTCTGCGGCGCTCTGATCCGGCGCTACCGCCAGTAGATCCACATCCGAGCGGGCATCCCAGTCCCCACGGGCCAGGGAACCAAACAGCCACACCTCAGCTCCAGCTCGTCCGACCAGCAAGGTCTCGATGGTGCTGCGCAAGCTTTCAATCCGTTGCTTGCGCAGCCGCTGGCGGATCTCCTGCACGCTCGCCATGGGTCTGCCATCCCCGGGATGGTTAGAGGTTAGGAACAGCTCTGGCAGTCTGGGCCCAACGGCTCTTCAGCGCTGGCGCGCGTCCCGGCCTATACGCCCTCAGCGCAGCGGTTCGATTCACCAATGCCGAGGTGGCGGAAGACATCTGGGGATTTCACATTCAACAGTCGATTGAAAAGCGCTCAAGGCTTGGCTAGATGTGCTCAGACCCAGTTCTCCAACAGCAAACCTTCCACCCGCTCAAATTCCCGCAGATTGTTGCTAACCAACGTCAGGCCTTCACTGCGGGCCTGAGCGGCAATGTGTATGTCGTTCACGCCTATCGGTGTGCCGCGTCGCTCCAGGTCAGCGCGGATCTGACCGTAGTGCTGAGCGGCCTTGGCGCCATACTCCTGCACATCAAGCCGGCTGCAGAAGTCTTCCACCACAGCCAGGCTGCGCTGCGGCATCGAACTCATCTCGGCTCCATGCAGAAGTTCAGCCAATGTGATTGAGGAGATGGCCAGATGGGCTGCGTTCTCGTTGAAGCGCCCCAGCAGCGACTCAGGCCTGCGCTTGATAACATAGATGCAGATGTTGGTATCCAACAAATAGCGCAGCATGGCGGTGTTCAGAGCGCCTCGCGCTCGGCTTGCTCCTGAGAGGCCCGCTCGGCCATGAAGTCATCGGCAACGGCCGTGCTGTCGCTGAAGAAGCTGTCCCAGCGGCGGCCCAGCGGCGAGATCACGCGCTCATGGCCGCAGGCCCGAACCTCGACTTCCTTGACGGTGTCGGGCAGACGCAGGTGAGCAGGGATACGCACGGCCTGGCTGCGGTTACTAAGAAACAGCTTGGTGACGCGGGTCACAGCCCCCTCCGGCGGGATATACAGGAAGTCTATCCTTCTCTTCGGATGCTGGCCGGGGTGGCGGTGATGTCCATGTCGTCGGGCATTAGCACGATGCGGGTCTGATCTACGACCTGGAAGGGCTGGGTCTCGGGGTGGAGGACGATCAGCACGCACCAACCTCGGCTTTGGCTGCTCAGGCGCCTTGAGACAAGCGCCGTGACCCTCACCGCAGACCTTGAAGGTTGCTTCAGCCTTGGATGAGGGGTCTTTACTGTTGCTGAAAATCGAGATCTGGAGAGTCCGTCGCGGCTCTGCCGGTCCAGTCTTGCGGCCAAAACCATCACCCCGTCCCCTTCCCCTCTGCGC
>CAMBZX010000217.1 GCA_945872185.1 Synechococcus sp. UW140 | reverse complement strand
TGCAGGATCAGGGTGGGGGTCTGCAGGCTGGCCAGGTGCTCGGTGCGCAGGGTCAGGGGCTTGCCAGGCGGATGGAACGGATAGCCGAGACATAGGCAGCCCCGCACGCCATGGCTGGCGGCGAGCTCATCGATCAGCAGGCTGGCTACCCGGCCGCCCATTGATTTGCCACCGATGAACAGAGGGCGCTCCGGCCAGGTGGCCCGCTCCAGTCGAACCTGCTCCCGAAAGGCTTCCTGCAGCAGCAGCATCCGATCAGGCCCCTGTCGGCGCCCCGTCTCGCGCATCCGGGCCATGTACGGGAACTCAAAGCGCACCACACACCAACCCCGCTGGGCCAACCCACCGGCGATGGCCGCCATGAACGGGCTGTCCATCGGCGCACCCGCCCCATGGGCGAGCAGCACGGAGGCCATCGCGTCATCGGCGCCGTCAATCAACCGCGGTATGGAGTGAAGGACATTTGTGGTCATGGCCCAATCCTGGCGGAGGCGTTGGAAGCCGATCCCCCTGCCTCAAGGCCACCGACACAAACGGGACAGCTCAGCCCACGCTCTGTAGTTCGCCGGCGGCCTCCGTCTCAAGCAGCCGCTTTGGTCTCAAGCAGCAGCTTCGGTGTCACCAAGGGGCACCAGCTGGATCTGCTTCCTACCCAGCTTGATCTCAAACTCATCGCCCGGCTCCAGGCCCAGCTGGGCGGTGTAGGCCTTGCCGACCATCAGGTTGCCGTTGAACTGCACCTTGGTGGCGTAGCTCAGGCTGCGACCGGGACGGCCCTTGCCGCTACTGCTGCCGGCGCCAAAGTTCATGCCCTTGGCCTCGAGCAGAGCCTCATAGAAGGCGGTAAAGTTCAACCGCTCGGTGCCGTCCTTCTTGGTGCTGACATAGCCAGCAGCCCGAACGAGATCCGATTTGGAGCCGTCGCTGAGTTCCTTGACCTTGGCCAGTAGTTCAGTTCCGGTCAACATGGTGAACAGGGGAAAGTTATTTCATTACCCTATTGCCATCGGTGATGGGCGTGAGGTCAATGTCTGGGCGAAACCCGCAGGGTTTGCCATACCTGCTCCTCAAAAGCTTGGTCGACGTCAACGGCGCAGCGGTTGAAGGCCAGCCTCCTTGGCAACACAAGAGCGACACGACGACCGGAAGGTCGCGCCCTTTTGCTTGGCCTGGATGGCAGTGGCTGAGAGCTGTCACCGCAGTCTCTCGCAGGCCTCGCCATCGCCGTTGCTGTCGAGATAGCTGTGCCCCTGACGTAACAACACCTGGGCGCGGGCATAGGAACCGATCTCCTGGCAGCGGTAACGCCGGCCGCCGGGGGTGGTGCCATCGGGAATCACAGCGTTGCGGCGGCCCCGGCGGAAGTCCCAGGGGCGGGTGATGCCGTCCGGCACCTGCCAGACCCCATAGCGATGCCGGCTGGCCCGGTACTCGGCATCGAGGTACTCCTTGGCCTCACACCCGCCGAGGTACTGCCGGTAGGCAAAGGCATGGCCGTCCTCCACCAGCACCAGGTTGATGTTGAGGTCGGAGATCACCTCGGCCACGGTGCGGCCGTAGCGATCGATGGTCAGCAACCTTGATCCAACGCTGGATCTGGTCTGGGCCTACGGCCAGCGCTTCTGCTGTGAGCAGCTGTTCGGCGACCAGAAGTCGGGGATCTTCCAGCTGGAGAGCAGCGGCTTGCGCGATCCTGCACGCATCGATCGCCTGCTGTTGGTGGTGGCGATCGCTGTGCTGGTCAGCAGTCTGCAGGGATTCGCCGTGACTCTGGCCGGCCAGCGCCGCCGCGTCGATCCCCACTGGCAGCGGGGTCTGAGCTTTGTGCGGATCGGCCTGGCGACGCTGCAGACGTTCGTCGCTGATACCAAAGCCAGACTCATGACCTGGATGCCCATCCCCCAGCGGGATCTGGGACCCTGCATTCCCAGCCGCGGCGTCAGGCGCCGCCGGAAGCAGCCCTGGTTCACGGGGATTGAGCTGCCGCCACGATCACAGCCTCAGGGCCGCGATCCCCTGCCGCTCGCTGTCGCATGAGCGTCTCGGGTGAGATGTGTCGGGTAGTCAGGTCGGGTAGTCAGGATCCCACGAGCTCCACGATCACATGATGGTAATTTCGGGGAAAGGCTGTAGAGTAATCAGGAAAGTACTGATCACCTACGTTCCGGCACAAAAACCAGGGCAAAATCAATTATTTCGCTTTTGGAACGTAGCTTCCCCTTTGTGGGCAACCATCTTCTAACCCTTTGACAATCATAAAGACCTAAACATCATGAAATTTGGATTCTCAATGGCGATCGCCGGCGCAATGTGCATGGGCTTTTCCACGTCAGCTGTTGCGGGGCCCCTGATTTATGCCACCAAAGTAGAGGCTAGATGCAAGATCTTGCCAGACGGCACGGCGACGACGGTGTCGGTGACTCTGGAAAACACCGCTTCTAACTTCTACGGCCAATCCCTGTCGTTTAAATTTACGCCCACCACCTCCGGCATACCTCAATACCTTCCGCATCCTGCTGATGTTTACAACCCAGTAACCCTCGCGGTTTCTCCTGGCGTCTACACATTGGAGATCAGAACCGGTCCTGGGCCGAGTGCAAGCTCCTCGCAGCCTTATCCCATCACAGTCCCCGCCGGCATGGTGATGGTAATAGGGAGTAAAAAGTTTTGCCAGGCAAAAGTATCTCCGTCCCTCGGTCGGGCTAAAACTCAACCTGTCTTAAATCCTAGTGGTTTCTGGGGTCCAATGAATTGACCCACATGAATGGACAAGTCAACGAATCCTGCCCGGTTGGATTCCAGCAGATGACGCGTAAGCCAAAAGACCCAACCGCCGCCGCCTCTCCACTTTCATCCATAGGCTTTGTCGGCCAAGTCGCCGCCCTGGCCTTCATCGCCGCCTGCCCCTCTGCCGCGGCCGTCACGGAAAAAAGCGCAGACCAGTTCCGCCAGGACGCCTTTTCAGCCGCGGCGAGCCCGGCCTCAACTTCCTTTGAGGCCGACGCCCGGAACGCAGGGAGCTTCCGACTGGCCCAAAGCACCGAGGGCGAAGACAACGGGGAGTGCAACGAATACACCGGGGTGAATTGCGACTCCGTTGGTGGAGATCAGTCTGACGCATTCCAATTGGAATACTTGCCGAGCGAGCAATCTGTCCTAGAGCAGGTCTACGACTTCATGAATGAAGTTCAAATGGACAAAATTCCAACCTATTGGGGACCTCCTTACGAAACTGGGTTTAGAACCAGGATGTATGGACCCGGGGCCCCAAGCACCAAGTGCCTGACCAGTGGCGCCGCGATCATGTTCAGTGTCAAGGCGCGCGCGCTGATCTGCTGGCGCCCTGCCAAGGCCGCGCCGGTTCGGGGCCTGAAAGTACCTATTCTCGGCCGGGCTGCCCAGCTAGTGCTAGCCAGCTGCAGGCTTAGCAGCGATAGTGTCATCTTACGTAAGGGCGCCTTCGCCTGTATAGCCACGCCCCGGGCTGTGGTCCGCAAAGCGTCCAAGGGCGCGGCGGGAGGCCCGACGCGGAGGTCACTCGGCGGCTCTGATCTGCCGAAGCAGCAACTGGTCGTAGAAGCGCTTCAATGACGTCAGGTCCGGCGCCCGGTCAGCATCGCCGCGGACCGACTTGTCCACCACTCCTAGTGTACAGTCCCGTAAATAATCGCTAAACTAAGGATTGTCTCCTGGGGGACTCGTTCCATGGCAGTTGGCCGCCCGATGCCGCCGCTGGTTCTCAGCGACGACGAGGTTCAGCAACTCCAGAGCATCGCTAACTCAAGGTCGTTGCCCCACTCGATCGTGCAACGGGCACAGATCGTGTTGGCTTGC
>CAMBZX010000216.1 GCA_945872185.1 Synechococcus sp. UW140 | reverse complement strand
GCAACGACCTTGAGTTAGCGATGCTCTGGAGTTGCTGAACCTCGTCGTCGCTGAGAACCAGCGGCGGCATCGGGCGGCCAACTGCCATGGAACGACTCCCCCAGGAGACAATCCTTATTTTAGCGGTTATTTACGGGACTGTACACTAGCGAACCTCAATTCCATGCCAGATACGACAAGCGCGACAGAACGGATAGGACAAAGACTCATCTCTATCGACCCGGAGAGGGTCAAAAGTTTTACCACAAGAAATCCACACCTTGAAAATATCGACACATCTCTCGGCGCCAAAGAAGAAGACCTGCAAGCCGAGCAAATTATCAAAGAGGGAATCGCGACCAAAGAAATCATTGAAGCCTGCATAGCGCTACCAAAAGGCAACCTTGGCAATGCCCACTCAATGTTTCATGCGCTGCAGGAGTGCAGTCGCCAGGACAGGCATTTTTTAATACTGGAAGACGACGTGACAGTTCACCCCAATATTTATTCCTTTATTCGCGAAAGGTGGCAGGAAATCAAAGACGCCGACTTCCTGGCTCTTGGTGCGAACACAGATGCACTCATCTGCTTTGAGGCAGTCAAAGGGATGAAGCTTGGTGCTGTTTTCTTCGAACAAGAAGACAAACACCCCAGCCATAGCAGAATTAATGCCATCCTCAGTTCATGCAGCATAAAAAATACAGCGATCCACAAACTTCACAACATGTTTGGCACCTGTGCCTTTCTGGTGTCGCCAGATGGCGCCAGGAAGCTGACGGAACAAGCGTTCCCCCTGGACAGTCGCCCAGTCGAGATACCCTTGCTGCCGCATTTACTGCTTGGCGTCTCATTCGATAGACGCATCAACTCTGTGTTCAAGCACATTGATGCACGAATTTGCATACCCTTCCTAGCCATGACCCCAAACGACGCAAAAAGCTCCCGCGTCTGAGTGGAAGGCAAGGAGCGGCCTACCTCCATGGACCTGATGGCTACCTGATTGACAAGATCACCAGCTTTCTTGAGATCAAACGACAGCACCTGAAGGGGAGAGGGCGCACCAGCATGGGGAGCTGGAGCTGGCTCTGCTGCGGCAGGTGTTCAACGCTTCAGGGCTGACACTGGACCCGAAGCTGTGGCGTGACCGGGCGGAGATCAACCGATCCCGCTGGACCCCATCGTCCCTGTGACGACTCCGGCACCGGAGGGATCAGAACCCGTTTGCCAGAGCCAGACTGAATCGGTTCCGCACCTTCGCCATGGACCCCAGCGCCTTCAACCTCGGCACCGTGCTGCTGGCCACCTGCGGCCTGTTCTGCCTGGCCACCCTGTTCTTCGGCACCAAAGGCGGCTACTACGACAGCGACGACTATGACGGCAACGGCACAGCCCACTGAGCCGCCTCGCGCACGAGCGCTCGGAACTGAGCGAGCGCATCAGGGACTGCCGAGCCGTTCGGCTTCCGGGCAGTCCCCTGTGGTGACGATGTCGTCTGGGCTGGTGCTGCGGCTGACACTGGCCAGCCGGGTGCTGACGGCACCGATGGAATCAAGCCGCACGCTCAGCTCCCAGCTGGAAAGCTCATCCTCGTCGTCGTCCTCATGGCGCAGGGTGACCAGATCACCCTGGATCTCCACCACCAGGGCGTCCTCGATCCAGCACTGCTGGTCGCGCAGATAAATCCAGACAGGGCGCTGCTCCTGGAGAAAACGATCTAGCTTGCGCTGCAGCATCGGAACGCCGCGAATAGGGTCGATCCTAAACAGATCGGGCCCCAGGGCCGTGTACAGGATGACCGAATCGCCCGTCAGCGCCTCTGGCCCCAGCACCGTCCCCACCAGCAGCCAGGAGGAGATCCGGCTGCAACTGCGCAGCTGGCCCGAGGTGGAGCACTACCTCCAGAGCTGCCGCGGGGTGATCGTGCCCCTGGGCTCCACCGAACAGCACGGCCCCACCGGTGCCATCGGCACCGACGCCCTCACCGCCGAAGCCGTGGCCCTGGAGGTGGGCCGCCGCACCGGCGTGCTCGTGACCCCGGCCCAGGCCTTCGGCATGGCCGAACATCACCTGGGTTTTGCCGGCACGATCAGCCTGCAGCCCTCCACCCTGCTGGCGGTGCTCCACGACGTGGTGCTGTCCCTGGCGCGCCACGGCTTTGAGCGCATCTACGTGATCAACGGCCACGGCGGCAACATCGCCACCGCCCGGGCGGCCTTCGCCCAGGCCTACGGCACCGCCGCCAGCCGCGGCCTGCCCGGGGCCGATCGCCTGCGCTGCCGCCTGGCCAACTGGTTCACCGCCAGCTCCGTCACCAAGGAAGCCCGCACGCTCTACGGCGAGCGGGAGGGGCACCATGCCACCCCCAGCGAGATCGCCCTCACCCTGCACCTCGAGCCGAGCCTGGCCAGCAAGCAGCGGCCCCTGCCGGAAGCGGCCCCCGCCGGACCGATCCATGGCCCCGACGACTTCCGCCGCCGCCATCCCGACGGCCGCATGGGCTCCGATCCCTTCCTGGCCCAACCGGCGCACGGCGCCCGCTTCCTGGAGCTGGCGGCTGCAGCCCTGGCCGAAGATCTGCGCCAGTTCCTGGCGGAGGCGGAGCCGGCGGCGTGAGGCCCCTGTCCGGCTAGCGTCGACGCCAGTGCCGTTCTCCAGCATTCAGCCGCCATCATGAGCAGGATCACCGCCGACGACGTTCGCAAAGTGGCCCAGCTGGCCAGATTGGAGCTGCCCGAGGCGAAGATCGCCACCTACACAGGCCAACTGGAGCGCATCCTCGAATATGTCGCCCACCTGGAGCAGGTGGATACCGAGGGGGTCGCTCCCACCACCCGGGCCGTGGAGGTGGTGAATGTCACCCGCGCTGATGCAGTGGAAACGACAGCAGTGCGCGAAGAGCTGCTGAATCTGGCCCCCCAGCGGGAGGGCGATTTCTTCCGCGTTCCGAAAATTCTCGGCGATTAGGAGACTGCGGAAAAACCGGTCTCGGCCGTGTTGATCGGCTGGGTCGCCACGGGGCCACCTTGCGTTCAGCGGCTTTGTACACGGCCGAAAACAGCGGTCACAGCCACAGCAATCAGCTACAGCAGCAGCCGCAGCAGTCAGCAGGAGCAGTCAGCAGGAGCAATCACCACCGGCTTCCCCGCCAGGGATAACCGCCGATTCAGCCACCTGTTGAGCACTGATTGCACCGTGATGGTGCTGAGTTGGGTCAGCCCACCGAACTTGAACTCGCCAACCAGATTCTCAGCGAGACGGTTCAGCCAGATGGTTCAGCGAGGACCGGGGGAGACGGCGGTGCGATGCAGCAGCTCGAGCACCCGACGGCGGGCATGGCGGGTGGGCATCAGGCCAGCCAGGGGACGCAGACGGCTGCGACGCTTCTTGTGGCTGCGCACGCCCAAGAAGATGTCATACAGAAAATTGAGCAGATCGCTGCGGCTTTCAAACATGCCGAGCCGCTGCGGTGAGCCCTTGGCATCGAGAATGTGTCGCGTAGCGTAATAAGCGGGCTGGTACTCAAACCAGGGGATGGAAGGCCAAAGATGGTGAACCAGGTGATAGTTCTGCCCCATGATCAGCCAGTTCATCGCCCTGCCCGGATACACACGGGCATTGTGCCAGCGATTGCGTGACTGAAAAGGTCGGTGGGGCAAGTAATCAAAGAACAAACCCAGGGTCACGCCCACCATCAGTGCCGGCGCGAACCAGCAGTTAAATACAAATTGCAGGAAACCAAACTTGCTTGCCGCCACCACAATCGCCACAAACACACCGCGGGCAATCCCCCACTCCAGCAGCTCATAGCGGCGCCAGAGCCTGCGGCGGAAGAAGAACACTTCGTGATAGAAAAAGCGTGGCGCGATCAGCCACAATGGCCCAAAGGTGCTGACAATGTGATCGGGGTCATTCTTCGGATCGTTCACATGGGCGTGGTGTTGCAGATGCACCCGGGTGAACACCGGAAAGCTGA
>CAMBZX010000215.1 GCA_945872185.1 Synechococcus sp. UW140 | reverse complement strand
GCCCTCGATCCGGATCTGCGCCGCACGATGCGCTCGGAGCTCAAGCGCATCCAGCGGGAGGTGGGCATCACCTTCCTGCTGGTCACCCACGACCGGGAGGAGGCCCTCAGCCTCAGCGATCGCCTGGCGGTGATGCATGGCGGCCGCCTGGAGCAGCTGGGCACGCCGCGCCAGCTCTACGACCAGCCCCGCAGTGCCGTGGTGGCCAGCTTCCTGGGTGCCGCCAACCTGCTGCCGGCGGCGGGCGACGAAGGACTGCGGCTGCTGCGGCCCGAGCGCCTGCGGCTCAGTGCCGCCCCACCGGGCCAGGGGGAGCGGGGGCTGCGAGCGCGGGTGCGCGAGCTGGTCTTCCAGGGGGCCACGGTGGAGGTGCGGCTGTGTGGTGCTGATGATCTGCAGCTGATCGCCATCGACACCAGCGCCGCTCTGCCGGACAATCTGCGCATCGGTGAGGAGGTCTGGTGCCGCTGGAATCCCGACGACAGTCACCCGCTGGAGGCCTCGCAGAGCTGATGGCCCCGACTCCTCAGAACAATGGCTGCCGCGGTGTCGCGGGTGCCGCCGCCGCCGCCGCTCCTTTCCGTTCCGGCCGCCGGGCTTTTCTGCGGCGGCTGGCCTGGGGAGCTTCCGGCGCCGTGCTGCTCCCTGGGCTGTTGCAGGCCTGTGGCCGGGGCCCCAAGGGCACGTCCGGCGCTGGGGGCGGCCGCGGTGGCGAGCTGGTGATTTCCACCTTCCCCCTCTACATCGATCCGGGCCAACCCGGTGCTCCCGGCAGCGTCGAGCGCTTTCAGCGGGAAACCGGCATCCAACTGCGCTACCTCGAGGACATCAACGATGTGCGCCAATTCTTCGCCCGTATCCAGCCCCAGCTCGCCGCCGGCCGACCCCTCTCCCAGGATCTGGTGGTGCTCACCGGCTGGATGGCCCAGCGGCTGATCGCCTTGGGCTGGCTCGATCCGCTGCCCCTGGAGCAGGTGCCCAACGCCCGCAACCTGATCCCCTCCCTGCGTAACCCCGCCTGGGATCCCCAGCAGCGCTACAGCCTGCCCTGGCAGTCCGGCATCGCCGGCATCGCCTACAACATCAAGGCCACCGGCCGGGAGTTGCGGGGCATCGACGACCTGTTCGATCCGGCCCTCAAGGGGCGGGTTTCGGCGCTGCTGGAGATGCGCGACACCATGGGCCTGTTGATGCTGGCCGACGCTCAGGACATCACCCGTCCCACCTGGGCCACGGCCCAGTCCAGCTTCGAGCGGCTGGAGAAGGCCCGCCGGGACGGCCAGATCCGCCGTTTCACCGGCAACGACTACCAGAACGATCTGCTCTCCGGCAATCTGGCCGCCTGTATGGGCTGGTCTGGCGATGTGGCCCAGCTGGCCCTGGAGCAACCGGAGCTGCGTTTCGTGGTGCCCGAAAGCGGTGGCGTGCTCTGGGCCGACGTGATGGTGATGCCCCGGGGTTCGCGCCATCACCGCGAGGTGGCCCAATGGCTGAACTGGGTCTACGACCCTGTCGAGGCGGCCCGCATCGCCGCCGCCGTGCAGTACATCTCGCCGGTGGAGGGCGTGCAGCAGGTGTTGGCGAAGACGCCGGCCACCGCCGCCCTGGCCCGCAATCCGCTGATGTTCCCCGATGCGGCCGAGCAGCAGCGGCTGCACATCTTCGGTCCCCTGAGCGATGCGGAAGAGGCCCGCTGGGATGAGCGCTTCGCCCGCATCACCGAGGGCTGAGCCACTGACTGCTGATTTCCCGACGTCGGATCCACCGACTTCTGATGGACCGACTGCCGATTCCCTGACGGCTGAAGCGCTGACTTCTGAAACCCTCTCGGCTCAATCATCCAGGGCGGCAGTGCGGAGGCAGCCAACGCCGTGGCGGGAGCCGCGCCGGCCGGGGGGCCAGCGTCGCCTCTGGCCCTTGTGGCTGCTGGCGCCGGGGTTGCTCTGGCTCCTGGGGCTCTACGTGCTGCCCCTGCTGGCCCTGGTGCCGTTGTCCCTGTCCCAGCCGCTCAGCCGCTTCGGCCTGGAGACGGTGTTCACGGGTCGGGTGGCCAATTACCTGGAGGTGCTGCAGGCCTACGGGCCGATCCTGGCGCGGTCCGGCGGTTATGCCGTCGTCGCCACGGCCCTGGGCCTGCTGCTGGCCTATCCGCTGGCCTGCGTGATCCGCTTCCGTGGCGGGCGCTGGCAGCCGCTGCTGATCGGCCTGGTGGTGCTGCCGTCGCTCAGCTCCTATCTGGTGCGGGCGATCGCCTGGACCAGCCTGCTCGGGGACCAGGGACCGGTGCTGGCCCTGGTTTCGGCCCTCGGCCTGACCGGGCCGCTCGATGCCCTGGGGGTGCTGCGCGATGGCCGGCTGCTGAACACCGCCACGGCCGTGATCATTGGCCTCACCAACAACCTGCTGCCGTTCCTGGTGCTGCCCTTGGTGGTGGCGATGGAGCGGATCGATCCCCGGCTGCTGGAGGCGGCCGCCGATCTGCATGCCGCTCCCTGGCGCTGCTTTGCCCAGGTGGTCTGGCCCCTGTCCCGGCCGGGGCTGGCGGCCGGCATCCTGCTGAGCCTGATCCCGGCCGCCGGTGATCTGGTGAATCCCCTGATTCTCGGCGGGCCGAACGAGCGCATGATCGCCAACACGATCGAGAACCTGCTGCTGGTGCAGATGCAGGCGCCGCGGGCGGCGGCGCTGACGCTGGTGTTGATGGCCCTGATCACCGTGGCCGTGTTGCTGCAGCTGCGCGGCCGGGGGCTGGAGGAGCTGCCGCTGCCATGAACCGGATCGGGAGCGTGCTGCTGGGACTGGCAAGTGCCCTGGCCTATGGGCTGCTGTACGCGCCGGTGGTGGTGATGGTGCTGTTCAGCTTCAACGCCCCCCGCGGTCGTTTCAATCTGGTCTGGCAGGGCTTCACCCTGGAGAACTGGCGCCAGCCGCTGCGCGATGCCGCCCTCAGCGAGGCCTTCCTCACCAGCCTTGGCCTGGCCCTGGCCGCGACGCTGCTGGCGGTGCTGCTGGGGGGCCTGATGGCGCTGGCCCTCGAGCGCGCCCGCTTCCGGGGCCGCCGCTCGATTGAGCTGTTGTTGGCGCTGCCGCTCACCAACCCGGAGATCGTGTTGGCCACTGCCCTGCTCAACCTGTTTGTGGGCGTCGATCTGCCGCGCGGACCGCTCACCTTGCTGCTCTCCCACAGCCTGTTCTGCCTGAGCTACGCGGCGCTCACCCTCAAGGCCCAGTTGGCCGGTTTCGATTCCACCCTGGAGCTGGCGGCCCAGGATCTGGGGGCGCCGCCGCTGCAGGCTTTCCGCCGCGTCACCTTGCCGTTGCTGGTGCCGGGGCTGCTGGCGGCCGCCCTGCTCTCCTTCTCCCTGTCCTTCGACGATTACGTGGTCAGCAGCTTCACGGCCGGCGAAATCGTCACCCTGCCCCTCTATCTGGCCGGGGCCTTCCAGCGGGAGATCTCGCCCCAGATCCAGGTGCTCTCCAGCCTGGTGCTGCTGGTCAGCGCGGCCCTGCTGGCGCTGGCGTCGCCGTTCCGCCAGGGGCGGCCGTGAAGGGGGCGCTGTTGATCAGCGGATCTGAGCCTGGTTGGCTGGCGCCGATCGGTGCTGCTGCTTCACTTCGCCAGCGCGCCTTTATCTTGAGGGCATGGCCCTGCCAGCAGCCAGGGAGTTGTGGTTCATGACGGCAGACGAGCGCAACCGCAGACTCAAATACGGGACTGACGTGCCCCGCTGGTGGATCCCGGACTTCAACCGGCCCCCGGAGCCGCCGTCGCGCCAGGAGCGGGCTGGTCGTTCTGGTCAGCCATCCGCAGACGGTGCCGCGAGCGACGATTATCAGGTGTTCGAGCGGCGTCGGCGTCAGCTGCTGCGACGCGAACAAGCGCGCAGGATCAATCGGACTGTCCGGATTCTGCAGCTGGTGATTGCGGTGCTGATCGCCGCGTTGGCTTTCCTGGCGGCGGGTGTCGTTGGGCTGGCGATTGGCGCGGTT
>CAMBZX010000214.1 GCA_945872185.1 Synechococcus sp. UW140 | reverse complement strand
ATGGTTCGTCTGGTTGAGGTGGTTCTCAAACCAGGGAAACGGGCCTGCCCACCCCTTTCAAGCGCTGGAGCTTGGAGTGGTGATCAGCTCAGCCCCGGCTACGCCGGGGCTGAGGCCAGGGGATTTACACCACTCGAGGGGACGCCAGCCGGCTGCAGCCCACCTCCACCAGCCGCTCCACCACGGGCAGAATCGCCAGCAGGTCGGGGTTGAAGATGTCGTGGGCGGGGGTCTGGGCGGTCATGACGGTGGGCAACCTGGCAAAGCATGGACGCACAGAGTCTGAGTCAGGAACCCAGGGGCATCTCCACTGCCGCTAACGGCGCTGTTGGCACCGAGCCACAGCTCTGGCCGACTGCATTTGGCTTTTGCTGGCTCAATTTGCACGCTCGGTTCACAGATTCAATGTGATGAGACCACTAAGGCACAAAATACTTGTGCCCCGCAACTGAGCTGGGCAAGATTTCATCAATCTGCTCACACGTCCCGCACAGATCATCGAATCCGAGGCCACTGCGGCCTTGGACTCCAGATCATCGGCTCAGAAACGTTCACCAGAGGCCGCGGATGATCTGGCGCTGCGCAGGAAGTGGTGGGTCGTAGGTGCAGACAGGCTCGCCTCGTTGGGGGGCAATGGGCTGGCTGGCAGGAACCTGAGCCAGCAGAACGCTATTGGATGGGGAGACTGCGCTGACAGGCTTGTTCAGAGCCAGCGCCGCGGAGGCGCGCAGCAGTGATGGCTGGCAGTTGGAAACACTGGGCTGTACAGCGAAGGAGATGCCGGGCTCAGCCAGATCGCCGCCAGCCCCCAGGGCGAGGATCAGACAAGTGGCAGGAGCGGGACGCAAGGCAAGCAGTGGCAGACAAAACATCAGACCAGGACGTGTGTGGACGAGTGAAATAGCTTCAACCTGAGCAGGCGAACACGTTGATATCAATTATCACTTTGATTCAGACCACCACCACCATCGCTGCCGAACGCGCCGGCGGCAGCATCCACCCACACCGATCAAAACAACAGCTCCCAGGATCCAAGGCAAGGACCAGCAGAACCTGCATGCCCACCAAGGAGCGCAAGCCCAACGACCCCCTCCAGGACAAATTGATCAGCTTGCTTTCACGATGTTGACTCAATATGGCCATCAAAAGCCAGCAACTGGTTATAAAGAATGATAAATCATCCACAAGTTTTGCCGGACAAACTTGAGCAGCCGTTGACTTAGGGCAAATTCACGCCTTGATGCAGGGACCACGCAGTAGATCCGCTTCACGAGAAACCTCTTTTAGTCGGCCGTGAGCTCCTGCCAGAACAGGTCGCACCATTGCGTGAACCAAGGCACACTTCCACGAAGACACTTCCACGAAGACACCTCCAAGAAGACACTTCCACAAAGACTCATCAAGGGTCATGAGCGAAAATCCACCCTGAGCTAATTTTGAGACTGTCAAATCTGGGCTGGCAGACTTTTCGTGATTCTCGCAAGGCAAGTATTCGAGAAGCCAGAACTAACTTATGCAATCTAGATTTCACTTGCTCGACCAAGCTGGTCCTCTGGCTACCAGATGAAATATCGCTGCTTATGCCGAAGGCAATGTTGAGAGCCCAGCCAGAAGAGATTCCAATGTTGTGTCATTGTCCAAGCGAAATGGCTAAGTTAACATTATAGCCCCGATCATTGACTTGTGCCCATTCCCCCTGCGGCAATCATGAATCATCTTCCGAAGCCTGCCAAGCGAATCGTTGTCGCCTGCTGTAACGAACGCGCTCCCTTGCATGATCAAGACTCAAGATGAAGGGACCAAAGAGATTAAGTTGCTGCACTAATCATGGTGCTAAATATTTCGGCTTGAAATGTGAGTGTCACCAGACTCCTGCCTCTTAAATCACCATGCGACATTTCAATGACAAAAAAACTTTTCTCCACGCTCTGATAGCCATGGGGAAGCAAGCAATCTGAATCGGCCATCTCGTCACGGAGATGGATGGCATTCATTGCCATGGGCCTCGGCACCCTGCTCAGTAAGCTGAAATGTGTCAGTACGGCGCGGGGATCCCTGCAATACGGCCGCCTCGGCCTGCTCGGCGATGGGCGCTACGACTAGCTCGGCTCAATCAACTCGCACCCGGGTTCTGGTGGGCCTGAAGGTGGAACCCGCGTTCAATGCCACTGTGGCCGATCTGGCCCTGCCCTATAGCTTCGCTGCCCGCGAAGCGGCCCTGGGCAAGGCCGGGAAGTTCAGCGTCATTCCCTATGCCGGTGTGCGGAACGTGGACGCCAACGTCGGGGTCAGCACCACCATCAATGTGCTGCGATTCGAGCGTCAGTTCAGTCTGGAGCAAAGCCACACCTGGGTGCAGGCCCGGTGGCGGTGACGGCAGCCAGAAGCGCTTCGGTAATGCCCAGCTGGGACGGGGTTGCAGTGGGGCTCAATTTCTTTTTCTGACCTGCAGATCGATGGCATAGTCGAGCTTCGAACTCACGCCCGTGCCGCGGTAGCTGCCGCTCACCGCGGCCGCCAGCCGATGGTCGGGAGCAGCCGCCAGCACCAGATGGCCATCGGCCACCGCCAGCCCCAGGCTGGGGTCGTAGCCGCGCCAGCCGCCACCTGAGAGGTACACCTCGGCCCAGGCATGCAGCTCGTGTTCAGTCACTTCCGGCGGATGGTGCATCGAGTAGCCGCTGACGAAGCGGGCGGCCAGGCCCAAGGAGCGGCAGGCTTCCACGTAGAGCATGGCGGTGTCGCGGCAGGCCCCCTGACGGCTCTGCAGCGTTGCGTTCGCCGTCAACGGATCCCCGTCCAGACGGCCGATGTGGTGGAAATCGCGGTGGGTCGTGGCTGCTAGCAGCATCAGAAAGGCCAGGGTGTCGCCCTCCACCTGCTGGGCCAGCGCGGCCGCCCAGGCGGCCACCGGGGCGGCGATTGCTGGGTGAGCCGCCGCCAGATACGGAGCCAAAGAGAGCTGCTCCGCCTCGCCGTAGTTCACCGGCAGGCGCTGCTGGTCGGCGCCGGTGAGGATCCAGTCGAACGGGTTGGTGCGCAGGGTTTCCACCTCCATCGCCACCACCAGCTCGAGCTGGTCCCGTTCGGCCTCGAACCACAACATCCAGGCGTCGTTGCCATCGGCCTCCACCACCTCGCAGGCCCCACTCGCCGGTGCCTGCACGTTGAGCTGGTGGGCAAGCAGGCGCTGAGTCACGTCACGGCGCGGGCTGAGCCGCACCGTCATCGGTTCGAGAAAGACGGGCCGGCCATAGCGATACAGGAGGCTGTGGCGGATCTGAAACAGCATGGTCGAGGTGGGTGGGCTCAGCTCAGCGCATCGCGCAACTGATTCTCGAACTGGGGATCGAGACCATGGACGGCGAGGGGTTCGAGACCCAGATCTTCGACCAAGTGGTGAAACTGCAGCGAAAACCACTGCAGGAACACGTCGAAACCTCTGGCGCGTGGCCAGAGTTCCTGATCGCGGCACCAGAGGGAGAGTTCGGCCGCGAAGATCGCCGCATGACAGCTCTGCAGACGGGCGATCGCTTCAGCCTCGTTGTCATAGGTGGGGATCAGGTAAAGACTGCTCTCCGTCACGAGCGTCTGTTGTTCCTGTGGTGTCCAGAAGGGGCGAGTCCAGTCGACCATCGGCTGCCTTGGGGTCACCACCACGGCACAACGGTTGACCACGGTCTTAGGAGGATCGTCCACGGTCATGGCAGGCGTTTCAACAGTTCTGTGATAACCGTACCCCCCCAGGCCCCTGGCGACATCCGCAATCCTGCGGGCTCGGTTCAATCAAAAAAGCCCCAAGAGATTGCTAAAATCCCCCTCAGTAGACCTGAGCAGCGTTCGGCTGGCTGCGTAAAAGTCGATGAACACTGGGTTGGCCGGTGGCGAGGCGGTCCTCCAGCAGGACCGATACAGGTGTGGCCGAAGTGACTTCAAGATGTTTCCTCAAGAGCTGGTTTCAAGCAGGGTCTTCAAGCCGTCGTCTTCTAGC
>CAMBZX010000213.1 GCA_945872185.1 Synechococcus sp. UW140 | reverse complement strand
CACGAGCCGGTGCTTGTCCACCCAGCCGCTGGCCAGCAGGGTTCCCGGATCGAAGCGCAGCAGGCTGCTGCGCTGATCGAGGCCTTCCTGGCGGAAGCCGCCGCTGAGCACCTCGATGCCGGCGGGCAGGGGCAGCGCCTGGCCCAGGGACAGTGAACCCTCCGGCAGCACCAGGCTGCTGGCGCTCTGGAGAGCGGCGCTCTGGGCAGGGATGCTTGGGTCTGTCTGGCGTTGGGCCGCCGCCAGAAATCGCAGCAGGGCCTGCTGTTGACGGGGTTCGAACTTGTGGCGAGTGGGAATGGCGGGTTGGAGCACCAGTAGTCGCTCGGTGGCGCCCGCCTGCGGCGTGATGGCCGCCAGGGCACTGGCCCCGGCCAGATGGGAGGCGGCCACCAGGGCCAGTCCCGCCCCCAGCCAGCGGCGGCGGCCGGCCATCGGAGCCAGGGTCCGCCACAGGCACCAGGCGATCAGCAGCTGCAGGGCGGCCACGGCGCCGGCGCCCGCCAGGGCTGCCACACCTGCCAACCAGCGATCCCCCGGCAGCGCCGAGGAGCCGAGGCCGAACCAGAACAGGGGACCGCGGGCCAGCTGCACCTCCGCCAGTCCCCAGAGCAGCGAGCCGATCAGGGCCGTGCTCGGGCGGCTGGCGTCGAGCCGGCGCATCAGCCCCAGCCAGAGGGCCACCAGGCCGCCGCCCAGGACGCCGCAGCCCAGCCAGAGGGTCAGGCAGATCGGCAGGCTCAGGGGCGCCGGCACCCCGATCCAGTCGAGGGGATGGAGCCACAGCAACCAGCGATGGCTCACCAGCACCGCTGCCAGTCCCCAGAGGCCAGCGGCCAGCAGCGGCCAGCGGCCGCGACTCAGGCCAGTCGGCGTAGACCCGGCCAGGGCCCAGAGCAGGGCCAGGGCCGGCCACACCAGGACCGGCAGGCCCAGGGGCGCCAGGGCCAGGCCCGCCAGCAGCCCGGCGCCGCAGATGGTGAATTCCCAGAGGCGACGGTCATTGCCCATGGCCGACGAGCCTAGGAAGCGCCAACCTCTGGGAGGGTCCCGATGGGGCCTCCACCCACCAGACTTCTCCGGAGGACCCCAAGTCATGGATCAGGGCAATCTGCTGCAGATGCTGTTGCTGCGCGGCCTCGGCACCACCTCCTTGGTGGCCGATCGGCTCCGTTATGTGAGCCAGGAATGGGTCAGCAGTGGCAAGGTCGATCCCAGTCAGGCCGCGGCCCTGGTCGACGACGTGCTCAAGGCGCTACGGGGAGACAGCCCCGAGCTGGAACAGCAGGCTGAACGCCAGCTGGAGCGCAATCGCGATGATCTTCTCCAGGATCTGGGCCTGGCCCGGCAGCGGGAAGTGGACGAGTTGCGGGGGCGGCTGGATCGGCTGGAGCGGCTGATGCGCCAGCGCGGCGGCCAGGGCGCGGCTGATGGGGCTATCGCCGGAGTCTCCGATGAGGATCTGCCGCCTGACTGAGGGGGCCGGCCCGCTGGCCTCTCCCCCAGGGCTGCAAGAATCAGCGCCAGCGGTTCTGCGGCCATGCGCGACATCCTGATCAGTTCGGCGGTCTGTGTGGCCTGCCTGTTGGTGGCGTTTGTCAGCCAGCTGGTGGCCCCCTCGGCCCTGGTGGCGCCAGCAGAGGCTGCTGCCACCAGTGCTCTCGCCCGGCCGGCCGGCCCCGCCAACGCCCAACCGCCGTCCGGTTTCGCCCCCACAGCCAGCCTCGCGGCCGTGGTGGCTCCGCTGGAACTCGATCCTGACGACATCAACCCCAGTCTTTTCACCATGGCCTCCAGCAACGACAGCAACGGCGATGTGATCGCTCAAGGCGGTGCTTCCGCCCTCGGAGGTGCCATGGACGCTCCCAAGGAAACTGTCACCGCCAGCGGTCTGCGCATCACGGATCTGGTGGTGGGCAGCGGCGCTGAGGCGGTCAGCGGTCAGACGGTGTCGGTGAACTACCGGGGCACCCTCATGAATGGCAAGGAGTTCGACAGCAGCTACGGCCGCGGCCCCTTCAGCTTTCCGCTCGGCGGTGGTCGGGTGATCAAGGGCTGGGATGAGGGCGTGGCCGGCATGAAGGTCGGCGGCAAGCGCAAGTTGGTGATTCCCCCCGATCTCGCCTACGGCGAGCGTGGCGCCGGTGGTGCCATTCCCCCCAATGCCACGCTGATCTTTGAAGTGGAACTGCTGGCTGTCGGCGGCTGAGCTGCCGCTTCCAGGGCTTGGCCGCCGTCGCTGCCGTGATCGTTAGGATCAATTCGCTGGGATCGGCCTCTGGCCGGCTACTCCCCTGGGCCCTGGCTCCACTGGCCAGGCACCTTCCGCTCTGAGGCCAAATCTGCCCCTGGCCAAGCTGCCCGGGGCGAGGTTGCGCCCATGTTCAACCGCTGCCTGCGGCATCCGGTTGCCCCTTCTTTCCAAGTACGCCGCTTTCCCCCACCCCATGGCTCACCAGCTGCCCGCGCTGCCCTACGACCTCGACGCGCTCGAGCCCCACATCTCCCGCTCCACCCTCGAGTTCCACCACGGCAAGCACCACGCCGCCTACGTGACCAACCTCAACAACCTGGTGGCCGCCACCGAACTTGAGGGCCAGAGCCTCGAGGACACCATCACCGCCGTGGCCGGTGACGCCGCCAAGGCCGGCATCTTCAACAATGCCGCCCAGGTGTGGAACCACAGCTTCTACTGGCAGTGCATCAAGGCCGGTGGCGGTGGCACCCCCAGCGGTGACCTGGCCGCCAAGATCGACGCCGATTTCGGCAGCTTCGACGCCTTCAAGGAGCAGTTCAAGACTGCCGGTGCCACCCAGTTCGGCAGTGGCTGGGCCTGGCTGGTGCTCGACGGCGGCACGCTCAAAGTCACCAAGACTGCCAACGCCGATCTGCCCCTGGCCCATGGCCAGAAGGCCCTGTTGACGATGGATGTCTGGGAGCACGCCTACTACCTCGACTACCAGAACCGCCGTCCCGACTACATGAGCACCTACCTCGACAAGCTCGTCAACTGGGACTTCGTCGCCGCCAACCTCGCCGCCGCCTGATCCGGTTGCGGCGGTTCGGTTGCAACGGTTTGGTTGCAAAGGTTCCGCGGCAATGGTTCAGCTGCAACGGTTCAAGCGTTGTGACGTTCACCAACCCTGGGCCGATGCGGTCCGGGGTTTTGCTTTGGCGGCTCTGGACCCGGGATGGAGCGGAGGCCCCCGTCAGCGCCGCGCCGACCAGCAGGCTGATACCCGCCAATCGCTGGCCGGCCTCATCCATCCCGGCGACACCCGCCACTGTCTGCCATGAAGCTCCACTGCCATCAAGCACTACTGCCATGAAGCCAGACGGCCATGAAGCCCACGGCGATGAAGCCCTTGCAATCGAACCCCGCGCAACGCCGCTGATGCCAAGCCGCTGGCCCCCGGCTGCGGCGGCAGCCAGCGAACCCCTGTTTCCGCAGGTTCCGGCGGCGGCGGCGATGCCCACCCTGCTGCTGGTGGACCGCCGCGATCCGGCCATCAGTGCTGAGGAGCGCCGCAAGCTGCAGGCCAGCCTCTCGTCCGCCGAGCTGGAGCGACTGCGGCGCTACCGCCTGCCTGAGGATGCTGATCGCTTCCTGCTGGGCCGGGGCCTGATGCGCCGCTGGTTGGCCCAGCTGCTGGGCTGTCCTGCGGGCGATCTGCCGTTCACCTCGCTGGGCCATGGCAAACCAGCAGTGGCGGGTGCGCCCCCGTTCAATGTCTCCCACTCCGGCGAGCTGATCCTGCTGGGTCTGCATGCCAAGCGGGCCCTGGGCGTGGATCTGGAGCGGGACCGGGCGGACCTCGACTGGCAAGCGATCGCCCGGCGTTACCTCGGGGAAGCGATCCTGCAACAGTTGCAGCGGGATCACGCCGATGAGCGCAGGCAACGCCAGGCCTTTCTGCTGCTCTGGTGCGGCCTGGAGGCCCGGCTCAAGGCCGATGGCCGCGGCCTCAGCGGCCTGAGCGATCTGGTCGGCAGTGCCCT
>CAMBZX010000212.1 GCA_945872185.1 Synechococcus sp. UW140 | reverse complement strand
GCGAAACCCAGCTCTGGGCCACGCCTGAGCAGCTGTTGCTGGAGGTGGGCACCAGCGATCCGGCGATCCTGGCCCGGGTGCGGCGGGAGGCGCCGGAGCGCTTTCTGATCCTGCGCAGCCTCTGGGCCGAGGAGGATCGCCTCGATGCCCTGCTGGAAGCCGGCCTCAGCCAATCCGCCGACGGCCTGCTGCTGCCTCTGCCCCAGAACCTGCTGGTGGAGGACGACATGGCCGAGCGGGCGGCCCAGCTGAAGCGGCGCATCAGCGAGCGGCGCGAACACTGGCTGGAAAACCGCCAGAAGCCCGCCGCCAGTTGCAGCCTCTGGCTGCCCGACCGGCTCCCGGCTCCCACCCCTGCTGAAACCAGCGCCACTGGCACCAGCGCCACTGACTTCAGCGCCACTGACTTCAGCGGCACGGCGAGCCCGGCCGCTGGAGTGCTGGCCCCCGGCAGCGCGAACGGATCGGCCCTCACCGCCGGGGCCGCAGGGCCCGACCCCCTGGAAAGCTTGATCGTCGATCTCTTCGACATCGGCTGCCTGCTGTTCGGCGAATACGTGCAGGCCTCGGGTGCGCTGTTCAACTACTACATCGATCTGCGCCAGATCATTTCCGATCCCAACCTCTTTCACCGGGTATTGCACGCCTATGCCGGCCAGCTGCAGGGGCTGGAGTTCGATCGCATCGCCGGCATTCCCTACGGCTCCCTGCCTACCGCCACCGGCCTGTCGCTGCAGCTGCACAAACCGCTGATTTATCCGCGCAAGGAGGTCAAGGCCCATGGCGCCCGGCGCCTGATCGAGGGCGACTTCGAGGAGGGCGATGTGGTGGCCCTGGTTGACGACATCTTGATCACCGGTGGCAGCCTGCTGGAGGGCATCACCAAGCTCGAGAGTTCCGGTCTCGTGGTGCGCGATGTGGTGGTGTTCATCGACCACGGCGACGACCCGGCCAGCCACTCACTTGGCGGCAGCAGCAGCAGTAGCAGCAGTGGCAGTGGCAGTGCCGCCCTGCAGCGCCTGGAACAAAGGGGCTATCGCTGCCGGGCCGTGCTCGACATCCAGCGCATCACCCGGGTGCTGCATCGCCATGGCCGCCTCAGCGCGGCCCAGGCGGCGATGCTGGGTCGTCCTGCCCAGAAGGGCCAGGTGCCGGCCAGCTCGTAGATTGGCCCTGCGTCCCCGCAGCTCCCGGACGCCCCCCTCGCCATGTCCCAGGGCAGCCGGATCGACAGCCCCACCGCGCCGACGATCGGCGAGCTGGAGGCCAAATACTCGCTCTATTGCAAGGCGATGCGGCTGTTGATCAAGGAGGGACGCAGCCGCGAGGAGATCAGCCGCACGGTGTGCTGGAGCCGGCTGCAACAGCTGCATGCCTGCCTGCCCAGCCGCTACAAGGATCCCGACTATCTGTTTGTGGTGTTGCGGCGCGATCTGGCCTGAAGCCCCACCCCTGCCGGCGGCGCCGGGCCATGATCGGCAACTCACCCTCCCCGCACCCTGCGCGGCCGCCGGAGTCCGATGAAATCGATCTCCGAACCCTTCCTGCGCCGGCCGGTGCTCACCCTGGTGATCAGCCTGCTGATCCTGCTGGCCGGCCTGATCTGCCTGCCGCTGCTGCAGGTGGAAAACCTGCCGCCGATCGCCCCCGGCCGGGTCACGGTGCGGGCCAGCTATCCCGGCGCCGGACCGGAAGTGGTGGAGCAAGGGGTCACAGCCCTGCTGGAGAAGCAGCTCAATGGGCTCGAACGGCTGGACACGATTCGCTCCAGCAGCTCCGCCAACGGCAGCGTGATCACCCTCGGCTTCGAGGGCGGCGATCCCGAACTCAACCAGATCAACACCCAGAACGAAACCACCGTGGTGGGGCGGCAGCTGCCGGCCCAGGTGGCGCGCTTCGGCGTCCAGGTGCGGCGCAGCTCCGATGATCTGCTGCTGGTGCTGAGCTTCAGCGCCGAGAAGGGCACCTACAGCGACACCTTCCTCACCGGCTGGGTCGACCAGGTGGTGAAAGAGCGGCTGCGCCGCGTCAGCGGCATCAGCGACGTGAGCCTGTTCGGCGGCAGCAGCCTGGCCTACCGGCTCTGGCTCGATCCGGCCCGCCTGCAGGAACGCAACCTCACGATTCTGGAGGTGCGCCAGGCCCTGCAACAGCAGAACGTGCTGGCGGCCCTGGGCCAGGCCGGCGAGGCGCCGGCACCTGGAGATCAGGTCACCACCCTGCCGCTGCGTCTCGAGGGCCGCCTGCGCAGCGCCGAGGAGTTCGAGCAACTGGTGGTAGCCCGCAGCACCAGCGGCGGCGTCACCCTGCTCAAGGAGGTGGGCCGGGTGGAGCTGGGTAATGAGAGCTACGACACGGTGGCCACCAACCTGCGCGGCGATCTCGCCGTTGCCCTCGGCCTCTATCAACGCGACGGCAGCAACGCCCTGCAGGTGCGCCAGGGGATCGACACCGCCCTGGCGGAGCTGTCGCCCCGCTTCCCCCCCGGCGTGGCGATGGAGGTGATCGTCGATGAAGCCCAGACGGTGCGCACCAGCATCGATCGGGCGATCGAGGCCCTGCGCGATTCGGTGCTGCTGGTGTTGCTGGTGCTGCTGCTGGGGCTGGGCAACAGCCGCCTGGCCCTGATCACCGCCATGGCGGTGCCGGTGTCGCTGATCGGCTCGCTGAGCGTGTTGCGCCTCACCGGTGGCTCGATCAACACCCTCTCCCTGTTCGGCATGGTGCTGGCTTCCGGCCTGCTGGTCGATGACGCCATCGTCGTCAGCGAGGACATCGGCCGCCGCCTCGAGCAGGGTCTGCCGCCGCTGCAGGCCGCCCGCGAGGCGATGCAGGAACTGGGCGGCGCCGTGATCGCCACCTCCCTGGTGCTGGTGGTGGTGTTCATCCCGGTGCTGGGCCTGGGCGGCAGCCTCGGCCGGCTGTACGCGCCGATCGCGATCGCGATCGCCGGCGCCATCTTCTTCTCAACGATCAATGCGATCAGCTTCACGCCGGTGGCCGCCAGCCGGCTGCTGCGCAACGGCCAGCGGGAGCCGGCCTGGCTGCGGCGCTGGATTGAACCGAGCCGCCGCGGTCTCGAAAGCCTGGAGGCGCCCTACAGCCGCTGGCTGCAGGCGGTGATGGGCCGGCGCCGGTTGGTGGTGATCGTGCTGCTGGTGGGGCTGCTGCTCACCGGCCTGGCGATCCGGGCGCGGCCCACCGCCTTCATCCCCCAGGAGGACACGGGCCAGTTGCGTGGGGTGGTGATCCTCGCCGACGGCCTGGCCATCGGCCAGACCCAGCAGGTGCTGGATCAGGTGCGAGCCGTGGCCCAGCAGGAACCGCTGATCGCCAGCGCCAACTTCTACGCCGGCCGTTCCTTCGGCGACAGCAGCCCCAACAAGGGTCAGTTTTTCCTCAGGCTCCAACCGGTGGAGGAGCGCCATGGCCGCGACCAGAGCAGCGCTGCCGTGGCCGAACGGATCAACAAGCAACTGCAGAAGCGGATCCGCACCGCCCTGGTGCAGCTGAGCGAAGCCCCGAGCGTGCGCGGCTTCAGCAGTGAGGGCGGCCTCGAACTGGAGCTGCTCGACACCAGCAACGGCCAGCTCAGCCTGACGGCCTTCGAGCAGGAGGCCCGCAGCTTCATCGCCGCCGCCCAGGCCACACGGCTGCAGGGCCAGCCCGCCTTTGAGCGGGTGTCCACCCGCTTCAGCGCCGGTGCCCCCCAGCTGCGCCTGGTGCCCGATCGCCTGCGCCTGGCCTCGCTGGGCGTGGACCTGTCGGCTCTGGTGGACACCCTCGGCGCCAGCTTCGGCAGCGACTACGTCAACGACACCTTCGAATCCGACCAGGTGCGGCGGGTGATTGTGCAGCTCGATGGTCAGGCACGCCGCAGTGCCAACGACGTGCTCGCCCTGCCGGTGCGCACCCGCGAAGGCACGCTGGTGCCGCTCAGCCAGCTGGTGCGGATCGAGCCGGGGAGCGGCCCCAGCAGCATCAACCACACCCGGCTGGTGCGTTCGATCAGCATCCGCGCCCTGCCGC
>CAMBZX010000211.1 GCA_945872185.1 Synechococcus sp. UW140 | reverse complement strand
CGCCGAAGAACAGGCCAATGGACCCTGAAAGCAGCACGGTGCCGAGCACGGTGCCGGCGGCGATGCTGGCCGGCAGGGGCGTGAAGGCGGCCACCAGCGCAACGGCGCCGATGCCCACGCTGCTGCCGATCACCCCCCCCAGACTGGCGAGCACCAGAGATTCCACCAGGAACTGCAGCAACACATCGCTGCTGCGGGCCCCCAGGGCTTTGCGCAGCCCGATTTCCTCGGTCCGCTCACTCACGGACACCAGCATGATGTTCATGATGCCGATCCCTCCCACCAACAGGGAGATGGTGCCGATCGCACCCAGCATCAGCGTCAGGCCACCGGTGATGGTGCCCACAATCGTCTGGGCATCTTTCTGAGAGCGCACGGAGAAGTCGTCATCGCGCAGAATTCGATGGCGCTGGCGCAGCAGATTGCTGATCTGGAAGCTGGCGGCGCCGGTGCTCTCTTCGTTCCTGGCCTCAACGCTGATGAAGCTGAGGGTGATGCCATAGGTGGGATCGCGACCACTGAGCCGGCTCACCATGGTGCTCAGCGGGATGTAAGCCACTTCATCCTGGTTGGCACCGAACACCGCCCCCTTGGCCGCCAGCACACCGATCACTTCGAACGCCTGGTCGCGGATGCGCAGCTGGCGGCCGATCGCATCGCCGGTCGGCATCAGCTTGTCGCGCAGATCGGGGCCGATCACCGCCACACTTCGCGCCCCTTTGACATCGGCATCACTGAGAAAACGGCCCTGGGCCACCTCGAAATTGCGCACCGGCAAAAAGTCGGGGGTGACGCCGGAGATCGTCGCCGTGGCGGCCAGGGAGCCAGCCTGCACCACATCACTGAGGGTGATCTGGGGCACGACGCGGTTGACGCTGGGCACCTGTTCGGCGATGGCCTCCGCATCTTCGAGCACCAGGGTTTTCGGTGTGTCGATCCCCTGGCGGCGGGTGTCGTTGCGGCCCGGCACGATGAACAGCACGTTGGCGCCCAGGGTGCTGAGCTGACCAGCAGCCAGGTTCTGGGCGCCCTGGCCCACCCCCACCAGGGTGATCACCGAGGCATTGCCGATCACGATGCCCAGCATGGTGAGCAGGCTGCGCAACCGATTGGCCTGAAGAGTGCTGAGGGCCATGCCTACGGTTTCCCGCAGCGGCAATTTGTGGGCCATCGAACGGGCTGCCTGGACGGATGGGAAGTCTGGCGTGCTGGTGATGCAAGCAGGCCGGTGGCCAACCTGGAGTGGCTCGCCGCTTGGGTTAGCTGAGTTGGTGGATGGGCCGGGCGGCTAGAACGCCGGCGGCGTGCCCATCTCCATCGGGCTGAGGGCGCCACGATGAATCACGCCGTCCTGCACCGCCAGGGTGATGATCTCCCCCTGGCGCAGGGTTGAGGTGGCATTGGCCACGCCCACAATCGCCGGGATCCCCAGAGCCAGGGCCAGAACGGCCGCATGACTTTCGCTGCCGCCCAGTTCACTAATCACGCCGCTGCTGCGGCTGATCGCGTCCTGATAGGCGTCACTGGTTTCGCGCACCACCAGAATCTCACCCGCCTGCAGGGCGTTGGCCTCCTCCGGGCTGGCGGCGATCCGCACACGACCGTTGATCGAGCCCTGGCCGACGCCGACGCCCCGACCGAGCACCGCCGTTACCAGGCCGACGCGCACCAGATCGGTGGAGCCACTGACACCCTCGAGGGTGCCCTGGGTCTGCACTACCAGATCTCCCTCCAGCAGCCACCCCTTCTCCTGGGCCACACCCATGGCCACGTTGAAGGTGCTGCCGGAGTTGCTCTGCTCGGCAATCAACAAGGGGGTGACGCCCCAGACCAGTTGCAGCTGACGAGCGACGCTAACGTCGCTGGTGATGGCCAGGATCGGGGTGCTGGGCCTGAACTTGCTGACATTGCGGGCGGTGGAGCCGCTCTTGGTGAGCGGCAGAATCGCCGCCGCATCGAGCTGGCGGGCAATGCTGCTCACCGCCTGGCAGATGGCATTGGGGATGGTGGTGGCCATGTGGCTGTCCAGCACCCGCTGGGGGTAATCGCGCTCGATGCGCCGGGCGATCTGGGCCATGGTGGCCACCGCCTCCACCGGAAAATCGCCGACGGCGGTTTCGTTCGAAAGCATCACGGCGTCGGTGCCATCGAGGATGGCGTTGGCCACGTCGCTCACTTCGGCTCGGGTGGGCCTGGGGCAGGAGGCCATCGAGTCGAGCATCTGGGTGGCGGTGATGATCGGAATGCCGAGGCTGTTGGCCTTGCGGATCAGCTCTTTCTGCAGCAGCGGCACCTCCTCCGCCGGCATCTCGACGCCCAGGTCGCCGCGGGCCACCATCACGCCATCGCAGAGCGGCAGGATGGCATCAATGGAATCGATCGCTTCAAACTTTTCAATCTTGGCCACCACCGGCGTCGTGTGGCCGTGGGAATGGATCAGTTCGCGAATCTCCTGCATGTCGGAGGGATTGCGCACGAAGCTGAGGGCCACCCAGTCGACCCCCTGGGCCAGACCGAACTCCAGGTCGATGCGGTCTTTGTCCGTGAGGGCGCGGATCGAGAGCTGGACATCGGGGAAATTGACCCCCTTATTGTTGGAAAGAACGCCGCCGACGGTCACTTCACAGTGCAGCGTCTGCTGGGGGCGATCCACTTGCTTGACCACCATCTCGACCCGTCCGTCGTCGAGCAGAATCCGACTGCCGGCGGTGACCTCATCGGCGAGGCCGTCATAGGTGACCCTGGCGATCTCTTGGTTGCAGCTCACGTCCCGCGAGGTGAGGGTGAAGCTGTCGCCGTTGGCCAGGGTGATCGGGCCGCCGGCAAAGCGACCCAGCCTGATTTTCGGACCCTGCAGATCCTGGAGGATGCCGATGTTCACCCCCAGCTCGCTGGCCACCTGGCGAATGGTGACAATCCGCGCGGCATGCTCGCTGTGGTCGCCGTGGGAAAAATTGAGTCGAAAGGTGGTGGCACCGGCCTCGATCAGGCGACGCAGCACTTCGGGTGATTCAGTGGCAGGGCCGATAGTGGCCACGATCTTGGTGCGACGCATGGGATCGTGTCGGCCCTCAGGCATGGAGACGCAAGCGGGAAACTACCATCCGGCCACGACCTGACCCGGCTTTTCATGGACCTCCGCACTTATCAGGAGCGATCCCGTCAAACAGCCCTCTACCCGCAGGTGGGTAATAATCCGATTTATCCCACCCTCGGCCTCTGCGGTGAAGCCGGCGAAGTGGCCGACAAAGTCAAGAAGGTGCTGCGCGATCGCGGCGACGTCTTTGATGCCCAGATTCGTGATGACCTCAGGCTCGAGCTGGGGGATGTGCTCTGGTACGTGGCCCAGCTCGCCAGTGAACTGGATCTGGATCTCGAGGACATCGCCGCCGCCAACCTGGCCAAGCTGGCCAGCCGGATGGACCGTAACGTCATCGCAGGCAGTGGAGATCGCCGTTGATGCCCAAGTGCGCTCAGCCCACCGATTCAGTTCTGGGCCAGAACCCCCAGCGTCTGCGGCTGGGGCGCCGGTGGCACGAGTGCCGGTGGCGCCAGCTGCTTCGGTTTCCCTTCCTGATGCTCTCCGCTGACGGCGAGAGGGTTGCGCGCCTGAACGGGGCTGGTTTTCGCCGGGTAGTGCTGACCTTCGCCCTCGGCTGCTTGCTGCTGCTGCAGGCGGGACCGGCTCTGGCGGCCGACCTCCAAGTGAGCGAGGTGCGCTTGGAGCGCTGTCCGGCCGACGATGTGGGCAGCCAACCGGACCTGGATCGTCCCGCAGGCGCCAGTTGCTATGCCCTGCGCGGCGTGGTGCTCAATGCCGGCAAGCGGGCGGTGATTGATACCGATGTCTTTGCCCAGATTCTCGATGCCAGCGGTGAACCGGTGCTGCCGAACCGCACCCGGGTGGGCTCGATTGGTGATGTGCCGCCGGGCCGTTCCGACTTCGCCCTGCGGCTGGCGGTGCCGGCGGGCACACCGGGGCCGTTCAGCGTGCGCAATGCCAAGGCGCGGGGCTTTTCGGCGCCGGTTCGCACCCGGGTAGCGGAGGGTGAGGAGCGGCTGCCACTGGAGCAGCAGCTCGCTCTGCAGTAGCCGCACCAGCCCAACCGGCAGTCCA
Source organism: Synechococcus sp. UW140 (assembly GCA_945872185.1). GTDB lineage: Bacteria > Cyanobacteriota > Cyanobacteriia > PCC-6307 > Cyanobiaceae > Cyanobium. Next base: position 58 of record CAMBZX010000211.1, on the reverse strand, counting down.
ACCCAACCGATGACGCTGATCAGTACGCCGAGCTGGCCAGGGTCATGGTGGCGCCATT
>CAMBZX010000210.1 GCA_945872185.1 Synechococcus sp. UW140 | reverse complement strand
CAGCAGCAGACCAGTCACCATCTGTGCCAAGAGCACCAGATGACGCTGGTCGGCGAACTGGCTGTGTTGACGCAACAGGCAGATCAGCTCAGCATGGAGCCGGGCATGGGATGCCACTGGGGATTGGATTGGTGTCGTAGCCCCAAGTTCTCATGGCTCCCTGCCCACCCATTGACCTGAGACCCGTTCTGTCGCAACGGTTCTCAGACTTGTGTCGGGCAATCAGGGTGACGGCCTCTGGTGCCATCACGCTGGCCCCGGCCTTCCTATCGATCTCATGGAGACCCTTGAGCAGCAGCGGCGGCTGGCAGAACCAGAAGGGGCTGCCAGCGCTGCTCAGCAGGGGCAGCGGAGTGCCGGTGCCGCGTCTGGAGAGCTTTTCCGCCAGCCACCACTGCTCATGGCTCAGGCCTTGCGGGGCAGGGCGATGGCGCAACTCATCCCAGTGGAAGTAGCGATCCCCCTGGTTGCTCGCCGCGAGCTGAGAGAGCACGGGCATGGCCTCATGCAACCCGCCGACCTGGGCGAGCAGTGCCTCCAGCGATGGAGGTCTGCGGGGCAGACGGGTGGGCAACTCCCAATGAACTCCTAATTTTGTCCAAATTAGGAGGTTGTTAGGAGTTGTTTGAGCTCCGCGCCGGAATTAAGGGTCGTTCAGAAGGTTGAGTTGGCTCGTGCCTGACTGCGGGGACGGGGGCTTGAGCGCTCCTGCACAGCCGTTCGCGTCGTTCAGCAGCTCCACCGGCGGCAGCACACGGAGGAGCGTCGGTATGGCTGCTGAAGCTTGATCGGGGCCAAGCCATGGGAGTGCTCGGATCGCCTGGCCGGCGGGGCGATCGGGCAGCAGCAGGAAGTTCCAGGCCGCTGCGGGGCGGATGGTGACCTGCTGCTTGCCGAAGGTGTAGCGCTTCTGGCTCCGGGTGCGGGCCAGGAAGGTCTGCTGCACTGGTACCTGGGTGGTGAGGCCAAGGGCATTGGCCGCGGCGGCACCGCTGCTCACCAGTTGCTGAGCACCCTCCCGGTTGAGCTGGGCGATCACCACCTCCGGCGCCGGAGGCCTTGTCCCGAAGCGGCTGGTGATGGGCAGGGCGTAGCGACCGCGGGTGATCTTCACGAGCTCTGCCGCGATTGCTCAGCTCGCGCGCGCAAAGGCCAGCAAGTCACCCAGGTGACCGCGGTCGGCCTGTTGCAGGATCCGATCGGGTTGGTGCTGGAACAGCCAATAAAAAAGCTTGTCGCTGGCGACCACGACGGCAAACCCAGGCCCAGGGATCCAGGCAGGTTGGCACGAAAGTTCTAACCCTCCCAGATCTCCGCCAGCTCCAGCCGCAACCCCGGGAGCCACTCGCCCCCCTCCAGCACCTCGGCCGCCTCGATCCGCTCCATCACTACTGGCGCCGCAGGCTCAGCCCCCGGCTGCCAGATCTCCACAGCCCGCTGTTCTGGGAACAGCAGCCAGCCCAGCTGGGCGCCGTTGGCGAGGTAGGCGGCCATCTTGCGCCGCAGGGCTTCGCTGCCGCGGGGGCCCTCTTCCGAGGGGCTCACCAGCTCCACCACCAGGTCGGGGCACAAGGGCGGGAAGCCTCGGCGTTGTTCGGGCGTGAGTGCCTGCCACCGCTCCAGCCGCACCACACCCGCATCGGGGCTGAGCACGGAGCCATCGGCGAGGCGGAAGCCGGTGGAGCTGTCGAATACTTTCCATCCCCCCTGGACTAGGGCCCAGACCTGCAGACGGGCACTGAGGAGGTTGTTGCGGCCTCCGGTCTCACCACCTGTGGGGGTCATCGCCATCACCTGGCCAGCGGCCGTGAGTTCCAGCACCGCCTCGGGGTTCGCCTCGCACACCAGGGCGAACTGCTCCGGGCTGAGCTCCAGGCCGGGCGGCAGCACAAGGGGCTCCAAACCGGTGGCTGGAGCCTCGGGGGCGGCGGGAGCAGGGGGGGCGAGGGTCATCTCCCCGATGGAGGCGTGGGATTCAGATTAGGCGGGGTTGTTGGGATGGCGGGCTGCCCTCAACATGCGTCTCCTGGGGGGCGGGGGGGGGGCACCGCTGCCGGCGCGGTTGGCGCGCCGGCCCATCAGCGACCATCTACCAGGGCTATGGTGAAAAGTCGCGACTTATTGCCTATATGCGGGAATCTGGTCGAATGCAACGCTATTTGGAGCCCCAGCTGCTGCGGGATCTGGCCTGCAAGACCGTGGTGCTGACCGGCGCCCGCCAGGTGGGCAAAACAACCCTGGCCCGGCAGCTGATGGAGCGCTTTGAGCGGGCCCAGTACCTCAACTGGGATGTGCCGGTAGACCGGGCGGTGCTGCTGCGTCAGTCGTGGAATCCGGCGGCGACCTTGCTGGTGCTCGACGAGATCCACAAGATGCCCGCCTGGAAATCCTGGCTCAAGGGCGTGATCGACGCCAAGCTCCCGGCCCAGTTCTTGCTGGTCACCGGCAGTGCCCGCATGGAAACGTTTCGCCAGTCGGGAGAATCACTGGCGGGGCGCTATCTGCACCTGCATCTCGCGCCGATCTCCGTGCGGGAGTGGTGCACCCACCGGCAGACAACGCCCCAGGACGCACTCCTGCACCTGATCGAGCGCGGCGGCTTTCCTGAACCCTGCCTGGCTGAGCGCGCGGACGACGCGCAACGGTGGCGCCGCCAGTACGCCACCGACCTGATCCGGGAAGACGTGCTCGAGTTCTCGCGCTTGCACGAGATCAACACGATGCGGGTGTTCTTTGAGCTGCTGCGGGAACGGGTCGGCTCGCCGCTGTCGCTGGCCTCGCTGGCCCGCGACCTGGCGGTGTCACCCACCACCCTGCGGCGCTATCTCGACATTCTTGAGGCGCTCTATGTGGTGATCGTGGTGCAACCGTGGCACCGCAACATCGCCCGGGCCCTGCTGCAGGCCCCCAAGGTGTACTTCACCGACACCGGCCTGGTGAAAGGCAGCGATGGCGTGCGCTTCGAGAACGCCGTTGCGGTGATGCTCACCAAGCAGGTCCACTTCCTCAGCGACACCCGCGGCCTTGAGGCTGGCCTGCACTACATCCGCACCAAGGATGGCGCCGAGGTGGACTTCTGCCTGAGCAGCGATGGGGCCCTCACCCAGCTGGTGGAATGCAAGCTGGCCGATTCCTCACCCCACCGGGCCCTGCTCCGTTTCGCGGCGCAGTTTGCGGATGCCGAGGCGGTGCAGATCGTGCGTGATGCCCGGCAGGAGGAGAGAAGGGGCCCGATCGCGGTGCTTCCCGCAGCGGAGTGGCTGGCACGGTTGGAGGCCTGAGCCGCGGCTGCCGGGCCATGCCTTCGCAATCGAGCAGGGCCACTCCTGCGGAGAAGGCTTCGCCTACGGCGAGGGCTCACCCCCGTTGGAAGAAGCCCTGCAGGCCCGGGCCCGCACGCGGCCATACGCGGCCATTGGTTGCTGGGGCTGGATCGCCGAAATTCAGCTGGCGGGAGGGGCAGAGCACCACCACCCGCCACCGCTCGATACCAGGCTCCTGCTGCACCAGCCGGGCAGTTTCGGCGTACAGCCGCCGCAGGAAGCGGCCGTCGGTGGGTGCTTCAGGTGTTGGCCGATAGCCAGGCGTTGAGATCGGCCATGCCCTCAAAATCCAGCAGGGCCTCCGCCAGGCCCTCCAGCCGCTCCAGCGGCAGGCTGCGAATCACGCTTTCCTGCTTCCCACTCAGGGGCCCGCAGCGGCGGCTCAGCTGGCGCAGGGTGACGTTGGCTTCTCCTCGGGCCTCACCCTGCGCCTCCCCCCGCCCAAAGATCTCGCGGTAGGCCACGCTCTGGGTGAAGTCGTCGAGGGTGATGCCGCCCATGGCACAGAGCTCCTGGATTGATCGGCCGTTAAAGCGTGCCACCAAGATAGCGGCGATCACGTCATCGATCTCGGCGGCCTGACTGCTGCCGGCCACCCGGGCCCGGAGGGCGGAGGTGGTGGCTTTTAGCTCCTGCTCGCTCTGGAGCAGCAGGGCCAACGCCTGCACCAGGGCTGGGGCGGTGGGGTTGGCGGCGGCGCTCAGCAGCTCAATCCCTGATTGACCGACACATCTCACCCGAGACGCTCATGCGACAGCGAGCGACAGCGGATCGCGGCGCTGAGGCTGTGATCGTGGTGGCAGTTCAATCCGCGTGAACCAGGGCTGCTTCCGGCGGCGCCTGACGCCGCGGCTGGGAATGC
>CAMBZX010000209.1 GCA_945872185.1 Synechococcus sp. UW140 | reverse complement strand
TGGACGACGGCTACTTGTTCATGAACTACCGGACCGCCGTCCCCCTGGACCCGGCCATCACCCTGATCGGCAAGCTACAGGGCCTCAGCGCCGAGCAGATGCAACGGGGTTCGCTGTTCTTTGAGCAATGGTCGCCCAGCAACGCCAAGCTGGAAAACCTGGCGCTGTTCAGCTTCGACGTGATGATGGATGACGATGCCAACAATCCACAAGGCTATCTGGATCATCTGCAATTAGTTCAGGCCGGCAACGGCTATCTGGAGCAGAGCATCGGCAGCAACGTCTACCAGGACGGTACCTACACCTTCGAGATCCAGGGCAACAATCCGACCAGGCCCCTGCCCTCTGACCAGTCCGATCCATCGCGAGCGGCCGTGGAGTTGACCTTCGCGGCTGGGCAGCTGAAGGCTGTGCGCTTTGCCAAGGATGGCAATGGCAACGAACGCAAAGGAATCGGCTACAAGGAGCTCGCCAACTCGATCAATGGCAACAACCTCAACCAGAGCGGCAAAGATTCGATGCTGGTCGGCATCAATGTCAATCTTGAAGCGCAATACACCTTCGCCGACCAAGCCGCCCCTGGCAGTGATCTCTATCAGGACTGGTATCTGCTGGCCGACACCGCCATCCAGTCCTGGGCCAGCCAGCAAGGCCCCTTCGGCGGCCTCAGCCTCGATCTTCGGCCCAGCGCCCAGCGCGCCCGCGAGATCATTGCCACACAACCGCTGACCACCGGCTACAGCGGCTCCGGTAAGCAGACAGCCTACGCCAACCCCCAGGAGGGCACGATCACGATCAAAGATGCCCTGGGCACCATCGTGGGGGGCGGCACCAAGCAGGCCTTCAACAACGGCAATGTCAACCTCAATCTCTCAAGGCTGGCGGCCCCGGGTGCGCTGCAAGTGGAGTTTGGTGGCGATCCACTGTCGTCTTATCAGGTGAATTACAGGGAAGCCAATACCAAGCTTGCCATCGACTACGCGCCCTGGGAATCGGGGATCAGCGCCGGCCCGGATGACAGCCTGCAATTCAAGGCCGATGTCACCTTGAACGTCAGCCGCAGTGACGCCGAGAGCGGAGCCATCAGCTTCGGGTTGCGCAGCGCAACGGCCCTGAGCCCGATATGGCTGCTGCAGGACAGTTATTCCGCCAGCGCTTCTGCCTTGACGGTCAACCGGCTGTTCACCCCATCGGGGTCAGGAAGCTGGCTGGCCAGCGAGGGAGAGCGCCAGGGCAGCACCTCAGCGCAGCGCACGTTCGCGCCCGGTACCTGGCTGCCGGTGGCAACCGACAGCAACGGCCAGTCCCTCGCCTTGCAGTCGGTTTCCGTCGCCGGTAACGCTGTCCAGGTGGATTTCGAAGGCGGCTACCAGGCCCGCTACAGCACGCCCAGCACTGGAGCGGCAATGGCGACGCCGGAAAGCCCATCCCTGGTGATGACGGTGCAGCGCCTCGGCAGTAATAATAACGGGCTGGCGCTATATGAGGCCGATCCGGTGACCGGGGCTATCAGCGCTCCAGGCGGCGCAATGCTGCTGCCGGGAGATGACGATTATCTCCAATGTGCGCTGGAGATTGCCACAGCGGCAGGCTTGTACTTCGGCCCCGATCAGCTGCCGGAGTACCAAAGTGAAAAGGTCTTCCAGTCGCTGCCGCTGATGGCCAACAGTAGTTACAGTCTGCTGTTGGTGCGTCAAAACAATCGCTACGATTTGGCCAGCTCCTTTTCGCAGGCCAACGAAGGTGGCCAGGTGATAGCCCAGAGCTTTGCGGCACCCGGACGGGGCGTCTGCTTCGGCCTGGAAGATCTCCGCTCCGAATTCTCAGACCAAGACTTCAACGATCTGAGCGTCACCTTCAGCAGCGCGCAGTTCATGATTCTCTGAAGCGGCAGTTCCGCCAAGGCGACCGGCCCGATAGTCCCCCAGGGCCGGTGCGCCCATCGGCGCGGGCTGCCGGGCCGCCGCAGAATAACTCATACGTGAGTTGATCCGTCTGGACAGGGGCTGTTGTCACGAACGCATACCCATCGCCGCCGCCATGGCACGCTCCAGAGCCTTCCCAAGGCCATCAAAGGTGTTGTCAGGCAGGACCGCGTCAGCCCTTGGAGGGCTGGGTATGAGCATGAGCTTGCAGTCCTGGATTTTTGGCTCCCACAACTCCGGCGGTGAATCGGCGTACAGAGCACGCATGATTGCATTCCTTAAACGGCTTGATGAGAATATACGTATATTGCCAATGACATCATGGTCAAGAATCCAGATACCATCGAAAACCCATGTCCCGACTCGGCTGAGGGTTCATTGCCCCTAGGTCAACAAAGCAAAGGCCGAGGAAGCAACGCCGACGATAAGATCGTTATAGTCGACATCTGATATACTACCAGGTAGGTCCTCAATGCCATAGACGATGCCCCGATCGGGAGCGACAAAGCTCATCATGGAGACGGCATTGCCAGAATTAGCCTGGCTGTAGGAAGAGACAATGTCACTCTCATTATTCTTCCGCAAGAGCAAGAGCCCATAATTCTGGCTGGGATCAAGCGCAAGATCTGAGATGACCATTTCCGCCCCATATTCAGGCAATCGTTCGGGGCCTAGGAGCAATCCGTCACCTTTGGCAGCAGCCAGTGCGGCCTGCAAATAGCCAGAATCAGCCGGAAGAAAAGACTTTTCAGCAACGGTAACAGCCCCTGTTATAGGATCAGCTTTATAGAAAGCTAGGCCATTTCTGTGTTGACCAAGACGTTGAACTGTGACGACCAGATGTCCATCACTGGGCAGGCTCTGAGCGGATCCAGTCCCGGCACTGTTGTAGAGCGCTTGAATACCACCTTGGAATGAAACATCAATGCCATTGCCAGCAATCGTGATGGATTCAACCGCTAGCTCCTCACCTGCTTGGTTGAACGCAATTGGAGTCCACTCTCCGGCATCAATGACGCCAAGCGATGATGTGGAAGATCCCAGACGTTGAGACTCGGTTGCAAGCCAGCTCGATGATCCAGAGGGTGTAAAGATGCTGTTGGTGTTGAGCGCCGAGCTACTGGCAGCCTCGGCATCCTTGATCAAGATGCTCGGAATGAACTCACCGGAGCGAAGGAGACCAAGAGAAGCACTGCCTGCAGTTGAATCCGTACGCACCAGACTCAGCGCCACATCCTGCGCAAAGTTGAGGGCATTGGAGGATGTTTTAGTAATCCCGCTGCTCCAGGAGCCGTAGCTCACTTCAATGGAGGTGGAGGCCTCGCGGAAGTTAACCAGGTAAGACGAAAGCGGATCGCCTCCAAAATCCAGCTTAAGTGCACCAGGAGCAGGGCGGCTGGTGAAGGCCAAAGATGTCAGGCCATCCTGCAAGGCAAGCGAATTACCGCCAGCAACAATCGTGCTGTTGATATCGGAAACCTGAAGCAAGCCTTGTTGGGGTGCTCTGTACGAGCGTTGTGCCCCCATGCCGCTATAGCCTGTCGTGATTGGCATGGTGGCAAGAATCTCCTGGGCCTTGCTGCTACTGGGCGCCACCGAAACCTGCAGGCCGCCAAACGCACCAGAGTTGATCGCCTGGGACTGAATGCCACTATCGCTGATCAGATACCAGTCATGGTAAAGCTCGGTGTCTCTTACAAGATACTGAACCTCATCAAGGTTATAGTCAATCGCCACAACAATACTATTTTTATCGGCAAGCTCGTCGGTTGAGGTGGCGGTATTATTGTCTGCGGCTGCTTGTACAGCCAACTCATAACCACTGCCACCATCCGTCAAGCTGACCGCATTCAATGACCCATCCACAAACGAAAGATCCACCTGAGCGGTGCCCAGCCAAGGGATCAGTGGATCAATGTTATTGCCATAGATGTTAAATCCCCGAACGCTGTGGGTGCCGGCTTTTGTACTCATATAACCTCGTCCACCATTCAGCAGTGTTACGCCAGTGACGACGCCGTTGGTGATTGAAAGCGAGAACCGGGCAAGGTCAGACTTACCCGAAAAGTCACCATCGGGGTTTGGAATCCAATCCGCGGCTGTGGTATCGGCGAATCCAGCCTCAGGGGCTACGCCATCGCTGAGGTGATTGGCAATGGCAGGGTCAGTGATGGGCACTTCTTGATAATGAAACAACAGATATCCTTCATCCAGATCGAGTTTTGTGGCTCCAAATCCATAGCCATATTCGCCATTAGCAAAGCCTTCCCGTTCTTGTCTGTCGCCACTACCGGAGAGCCCACTGG
>CAMBZX010000208.1 GCA_945872185.1 Synechococcus sp. UW140 | reverse complement strand
CCTGGCTTCTGTGCCGGCTGCGTCCGTCTGTGTCTGGCTTCAGCTCAGGCGCGCCGGGGCGGGCAGATTCAGCTGCTGTTGCAGCACCCCCAGCTTCAGGGCCACCTCCTGCAGCTCCCGCTCCGGCCTGGAGCCGCGCACGAGGCCGGCGCCAGCGGTGAGTTCCAGCTGCCGGCCGCGCAGGATGCCGCTGCGGATCGCCACGCGCAGGTCGAGGTCGCCTTCGCTGTCGATCCAGCCGATCGGGGCGGCGTAGTACCCGCGTTCGAACGGTTCGAGGCTGCGTAGCCAGGCCATCGCCTCCCGGCGCGGCAGGCCGGCCACCGCCGGGGTGGGGTGGAGCGCCGCGGCCAGGGCCAGGGGCTGGTGGTTGGCGAGGGAGGCGGTGATGGGGGTGTGCAGATGCACCAGGGAGCCATGGCGGGCCAGCCGGGGATGGCGGGGCCGCCGCGGCTCCAGGCCCAGCCGCTGCAGCACGGCGGTGATGGTGTCAACCACCAGCTCGTGTTCGTGCCGGTCTTTCTCGGAGTGCAGCAGCTCGGCCGCCGCCGCGCCCAGGGGGGCGGTGCCGGCCAGGGCGTCACTGCGCAGCTGGCCCTGGCGCACCGTGAGCAGCCGTTCCGGGGAGGCCCCCAGCAGGGCTTCGGCGGCGGATTGCTGCCACAGGAAGCGACAGCTGCCGCTCTGGCTGCGGCGCAGATGGCGCAACAGGCTGAGCGGGTCGAGGGGGCGATCGAGCAGCAGCTGCTGGCGCACCGCCAGCACCAGTTTGCTCAGCTCGCCGCTGTCCACCAGCTCCAGGGCCTTCTCCAGGGCGGCTCGATAGCCGTGCTGCCAGTTGGAGCTCTGGGCGATGCGGGCGCCCCCCTCCGGGCCGGGCCGCGGATCGTCGTTGGCGGCGGCCCGTTCCAGATGCTGCCCCATCTCCCACAGCTCTTCGGCCAGGCTGCGGGCGGTGATGCCACCACCGAGGTTGCGCTGCAGCCGCAGCCAGCATTGCCGCCCCTGGCGGCTGAGTTGCCAGCGGGGCAGCACCGCCTGGACGCCGGCGGCGCCGGTGCCCTGCTGCAGGGGGCTATCGAAGAAGGCGAAGGCCAGCAGCACCCGCGGCCGGGCCAGGGGCGGGCAAGGGTGGGGGGCGGCGGCCAGGCGGCTGAGGCTGAGGCTGCTGAAGCGCTGGGCCAGCTCAAAGCGGCGCGGTCCGCTCAGTTCGAGGCTGTGGCAGCGGCCGGAGGCGGCCAGGCAGAGCCCGGGAGCCCCATCCCAGAGGAAGCGGAAGCCGTCGCTGTTGCCGGTCCCAGCCAGCTGGGGCAGCTGTTCGAGCGGATCGAGACCGGCCAGGGGCAGGGCCAGGCTGAGCACCCCCTCCTCCTCGCCACGGCGGCCGGCGGCTTCCTCCAACCGGCGGGCCGTATCGCTGGCGATCGCCAGCAGCTCGGAGAAGGATGAAGGGGCCTGCACCGGTGGGGTCTGGGGGCCAGGGCCGAAGGCTGCTCAAATGTATGGGTCTTTGCCGGCCTGCAGCCCGTGCCCGCCATGTCCGAGCCCGAGGTCGTCGCAAGCCGTTACGCCCCTGGCCCGCTGGAGAAGCGCCGCCAGCTGTGGCAGGCGGCGATCAAATGGCCGATGTATGCGGTGGCGGTGATGCCGGTGCTGCTGGCGGCGGGCTGGCGGTTGGGCAAGGGGTTGCCCATGCGGCTGGACCAGCTGCTGCTGTTCCTGCTGGCGGCGGTGCTGCTGCTGGCCTGGGAAAACCTCGCCAATGACGTCTTTGATGCCGATACGGGGGTGGATGCCAGCGGTAAACCCCATTCGCTGGTCAATCTCACCGGTCGCCGCGATCGGGTGGCCTGGCTGGCGAACGGCGCCCTGCTGCTCGGCCTGGCCCTGATGGCCCTGGTGGCCCTGCGCAGCACGCCGCTGGTGCTGCTGCTGGTGCTGGCCTGCTGCGGCCTCGGCTACTTGTACCAGGGCCCGCCGTTCCGGCTGGGCTACCGGGGGCTGGGCGAACCGCTGTGCTGGCTGGCCTTCGGGCCCTGCGCCACGGCCGCGGCCCTGCTGGCCCTGGCCCCCGCCGCAACGGCAGCGGTGACCATTCCCTGGTGGCCGGCCCTGGCTCTCGGCAGTGGGCCGGCGCTGGCCACCACCTTGGTGCTGTTCTGTTCCCATTTCCACCAGGTGGAGGAGGACGCCGCCCACGGCAAGCGCTCGCCGGTGGTGCATCTCGGCACCGATCGGGCCGCGGCTCTGGTGCCCTGGTTCGTGGCTGGGGCCCTGGCGCTGCAGTGGGCGCCGGTGCTGCTGGGCCAGTGGCCGCTCACGGCCCTGCTGGGGGTGATCGGCCTGCCGCCGGCCCGCCAGCTGATCGCCCTGCTCGGGGCCCACCATGACCAGCCGGAGCGGATTGTGAGCAGCAAGTTCCTGGCCCTGCGCTTTCAGGCGCTCAATGGTCTGGGGCTGGCCGCCGGGCTGGCGATTGCGCCCTGGGCTGTCTCCCTTGTGGGCCGGTGAGCGTCCCAGGTGATGAACGCCTGCAGCTCGCCTGGCGGCCCTTCCAGTTCCGCCTGCCCCGGACCCTGGTCACGGCCCACGGTGCCCTGGCGGAGCGACGGGGCTGGCTGCTGCGCTTGAGCCAGGCCGATGGCGCCGTGGGTTGGGGTGAAGCGGCCCCCTGGCCGCAGTCGGTGGGGCCGCCGCTGCCAGGCCTGACGCCGCCAGCGGGCCGGGCAGCGACGCAGCGACTTCAGGCGGTGCCCCAGCCGCAGTTCGCGGCCCTGGCCGCCACGATCGCCGAGCTCGGTCCGGAGCTGGGGCGCCAGGAGTTGGAAGCCTGCTTGCCGGCGCTGCCGGCCTGTCTGGGTTTTGCGTTGGGGCTGGCCCTGGCTGAGCTGGATGGTCTGGGGGCGCCGGACCGGGCCCCATGGCGAGCGGCTCCCCCCTCCGCCTGGTTGCTGCCGGCGGGAGCGGCAGCGCTTGCGGCTCTGGAGACGCTGCTGCAGTGGGATGAGCAGCCGCAGGGCGCTGAACCGGCGCTGCGCTCGCCTGGGCGTCTCGGCGCTGCTGGCGCCGTGGTGGCCCCAGGGGCTAGGGGCGATGAGGCCCGTGGAGCTGCTGCTGACGCGGATCCTGTCGCCGTGCGCGCTGCCGTGGCCCCTGGTGTTTTGGGTACGGCCGCGGCCGCTGGCGCTGTAGGAGCCCTCGACGACCCTGGCGCTATCGGCGCCCCCGCGGACCCTGAGGCCCCGCTGGCCGCTGGTTGGCGGGGAGTTCCGCAGGCTTCAGGACCCCTCACCTTCAAATGGAAGGTGGCGGCCGGGCCTGACCCCGAAGAGAGGGCCGTGCTGGAGCAGCTGCTGGCGCGATTGCCCCACGGCTCCAGATTGCGACTCGATGCCAATGGCGGCTGGGATCGGGCCACCGCCCAGGCCTGGGCGGAGCGGCTGGCGTCCGACCCCCGACTGGAATGGCTGGAGCAGCCCCTGGCGCCGGCGGATCTGGCCGGATTGGCGGCCCTGGCGGCCGTGGTGCCGGTGGCCCTGGATGAATCCCTGCAGCTCGATCCCCAGCTGGCCAGCGGCTGGTGTGGCTGGCAGGTGCGGCGGCCGGCCCTGGAGGGGGATCCGCGGCCGTTGCTCAGGCAGCTGCTCGCCGGCACGCCCCGGCTGATGTTGAGCACGGCCTTCGAGACCGGGATCGGTCGGCGATGCCTGGCCCATCTGGCGGCCCTGCAGCAGGACGGACCGACGCCGACGGCGCCGGGGCTGGCCCCCGGCTGGCGGCCGGCCGGTGCGCTGTTTGACTCCGATCCGGAGCTGGTGTGGGCGGCGGCGGCAGAGGCTCGATGACGACAGGCGGCCGATGACGACACCCGAGCTCCTGTTGCTGGCGCTCGCCGGCGAACCGGCACCTTGGGCCGCGGCGCTGGAGGCGGCCTGGGGCGAGGGGCGCATCGTGGCGCTGGCGGGGCCGGGGGAGCAGGGGCGCTTGGCCGAGGCCCTGCGCCAGCACGGGGTCGCCGCCGCCCTGGGCCGGGCCCTGGCCGCGGGGCAGCCCGCCGTGCTGCTCGGCAGTGGCGGCAGCGCCGGGGCGCGGCATTGGTGCCTGCAGCCCCTGGCCCATTTGCAGGCCTCGGCGGCGGCCAGCAGCCGCTGGCTGGCGGCTCTGGGCCTGGATCCAGCGGCCTGCCTGCATCTGGACCCCCTGCCGCTGCACCACGTCGGTGGTCTGCTGCCGTTGCTGCGCTCGCGCCA
>CAMBZX010000207.1 GCA_945872185.1 Synechococcus sp. UW140 | reverse complement strand
AGGGAAACGTTGCCACCGGTCACCGGGGTGTCGAGGGCAGCGCAGGCGGTGGACAGACCGCGGCAGGCCAGGGCCAGCTGCCAGTAGCCGCTGGCGGTGTCGGGCGAAGGGAAGTTGAGGTTGTCGGTGACCGCCAGCGGTTCGGCGCCGACGCAGCTGAGATTGCGGGCCGCCTCCGCCACGGCCGCCATGGCACCGCGTTCCGGATCGAGGAAGACCCAACGGTTGGGGCAATCGACCACAGCCGCCACGCCGCGCTCGCAAGCCTCCATGGAGCCCGCCCCCTGCTGGGGCCGCAACCGCACCACGGCCGCGTCGGCACCGCCTGGCAGCACCACCGTGTTGGCCTGCACCTGGTGGTCGTACTGGCGATACACCCAGCGCTTGCTGGCGATCGTCGGGTCATCGAGCAGCCGCAGCAACACGTCGCTCCAGGGCAGACGACCATCACCACGGGCAATGCCGTGGCCCGTGGCCTCGGGCAGAGAGGTTTCGCGCCACTGCCAATGGCGCCGGATCGCCTCCGGGGGCTCCGCCAACAGCTCGTGCTGGTTGATCGGCGTGTCATCTGCCAAGGCATTGGCGGGCACCTCCGCCGCCACCGCGCCGTGCTGCAGCACCCGCACCACGTTCTCGGCCAGCACCCGACCCACTACGGCCGCCTGCAGACCCCAGCGGCGGAAGCGGGCCATCAGCGCCTCTTCGCGCCCGGCCTGCACCACGAACAGCATCCGCTCCTGGGATTCGCTCAGCAGGAACTCGTAGGCCGTCATGCCGGTTTCCCGCGCCGGCACCCGATCGAGATCGAGCTCAATGCCGAGGCCGCCCTTGGCGGCCATCTCCGAACAGCTGCAGGTGAGGCCGGCGGCGCCCATGTCCTGGGCCGCCACCACATCCCCACTCTGGAAGGCCTCCAGACAAGCCTCGATCAATCCCTTCTCCAGAAAAGGATCACCCACCTGCACGGCGGGACGATCATCGAGAGAGGCCTCGGTGAGCTCGGCACTGGCGAAGCTGGCGCCGCCCATGCCATCGCGGCCGGTGGTGCTGCCCACGTACACCACCGGATTGCCCACCCCCCGGGCACCGGAGCAGACGATGTCGTCGGTTTCCATCAACCCCAGGGCCATGGCATTGACCAGGGGATTGCCGCCATAACTGGGATCAAAGGCCACCTCACCGCCCACGGTGGGCACGCCGACGCAATTGCCGTAGTGGGCGATGCCGGCCACCACCCCCTCCATCAAACCGACATTGCGCTCGTCCTCGAGGGGACCGAAACGCAGGGCGTTGAGCAGCGCGATCGGCCGGGCCCCCATCGTGAAGATGTCGCGCAGGATGCCCCCCACCCCAGTGGCCGCGCCCTGGAAGGGTTCAACGGCGGAGGGATGGTTGTGGCTCTCGATCTTGAAGGCGAGGCGCTGCCCCTGCCCCAGATCCACCACGCCGGCGTTCTCGCCGGGCCCCACCAGGATGCGGGGGCCGGTGGTTGGGAACTGACTGAGCAGGGGTCGGGAGTTGCGGTAACAACAGTGCTCCGACCACATCACTCCGAACATGCCCAGTTCGGCCCGGTTGGGAGCGCGGCCCAGCCGGCGCACGATCTCCTCGTAATCGCTCTGGCTGAGGCCCTCCTTGCGCAGCGCTTCGGGCACGGAGAAGGGAGAAGAGGGAGAGGAGACCAACGGAAGCCGCTGCGGCAGGCCTCCAGTATCAGATCCAGGGATCGTCTTCCTCGTCGCGGCCGCGGAAGCGATCGCCAGAGCCATCACTTCGCCTGGAACGCGGGCGGCCTGATGAGGGCCGTTCGACTCGATCCCAGTCCGAGTCGTCCTGTTCGTCCTGAGCTGGGCGCTGCTGCCGCTCCTCCCATGGTTCGTCTGCAGCCTGCTCGGGCCGCTCGGGCCAATCCGCCTCAGACCAGTCCTCCAGCGGATCGGCCGCCGGCGCCGCAGAGCGCTGCTGCTGCCGCCGAGACGGAGCCGTGAGCTCCTCGTCGTCCCAGGGGCCCGGCTCGCTCCCTGGGGGACGCTCGATGCCATCCCAGGGCGGCTCCTCCAGCCAGCCTTCCAATCGCTCCTCGAAACGGCCGCTCACCTCCTGGAAGCGATCCCGCAGCCGGCTGCTCTCCTTGCCCATCTGATCCCGCCAGCGCCGTGAGCGCTGCAGGAACTCCTGGCGCACACTGGCCCGGGCCAAGGGGAGATCATCCAGACCCTGCAACGCAGTGACTACCCGGCCGGGCTGCTGATCGACGATGCGTTCGGGGCTCAGCCGCCAGCGACTACTGCCCGGCAGGCGTGGGTCACTGCGCGACACCAGATAGTGGCGGATGCGGCCGCTGCGCAACTCCACCGCCGCATCACTGACCAGGCCAAGGGCCTGGCCGTCGGCACCGATCAGGGCAGCGCCGATCAAGGTGGGCAGGCGCTCCAGAACGGTGGGCTCGGTCTCGGCCCCTGGGCCCTGCACAAAGGCTTCCAGCTCGCCCAGCCCGCGCAACTGATCCAGGCGCCAGACCAGCCGCCGCCGCGCAAGGGCGGACGGGCGGCTGACCCAGCCCAGCAGCCGATGCACCGGCGGATGCATCCAGCCGCAGACGCCACCGCCATGGTCGAGGCCCTGATCGCAGCGAACCTTCCGGCGCAGCAGATCGCTCAGCAGCAGCTGCTCGGGGAGGGTCACTGGCTCAACTGCGGATCTGGATCGGCATCACCAGATAGGTGAACGGGTTCTCCTCCCCCACCGGCGCCAGCACCGCCGGCGTGGTGGGGGCATTGCACTGCAACACCACCTGATCGGAAGCCATCGCCTTGACGCCGTCGAGCAGGTAGCGGACGTTGAAGGCGATCTCGATCTCCTCGCCACTGATCTCAGCAGCCAGGGCTTCGGAGCCACTGCCCACATCCTGGGCATCAGCGCGGATCATCACCTTGCCGGCGGCGGGATCACTGCTGATCTTGATCACGTTGTTGTGCTGATCCGCCAGCACGGCCACCCGTTCCAGGGCCGAGACAAAACCACGGCGATCGAGAACGATGCGGCGATTGAACGACTCCGGAATCAGCTGGCGGTAGTTGGGATAGGTGCTGTCGAGGATGCGACTGGTGAGCACCTGATCGGCCCAGAGCACCACCACCTGGCCGCGTTCACAGAACAGGCTGAGCGGTTCGCTGCTGGGACGGCCGCTGAGCAGTCGCTCCAGTTCGCGCAGGGAACGGGCCGGCACGGTGACAGCAAAGGGCTCACCGGCCACCGTCTCGGCGGGCGCCACCGCCTGGGGCTCGGTGATGTTGGCCAGCCGCAACACCGCCAGGCGATGACCGTCGGTGGCGGCGCATTCCAGACCGTCGTCATCGAGGCGCAAATGGACGCCGGTGAGCACTTGCTTGGCCTCATCGCCACTGCTGGCGAACAAGGTGGCCCGCAACCCCTTCACCAGGGCTTCGGCATCGATCCGGATCGGGGTGCCGCTCTGCATCAGGGGCAGATCGGGAAAGTCATCGGCGGGCATGCCCCGCATCTGATAACTGCCCGAGAGGCTGGTGAGCTGCACCAGTTCATCGGCCTCGCCACAGCTGAGGGTGATCGGGCTGTCAGCAGACAGACGGCTGACGATCTCGCTGAACAGGCGCGAGGGCAGCGTGATCGCGCCACTGCTTTCGACTGCGGCCGCAAGGCTGGTCTGGATGCCGAGATTGAGATCAAACCCAGTGAGGCTCAGGCGCCCGGTGGCGGCATCGGCTGTGAGCAGCACGTTGGCCAGCACCGGATGGGTCGGGCGTGAAGCCACAGCACGACTCACCAGCTGAAGGCTGGAACTGAGTTCGGTCTGGGAGCAGACCAGCTTCATGGGAGGGGGTCCTGGCCTGCCCGGGGCGATGTCATGGGCGGGCCCACGGTTTCACAGGCCGGGCAAAAGCGCAACGGGCCGGACCCTTCAGCTCAGGCTGTTCTGCTGTCCAAAGGATTGATTTCCTGAATTAAAAAAAATCTTCAGCCGTAGTAGGGGCGGTGGAAAACGGGAGGAACAAACCAAAACTCCTGCGCCAGTTGGGATTTAACGAGATGATCCCTGGGGAAAGCAGATTCGAAAGCAGCGCGAAAATCGACTTTTCCACCGTTTCCCCAGGCAGGGGAAAACGAGCCGATTTCAGCCGGAAAAGCTCACCTGTGGTTTTGCCACCTTTTAAGGGGAGTTTTCCCCACCTCTCCGCAGACGGTTCGCCGGTTGGGCGGCCGTTGTAACTGGTGGCGATCGGCTCGATCCGGGGCCCGTAAACCGGGGCCGCGTCGATTTCAGCCACCGCGGTTTCTGTGCTTT
>CAMBZX010000206.1 GCA_945872185.1 Synechococcus sp. UW140 | reverse complement strand
AGCTGGATCAAGCGCTACGCCAAGTTCTGGAAAATGAAGAGTGGGCCCTACCCACTGGACAATTCCCATACCAAATCAAGCGCAGTATTTCAGACATCGCCCGTCCTTGAGTACGAATGTGCCAATAGTGATCTCACCACAACAAATCTCTCGCAGCAATTCATCGCCGATGCCGTCAACATCGCCAATACAACGAATGATGTCACCCCCAAGCTTCCTTACAGCTTCTCCACTACTGCCAACAGCCCGATCCCGATCAGCAATCTCAGCCCCGGCTACACGCTGAGCCGAACGGTCGACACCTCCAATGCCAATAGGGTCTACGTGATCTACAAGGTGACCTCAACCAATGATCGACCAATCAACTTTGTGCGCGAGGCCTCCGTCGCGCTTGAATCTGTTGCATGGTGCACGCCGACATGAGGAAATCACCACGGCGATTAACTAACAGGGAGAAGCACATGGGCTATTCGCTCATTGAGCTACTCATGGTAATTGCATTAATTAGCGTCCTCGGCAGCATCTTCCTTCGCAGCCAATCATCATCATTTGTCAATTACAGCAAGCTCAGGCTGGCTGCTGCCGAACTTTCCGGTGCTATCGCTAAAGCCAGGGACACTGCTGCCAAGAATATTCCAGTAGACCTCACTTGCAATGTTGTTCAAACCATCGACAAAGCAACCACGAATGTAACTACAGCAGTTTCTCCTGCCAATTGCATCAGCACAACACTGCTACCGAATTCAATCAATCTCAGGGATCGTTCCGGTTCCAGCGATCTCAGTATCGATCAAACCACAGTCTTCACCTTTCGGGCTGATGGGATGAGTTCAAACGCTGACGCCTTGTTGACTGATCAAACAATTCTTCTCTCCGATCCGCGATCAACCGCGGTGATCTGCGTTAATTTGACAATTCCTACCGCAATTATTCGCCTAGGACTGAGCAAGTCCGGGAGCGAAACCTGCGACTACACCGCGAAATGAAACGTTCAAGCCCTCACCTTAGCCATCGGCCAGCCTGGTCATCACTGGTGCTGCGTGAGCTGCTGAAAAAATCAACCAAGGCTAAAGCAAACGATAAGAGCCAGGGCCTGTCGCTGATTGAGCTGCTGGTGGCCATGGTGATCAGCTTGATCGTCATTCATGCCATGGCACACATCATGGTTTCCGAGGTTAAATTATCGCGATCCTTCGAGGAGTATTCCAATATCAAGGATGCCACCATCAGGGTGGCGGCAATGATGCAGAAGGAAATCTCCAATGCCAGTGATCTCTCCGTCCCCACAACCGATCCCACCACTTGCGGCCTGAACGACCCATTGGTGATTATTGGTCCGCGCAGATTGTGGACTATTGTTTATGGATTTGCAGCTCAAAATCCGCCTCCTGGCTGGACTGGACCGAAGACCCTCTATCGCTGTGGGCCCGCCTATGATGCCAATGGAAATCTCATCTTATCTGGAAGCCAGTCAGTCAAAACGGTCGTGTTGGATAGATTATCATTGACCAGCCCCTGGGACACCGTGATCAACAGTGGTGACCTGGCTAACCTCTCCAATTCCCTATCTCGGGGGATCAGAATTCAGTTCAACATGCAATCAACCACTGGCCAGCTCAATCCCTATATATTTGGCGCCCGCTCTGCGATCAATCCGCTGTACGCCTTCGGTGACCAGGTGGCCAATGGCAGCACCTATCTGACAACGGCACCCAGTGCCTGTGACGATGCCAGCGCCGCCCGCGGCACCACCAACATCTTGAGCAGCATTTGCTATCAAACGCTTACCAGCCATCAGATCATCTACGAGGGAGCACCCGCAACAGAGATTGACAAGCGTCAGCACTTCTATATTGAGCCCAATCCGGGCACCCTTACGATTACCGGCTCACCTTTGTTCGAGGACATTGTTTATCTCCCTAACCTGAAAAATACTTACACCATCAAGAATGCAGATGGTGGCAAAGGTGTCTGCACCCGGGTCAACTGTTATGTGTCATCAGGGCCGAACGAAAAAGTGAGCCTCCAGAACATCAACTATCTGATTTTCCCAGATGCCCAGATCGGCATCTGAGTTTCACTGCCACTGTTCATTTGGGCCCGCCTAGGCAGGCTGAGTTGTGAACTCTGTGCCTGATCTTGAGCATTGGAGCCCTGTTGACGGACGTCCGCCTGGGCCCTCGATTCCCAATCTTCCGCGTCCAAGCCTTCGAGCAGGCAACGCCAGAACCGCTGATCGCAGGCGACCGAACCCGGTCGATGCCTCGCAAGGCCCACAATGGGGCCATTGCGGAGCTTGGCTGGCATGGGCGTTCTCACGGCACTGGCGATCCTGGCGGGTCTGATCGTGGTGCACGAGAGCGGTCATTTCCTCGCTGCCCGCTGGCAGGGCATCCGGGTCAGCGGTTTCTCGATCGGCTTCGGTCCAGCCCTGTTGCAATGGCGCCGCGGCGGCGTGCTCTATGCCCTGCGAGCCATCCCGCTGGGCGGCTTCGTGTCCTTTCCCGATGACGACGAAGACAGCCCCATCCCCCCGTCTGATCCCGATCTGCTGCGCAACCGCCCCCTGCCCCAGCGCGCTCTGGTGATTGCCGCCGGGGTGCTGGCCAACCTGCTGCTGGCCTGGACCGTGCTGGTGGCCCAAGGGTTTGTAGTCGGCATCCCCTCAGGTTTCAGCGCCACCCCGGGCGTGCTGGTGGCGGCGGTGCAGAGCGGCCAGCCGGCCGAAATGGCGGGCCTGCAGGCGGGGGACCGCATCCTGGCCCTGGAGGGCCACAAACTGGCCGGTGGCCAGGAGGCCGTGGCTGAACTGGTGGAACGCATCCGCCAGGCCCCGGGCCAGAGCCTGCGCCTGGACACCGAGCGCGGCGGTCAGTCGCTCAGCCTCTCGCTCAACCCAAGTTCGGTGGGGGGGATCGGCCGCATCGGTGCCCAGCTCCAGCCCAACGGCAGCGAAGCCTTTCGGGCTGCCCGTGGCCCGCTGGAGCCGATCCGCCGCGCCAACCGTGATTTCGTCGCCCTGACCCGCCGCACGGTGGAGGGGTTTGTCACCCTGATCACCCACTTCGGCGAAACCGCCGGCCAGGTGTCGGGCCCGGTGAAGATCGTTGAGATGGGGGCCTCGCTGGCCAAACAAGGAGGCGGCAGCCTGTTTCTGTTCAGCGCCCTGATCTCCATCAACCTGGCGGTGCTCAACGCCCTGCCGCTGCCCTTGCTCGATGGCGGCCAAATGGCCTTGCTGTTGCTGGAAGGGGTGCGGGGTCGGCCGCTGCCGGAACGCTTCCAGATGGCCTTCTTCCAGTCTGGATTTGTGTTTCTGGTGGGGCTCAGCCTGCTACTGATCGTCAAAGACACCAGCCAACTGCCGGCGGTGCAGCAATTGTTAGGGCGCTGAAGCGAAGCCAACCCCGCAGCCGCCCATGCCCCGCTTGGCCAGCGCCCGCCCCTGATTCTCGAGCGCCTGGGGGAGCTCTATCCCGAGGCCACCTGCTCGCTGGACTGGCGCAACCCCTACGAGCCGCTGGTCGCCACCATGCTCTCGGCCCAATTCACCGATGTGCGGGTCAACCTGGTGCCCCCGGCGCTGTTCAAGCGCTTTTCCGATGCGGCGGCGGCGGTGGAAGCCGACGCCGTGGAGCCGTACGTGAAATCGACGGCTTTGATCGCAACAAGGCGAAGCACATCGTGGCGGCCTGCCGCCTGCTGGTGGAGCACCATGGCGGCGCCGTGCCTCGCACCATGGAGGAACTGCTGCTGCTGCCGGGCGTGGCCCCGCAAAACCGCCAGCGTGGTGCTGGCCTGGTGCTACGGCATCAACGCCGGCGTCACCGTGGACACCCATGTGAGCCGGCTCAGCCAACGGCTGGGGCTCAGCCGCCGCAGCGACCCCCGCACGATCGAACCGGATCTGATGCGACTGGTGCCCCAGGCCGACTGGCAGACCCTTTCGATCCGGCTGATCTTCCATGGCCGGGCCCTCTGTACCGCCCGCAAACCGCGTTGCCTGGACTGCCCGATCGCCGAGCTCTGCCCCAGCCACCCTGGACGGTAGAGTCCGACGAACACAACGCTGACCAACCAAGCCGCATGGCGAAGAAGTCGATGATTGCGCGCGACGTGAAGCGCAAGAAAATGGTTGAGCGCTTTGCCGCCAAGCGTTCTGCCCTCAAGGCAGCGTTTGATGCCGCTGCGGATCCGATGGAGCGGCTGGAAATCCATCGCAAGATTCAGGGTTTGCCCCGCAACAGTGCCCCGGTGCGCGTGCGTAACCGTTGCTGGGCCACCGGCAAACCCCGCGGCTACTACCGCGACTTTGGCCTCTGCCGCAACCAACTGCGCGAACGGGCCCACAAGGGTGAACTGCCCGGCGTGGTCAAGTCCAGCTGGTAGGTCAAGTCAAGCCAGTAAATCCGCTTCAGCTGGCGAGAA
>CAMBZX010000205.1 GCA_945872185.1 Synechococcus sp. UW140 | reverse complement strand
CCCAGACCCAGCAGCCTCATCCACTGCCGTGCGCCACGCTCGGGCCGCCGCGCCAGCCGTCGATCTGAGCCGCTACCTCGACGCCTCGGCCACCAGCCCGCCCGCCCCGGAGGTGCTGGCGGCCATGGCCGATCAAGCGGCCGCCGCCTGGGCCAATCCCTCCAGCCTGCATGGCCCCGGATTGGTGGCGGCCGAACTGCTGGAACGCAGCCGCATCCGGCTCGCCGGCGCCCTGGGGACCGAGCCCGGTCAGATCGTCTTCTGCTCCGGCGGCAGCGAGGCGATCCATCTGGCCCTGCTGGGCAGCGCCGCCCTGCTACAGCCCGGCCGCCTGCTGGTGTCCGCCGTTGAACACCCGGCCACGCTGGCGGCTGCGGCCCAGTTGCAACGGCAGGGCTGGCAGCTGGAGATCCTGCCGGTGGACCGGCTCGGCCTGGTTGATCCCCAGCTCCTGGCTGAGCGCCTGGCGCCACCCACCCGACTGGTGTCGCTGATCTGGGGCCAGAGCGAGGTGGGCAGCCTGCAGCCCATCGCCAAGCTCGGGGCGCTCTGCCGCCAGGCCGGCGTGCGGCTGCATGTGGATGCGGTGCAGGTGCTGGGCCATCTGCCCCTGAACCTGGCGCAGCTGCCGGTGGATCTGCTTAGTGGCACCGCCCACAAATTGCAAGGCCCGCGGGGGGTGGGCGTCCTGGCCCTGGCCCCGGGGGTGGAACTGGCTCCGCTGATCGGCGGCGGCTCCCAGGAAGGGGGGCGCCGCGGCGGCACGGAGCCGGTGCTGCTGGCCCATGGCTTCGCCGCAGCCCTGGACCTGGCCACGGAACGGCTGGCGGCGGCGGCCGGCCAGGATCCCCTGGCCCAGCTGCGCAACGAGCTGTGGCAGCGCCTCTCCCTTCAGGAAGGCCTGCGCCTCAGTGGGCCGGTTCCGGACGGCAGCGGACAGCGCCTGCCCCACCATCTCAGCCTGCTGGTGTCCAGTCACGACGGCCGGCCGCTGTCGGGCCGGGCCCTGGTGCGGGCGCTGGCTCGTCGCGGCTGGGCCGTGAGCAGTGGCTCCGCCTGCAGCAGCGCCGCCGGAGCCGGGGCTGCTGCAGGCGCCAGTCCGATCTTGCTGGCCATGGGCTACAGCCCGCTGGAGGCCAGCAGTGGCCTGCGCCTGAGCCTGGGGCCCTGGCTGCAGCCGCAGGATCTGGAACCGTTCACGGCAGACCTCGACGCGGCCCGCCGCGAGCTGCAGACAGCCCTGACTTAGGGCCCAAGCAGGGTGTAGCAGCGGGCCAGGAGAACCCTGAGCCAGGAGGCCCAAGCCAGGGGGCCAAGGTGGCGTGCGAGGACCAGAGCCGGCTGGGTAGGGTCCGGACGCCCGGCGCCGCTGCGCCGCCTCGACCACGCCTCCCTGTCATGTTGCCCGCCGATCTGCTCACCGCCGAGGCCGAGGCCCTCGCAGCCCTCCGCCAGGCCCTGGCTTCCACGCCAGCCGGCCGCTGGACCGTGGAGTTTCGCTTTGAAGGCCTGCGCCTGCTACCGCTGGTGTTGCGCCTGAATCAAGCGCTGGCGGCGGCGGGCCTGGAGCCCCGGCTGCTGTTTGCCGATATGGGGGCCACCGCCCTGGCCCGCCGCGACGCCGGCGATGCGGCGGCCACGATCGCCAGCTACGGCGATCAGGAGCGGCTGCAGGCGGAAAGCCCCAGCGAGGGCCTGCTGCTGCTCGCCGGCGCCAGCCAGGCGGAATACGAGCAGGTGGAGCGAATCTGTGCCGCCCATCGCGGCCCGGTGGTGTTGCTCAACCCCAACCTGGAGGATGCCACGGTCGGCATCGGCAGCGTCGCCCGCCAACGGCGCCGCGGGTTCCTCGCCCAGTGGCAGGCCGCCTATGCCCTGCTGCCCCAGAGTGCCAGCGCCCTGCGACGGGCCTGGCCCGGAGACTGGCAGCTTTACCGCCTCGATGCCGATGGCTACCGCTTTGTGACCAGCTTTGAGCGCAAACCCGACAGCGAGCAGCGGGACCAGGCGCTCAGCGGTGGCGAGGGTCAGAGCCTGGGCAGCAACCTCAAGGCCCTGGGCGATCTGATTGAAGGACTGCAGAACTGAGTGCGGATCCGGCCAGCCGTTGGGACTACCCCTGAACGCCTGTTCATGACAGCGGTCCAGTCGTACTGGTCGAGTGGCACTGGTGCCGCTCGAGAACACTGCGTACACTTCGCAGGCTTTAGTGGTTCCTATGGCCAGCAATATCTCTCCCTCCCGCTCCTGGAATCTGGTGGATCTCGGTGCGGCCGCTGCCGTGCTGCTGGCTGTCGCCGGTGTGGTCTGGAGCCCGAAGCTGAGCGGCGCCGTGGCCAGCGCCACCGGCTCGCTGCAACCGGTCACGGTCACCGTCGATGTGCGCGGAGTGCCCTCCGCCGATTCGGCCGCCCTGATCAGAAGTGCCGAAGCGGAAGGCAAGGTAGCGATCGTGATCCGCAACCAGCCCCACGGCAGTGTGGAGATCGAGCGTGTGATTCCCCTCGATCGCCGCATTTCGATCCTGACCCCCGAAGGCCGCGTGGTCAGCGCCCCTGATCCCAACCAGAGGGTGTTCGGCACCTTTGATGGCCGTTTCGTGTTGAACGGTGAGGGCCGCAAGACCAGTGGCGGCGTTGTATTCGGCAATCAGACGATCAAAATCGGGGCGCCGGTGGAACTGGAGGGGGCGAACTACCGCTTCAACGGCACCGTGACTGACCTGAAAGTGGGCAAGTCCTGATCATGAACCGCAAGCATTCCTGTCTACCGCTGTTGCTGCTCGCCGCCGCCCTCGGCGCCCCGAGCCTGTCGGCCCCTTCCCTGGCCCAGCAGACGGCCTCCACCACGGACTCCTGGTCTCCGGCCCTGCCGCCCAGCCGCAGCATCCAGCGGCCACCCATGGCGACGCTGCCGCCGCTGCCGGCACCGCTGGCCCTGCCCCAACTGCAGAGCCAGGTCAGCTGTCCCGGCCTGCAGCAGCGGCTGGCGTCGCTGCTCGGTTCGGAATCCGCGGTCTGGAGTGTCAGCGTGGCAGACCCCAGCGGGCGGCTGCTGGCGGATGTGAATGGCACCAGGCCCCGGGTGCCGGCCTCCAATCAGAAGTTGCTGAGTACGGCCTTCGCCCTCGATCGCCTCGGCCCCGACTTCCGACTGCGTACCAGCCTCTGGCGCCTCAGTGACGGCACGCTGCGGCTCACCGGCCAGGGCGATCCGGATCTGGCGGTGCCCCATCTGCAGCGCTTCGCCAAGCTGGCCCTGGCCTCCGCGGGTGGTGCACCGGGCACGGCGCTGAAGCTGCAGCTGGCGGAGGAGCCGGCCCAGGGCTGGTGGCCCCAGGGCTGGAGCTACGGCGATCGCAGCTATGCCTACGGCGCGCCGATCACGCGGCTGGCTGTCACCAGCAATGCGATTGAGGATGCGGTGAGCAATCCGCCCTCCCGGCTCACCACCCTGCTGCAACGCGCCATGGTGCAACAGGGCGCCAAGGCCCAGCTGAGCCTGGTGGCGGCGGCGGCGCCGCTGCCTCAGGATGCGGTGCTGGTGCATCAGGAGCCCTCCACCACCATGCATGGGTTGTTGAGTCTGGCTAACGCCGATAGCCATAACTTCACGGCTGAGGTCCTGCTGCGCAGTGCCGCCGGCACCTGGAATATCGAGGAAGCTGCCCGGCTGGAAATGGCCTGGCTCAGCCAACAGGACCTGCCGATGCAGGGGGTGCGTGTCCGCGATGGCAGCGGCCTTGATCGCTCCAATCGGCTCACCTCGCGGCTGCTGGCCGCCTTGCTGTTGCGCATGGATCAACATCCCTACGGCCGCGATTACATCGCCTCGATGTCGATTGCCGGCCAACGGGGCACGATGCGTCGCCTATACAGTGGCGGCCCCATTGATGGCCGTCTGTTCGGCAAAACCGGCACCCTCACAGGCGTGCGGGCGATCAGTGGCGTGCTCCAGACCAGCGACGGCCCCCGCTATGTGAGTGCCATTTCCAATGGCGCCAGCATGCCGAACCAAACCATCGGTCAGATCATGCGTCAAGTGCAGAATGTGGCGCTGTGCGGCGGTGCCGTATGATCGTCCTTGCTTCAGGGCTTTCCATGCAGACCATCTTCGTCTTCGGTGGGACCACCTTCTGGGCATCCCCTTGGCTCGATTAATAGGCAGCTGAGATAAAATCCTGATAGATCGTTGATGTCGACCGTGGTGATGGAGCTGGACAAGGAACTGGCGGCGCTGAACGTCAGCATCTCCAACCATGAGGTGGGTGCGTTCCGCAGCCTTCTCTGTGCGATGGCCGCACGACTGCGGAGTGAAGATTCTGCGGCAGCTCTGAGCTTGGCGGAGTGGTGGCAGTGGCTGGATGACGAGGGGTACGAACGGGAGTCATTCGCTACAGCACTACGGCACATCTGTCAGTCCAGCCTGAGCG
>CAMBZX010000204.1 GCA_945872185.1 Synechococcus sp. UW140 | reverse complement strand
GGCGACCTGATCCTGCTGGTGGGGGTGATCGCCCTGCTGCCGCTCACCGGCACCTGGAACTTCCACGGCCTGCAGGCCTGGGCCGCCGATCAGAGCAACAACCAGCTACCCCTGCCCGCCGGCTTCAGCCTGATCCTGCTGGCCCTGATCGCCGGCCCGATGGGCAAGTGCGCCCAGATCCCCCTGCACCTCTGGCTCGATGAGGCGATGGAGAGTCCCCTGCCCTCCACCGTGCTGCGCAACTCGGTGGTGGTCGTGGGTGGTGCCTGGGTGCTGCTGCGCCTCGAGCCCCTGATTGAGCTCAGCCCCCTGGTGGCCAGCGTGCTGGTGGTGGTGGGCGGCACCAGCGCCCTGGTGGGAGCCCTGATCGCCCTGGCCCAGGTCGATGTGAAGCGGGCGCTCTCCTTTCTGGTGAGCAGCTGGCTGGGTCTGTTGTTCGTGGCTGTCGGCCTCGGTGGCACCGCCGTCGCCGATCATCTGATGCTCGTTTACCCGCTGCCGATGGCGCTGATGCTGATGGCGATCGGCGCCATCGTGATCACCACTGTCACCCAGGATCTGACCCAGCTGGGGGGGCTCTGGAGCAAGCGGCCGTTGATGGGCATCGCCTTCCTGACCGGTGCCGTGGGTCTGATCGGCCTGCCCCCGTTCGGTGGCTTCGCCGCCCTGCGCGAGCTGCTGCTGCTCACCAGCGCCAGCCAGCACCCCTGGCTGCTGGGCGGCCTGGTGCTACTCACCAATGCCCTGATCAGCGCCGGCCTGATCCGCATCTTCGGCCTGATCTGGGCCGGTCGGCCCACCGCGTTCACCACCCGCTCGCCCGAGGTGCTGTGGCTGATGGTGCTGCCGATCCTGCTGCTCACCGGCCTGGTGCTGCACTTGCCCCAGCTGCTGGTGCGCAATGGGGTGTTCGCCGCCGTTCTGCCCCTATTGCCGTTGCCGGGCTGGGGGCCGCTGGCGGTGCCACTGCTGCTCTCCACCCTGGTGGGTGGCGGCCTCTCCGCCGTCTTCTATCTGCGCCCCCATCCGCTCGCCCACCTGCCTTCGGCCCTGGGTGGTCTGCAGGACTGGCTGGCCCACGACATGCAGACCGAGCGCTTCTACCACCGCACGGTGGTGGCCCTGGTGGTGTTCCTGGCCCGGATCAGCGCCTGGTCGGATCAACGGCTGGTGGATGGCTTCAGTGGGGCCGCCGGTGGCGCCGCCCTGGTGGGCGCCCGCCGACTCAGCTTCACCACCTCCGGCCGCTCCCAGGCCTATGCCCTCACCCTGGTGCTCGGGGTGCTGTTGATGGCCGCCTGGCTGCTGGCCGGCCCTGGTCCTGTGCCCACCGAGATCCTTCGCTCCTTGCGCTGATGACGCCAATCCCCTTGCTGTTGCTGCTGGCCCTGCCCTTGCTGGCGGGCCTGGCGCTGCCGTTCCTGCCCGAAGGCGCGCCGCTGCGGGTGCGCAGCCTGGCGGCCCTGGCGACCGCCAGCCAGCTGGCTGTGGCTCTGGTCTGCTGGCGTCTGCCGCCGCCGGATCTGCATCTGGCCTGGTTGCCCAAACTCGGCCTGGAGCTGGATCTGGGCCTCGATGGCCTGTCCTTGCCCCTGGTGCTGCTCACCGCCCTGCTGAGCACGCTGGCCATTCTCTCGGCCCCTGCTGATCAGAGCCGGCCGCGGCTGTTCTTCCCCCTGCTGCTGGCCACCAACCTCGGCGTGGTGGGGGCTTTTCTGGCCCGCAATGCGCTGTTGTTCGTGCTGGCCTTTGAGCTGGTACTGATTCCCACCACCTTGCTGGTGGCGATCTGGGGCGGGCCGCGCCGTGCCGGAGCGGCGATTCGCTTTCTGCTTTATGGCGCGGTGTCGGGTCTGAGCCTGCTGGCTGGGGTTTTGGCCCTGGGCTGGTTCAACGCCAATGGCCTCAGCTTCAACTTTGAGGACCTGGCCGGCGCCGATCTCAGCCCCGGGGCCCAGGCCTGGATCCTCGGCCTGCTGCTGCTGGCCTTCGGCCTCAAATTGCCGATCGTGCCGCTGCATGGCTGGCAGCCGCTCACCTATGGCCAGGCCCCCACGCCGGTGGTGATGCTGCTGGGCGGTGCGGTGTCGAAACTCGGCGCCTATGGCCTGCTGCGCTTCGGTGTCGGCTTCCTACCGGACACCTGGGCCGCCTGGTCGCCCTGGATCGCTGCCGCCGGCGCCGTCAGTGCCGTGTATGGCGCCCTCAACGCCATTGCCCAGAGCGACATGCGCCGGCTGATGGCCTACAGCTCCCTCGGCCACATGGGGCTGCTGGTGCTGGCCCTGGCGGCCGCCACGCCGATGGCGCTGCAGGGAGCTGTGGCCCAGATACTGGCCCATGGCCTGATCGTGGCCCTGCTGTTCGCCTGTGTCGGCCTGATTGAGCGGCGCACCGGCACCACGGAGATTGCCGAACTCTCCGGCCTGCTCAACCCACTGCGGGGCCTGCCGGTGAGTGCGGCCATGCTGTTGCTGGCCCTGATGGCCGCCGCCGGCATTCCCGGCTTGGCGGGCTTCCCGGCCGAGCTGCTGGTGTTTGAGGGCAGCTGGACCGTCTTCCCCCGCGCCACCTTGGTCTGCCTGGTGGCTTCAGGTCTGACGGCCGTCTACGCGGTGCGGCTGTTCAACCGGGTGGGCTTCGGCCGGCTCGATAACGACAAAGCCGACTGGCAGCCCACCCGCTGGTCCGAACGCCTGCCGGCATTGGCCCTCACCCTGCTGGTGATCGGCTTTGGCCTCTGGCCCAAGGCTTTGGTGGGCTGGAGCGAGGCCGACACCGGCGCCCTGGCCCTGCGTGCCCAGACGTTTCTGGCGGCCCCCCAGGCGATGACGGTGGCGACGACCGCCCTCCGCACGGTTCAGGGAATGCCGAGAACGATCGCCCTGATCCCGTCCCCGCCTGCGGCCCCAACGCTCTGAGCCAGAGCGGCAGGCCTGGCCGCTCGCCCCTGCGGCCCCTGGACCGCCGCCCTGGCCCTGACTGACGACATCGCCGCCCGATCGCTGCTCCCCTGCACCGCCGCCCTCGCCCCCATGACCCCTGCCATCGCCCCCCCCGCAGCACCGGTCCAAGCGCCCCTGCTTCCCCCCTCCGAGCATCGCTGGGCAGAGGTGATCCACCGGCTCGAGGCCGGCGGCTCGATGCTGCCGGACACGCCGGAGAACCTGATGCAGATCATTGGCATCTACAAGGCCTATGCCGTGCCGATGGATTTTTACTGGCGCGATCTGCTTTACATCGCCGAGCGGGTGTTTCTCAATCCGCTGCCGGCTTTCAAGTATTTCCCCAGCCAGGAGTATCTCGACCGGCCCAATGCCTATGCCGGTGATCAATCCCAGCTGCGCATCTGGCGCGGTGGTGAGAAGGCCCACCCGGAGCTCTTGGAGTTCATGGCCAAGGGGGAGCTGGGGTCGATGCCGAAGCTGCTGCATCACCTCTGGCATGACCGCATCAACATGGAGTTCGCCGAGGCCTGCATGCAGGCCATGCTCTGGCATCAGGATCTGGGAGGCCGCTTCAACGACTACCTGGCCAGCGACACCTACCGCGCCAATGCCGATCGGGCGACCCGGGCTTACTTCAAGGGCAATCCGCTGATGCTGGGCTTGCACAAGCTGTTCCCGGAGATGTTCCTGGAGCAGGTGAAGCAGCTGAGCTATTACGCCAATCTCGGCCTGTTCTGGGAGGTGATGGCTCCCGTGTTCTTTGAGATGAGCGACATCTACGATGAAGGCGGCTTCCAGGGGGTGCCCGAGGCCATGGACTTCCTGGTGAACGGCATCTTCGCTGTGGCTGGACGGCCGATTTACCACCACGTCTATGTGGGAGATGAGTGTATTGAGGTGATTCCCAAGTCCGAAGGCTTCACCTGGCTCTATGAAGCCGCCTTGCCATATGTGGAGGCAGTATTCTACCGCACTTCCCCATTTCGTGGCACCAAGAGTTATAATGCCCAGGCCGGTCAGGTGCCGAAAAATCAGGCCGATTTTCACTACGGTATCCTCTATGCGGATGTTTTTCCAGTGGGTTCTGCTGGCATTCCGCCAACCCTGCTGATGCAGGACATGCTGCATTTCCTCCCTCCCTATCTGGAGGAGCTGTATAAGCAGCATCGCCGTGGTGAGGAAGACCAGTTGATCCAGCTGGGCATCACCTTCCAGCGCTCGATGTACAACGTCACCTCGGCGGTGATCCAGGCGCTGCGCGCGGCCCTGCTCTATCCCCTCGACGACACGGACCCCGCCCACTTGCTGGCCAATCGCCGTTTCTTCGAGGCCCAGATGGATCGCTTCCTGCGGCCCGAGGCCCGTCTCGGCGCTATTCAGAGCCAGGACTACCGCTGATCGGGGCAGGCCTGGCTCGCCTGCTGGGCTGGTCGCCGTCCGCTTCAACCTGTGCTGTTGCTTGTCCCTATCACCCCAGCTTTGCCATGGCCACGATTCTTGAAAC
>CAMBZX010000203.1 GCA_945872185.1 Synechococcus sp. UW140 | reverse complement strand
ACCGGCACCCCGGTGTGGTGTTCCAGCCAGCGGCGCCCCTCGTCAAACAACTCCCGGCGGCCACGGAAGCGATTGATCAGCAAACCTTGGATCAGGGGGCGCTCCACCGGACGCAGCAGCGCCAGGGTGCCCACCAGCTGGGCGAAGACCCCGCCGCGCTCAATGTCGGCCACCAGCAGGCAGCGGGCTCGCAGGTACTGGGCCAGCCGCAGATTGGTGAGATCCCGCGCCTGCAGATTCACTTCCACCGGGCTGCCGGCCCCCTCCAGCACCAGCCGGCCGCCCGGGTAACAGCCCTGCAGCTCGGCCAGGCCGGAACGGATCGCCGCCCAGCCCGGCTTGAACCAGTCGCGGTAGTAGTGCTCAGCCCGGACGGTGCCCACGGAGCGACCGAGATGAATCACCTCACTGGTGCTGTCGCCGCGGGGTTTGAGCAGCACCGGATTCATCGCCACCTGGGGCTCCAGGCCCGCCGCCCAGGCCTGCAGGGCCTGGGAATAGGCCATCTCGCCACCGGCCTGATCCACCCAGGCGTTGAGGCTCATGTTCTGCCCCTTGAACGGCAGCGGTGTTTCGCCCCGGCGCTTGAGCACCCGGCAGAGGGCGGCGGTCATCAACGACTTACCGGCGCCACTGCTGGTGCCCAGCACCATGAGCGGCCGCGGGGCACCGGGGAGGGGCCGGCTCACAAGCGGGGCCAATGGCGCAGAACAGCCTCAGGCAGCCGCTGACGCAGGCCGCCCCGGGGGATCTCGCCGGACCAGCGACTGATCACGGACCGGCCCAGAGGGGTGAGCCGCACCCGTTCGGTGAGGCCCTGGCCATCAACCTCGCGCCGCAGCACGCCGAGCCGGATCAACCAGATGAAGTGGGTTTCGGCCCGCTCCACCCCCAGGGGAACGAACAGCAGCGAGGGAGCATCCGGGCGGGCACCCAGATCGCCGCTGCTGATCGCCCGATCTCGGAGCTCTTCGTAGAAGGCCCGTCGAAACGGCAGGCAGGTGAGCGAACGGGCAGCCCGATCGTGGGCCCAGCGATCGCTGGCGTCCGGAGAACGGGCCGGCTGAGAAGCCGGCGGCGCGGACAGGGGGTCAGCAGCCCCAGAAACGGGGATCAGTTGAACAGGCTGTTGAGCAGCCCCTCCAGCGAGTTGACAGCCGGAACAGCATCCGGACCACTGCGGCCGTAGCCGTAGCCGGGATTCGGGCTGGTGGGGTTGCCCCAACCGCCGGGAGTCCCCAAGCCGCCGGGAGTACCCCAGCCGCCTGGGTTGCCACTGCCATTGCTGAAACCAGTGCCATTGCCAGTGCCATTGCCATAGCCAGTGCCACTGTTGAGCCCAGTGCTGCTGTTGAAGCCGCTGCTATTTCCACGGCTGGCATCAAGCTGCAGATCGGACCAGCGGAAGACCAGACCGTTGCCGCGGTTGCCGTAGACCACCGGCCAGGTGCCTGTGGCATCGCGCAGCAGCAGACGGCCATTGCCCTGGTTGTAAAAGCTGTAGCGGCGGCCATCGCGGGTTTCCACCACGTAGGCACTACCGCCGAAATCCTGGCGGCGGCTGAGACGGCAGCCGCCACTGAACAGCTTGCGACCCCGCTGCAGCAGCTGACAGCTGCTCTCGCCAGGGACCGTGGCTCCCCCGCCGTTGTTGCCGAACAGCTGCTTGGTGAGGCGATGGCTGATGTTGCGCCGTTGCCAGCCGTCGTCCCAGCAGGTGCGGCGATTGAGACTGCAGACCTCTCCACCGCTGAGCTGGAAATCCTGGGCCGGCGGCCGACCGGAAAGCTGGCGCAGCAGATCCCGCTCCGCCTTCTCACCGTAACTGCGGCGGGTCTGCTTCACAGACGGCCCCTGACTGTCGTAGCAGATGCGCTGGCTCTGATCACAGACCATGCCCTCATGGGAAAGATCCAGCGCCAGGGCCGCACTCTGCAGGGACACGGCCCCCACAATCCCGAGCAGCAACGGCACCGGGAGAATCTGCTGGAGTGGGCGCATGGCGCACGATCGGAGCACTGGTTCGAAGGTAGCCAAGCCATGGGAGGGTGGCGCCAGCTCCTCCCCTCCGATGTTGCTGCTGGCTTCGGCTTCTCCGGCCCGTCGCCGCCTGCTTGAGCAAGCGGCCATCCCCCATCGCGTCTTGGTGAGCGGCGTGGACGAGGAGGCGATCCACGATCCCGAGCCCAGGCGGCTGGTGCAGTTACTGGCCCAGGCCAAAGCCGAAGCGCTGGCGTTCAGCCCCGCTGCTGAAGGGCAGCGCCACTGGAGTGGCGATCACGGCTGTGCCGCGGTACTGGGCTGCGATTCACTGCTGGTGTTTGAAGGCCAGGTGTTCGGTAAACCGGGCACCGCGGCGGAGGCTGAGGCCCGCTGGCGGCGCATGGCCGGTGGCTGGGGCGAGCTGCACACCGGCCACTGCCTGGTCGCTGCCGCTGGCCTGGTCCAGCTTGAAACGGTCACCACACGAGTTCAGTTCGCCGCCGTGGACGGGGCCACGATTGCGGCCTACGTCGCCACCGGTGAACCCCTGAGCTGCGCTGGCGGCTTTGCCCTCGAAGGGCGTGGTGGTCAGCTGGTGGAGCGGATTGAGGGCTGCTTCAGCAACGTGATCGGCCTCAGCCTGCCGCTGCTGCGCCGCTGGCTGGCAGCCCTGCCCGCCGTCGCCTGAGCACCGATCACAGCAGCGGCTGGTTCTGGTGGCGACAGCTGGCTCTGGGGCGCCCTCTGCATGCCTGCACACCTGAAACCAAGGCTCTCCGCTCAGAAAGCCAGCACCGAACGTCCACGGCCACACCCAACAAAAAACCCCCGCGCACGCGGGGGTTTGGTCGCGTCCAAGAGACGCTGATTGGTGCTTGCCAGGAGTCTGGAAATCTGGCGAGACTGAAATCAGTCGAGCCAGAGATCAGTCGAGATCCGGCATGGCCAGTGTGGGCTCGGCCTGACGGTCGATACCCTTCTCGAAACCGGCAGCGGCGGCGCGGGCGCGGCCGGCATGCCAGAGGTGACCCACCAAGAAGAAGAAGGCCAGCACAAACTGCACTGAAGCCAACCACTGGCGGATGTTGACGAAGTTCACCGAGTTGGGCTCGGTGATGATGCCGCCCACGGAGTTGAGGGAAGCATTGGGTGCGTGGGTCATGTACTCAGCCGCACGACGCACCTGCCAGGGCTGGATGTCGTTCTGCAGCTTGTCGAGCGACAGACCGTTGGGGCCGCGCAGGGGCTCCAGCCAGGGACCACGGAAGTCCCAGAAGCGCATGGTTTCACCACCGAAGATGATCTCACCGGTGGGGGAGCGCATCAGGTATTTGCCCAGGCCGGTGGGGCCCATGGCCGAACCGATGTTGGCGCCGAGGCGTTGGTCACGCACCAGGAAGGTGAAGCTCTGGGCCTGGGAGGCTTCGGCGTTGGTGGGGCCGTAGAACTCCGACGGATAGGCAGTGTTGTTGAACCAGATGTAAGCCGAAGCGATGAAGCTCATGAAGCTGACAGCGCCGAGGCTGTAGCTCAGGTAGGCCTCACCATTCCAGATGAAGGCGCGTCGCACCCAACCGAAAGGTTTGGTGATCACGTGCCAGATGCCACCGAAGATGCAGATCAGACCGATCCAGATGTGGCCGCCAATGATGTCTTCCATCGAGTCGACACCGATGATCCAACCTTCACCACCAAAGGGGGCACGGGTCAGATAACCGAAGATCACACCAGGACTGAGGGTGGGGTTGGTGATCAGTCGCACGTCACCACCACCGGGAGCCCAGGTGTCATAGACGCCACCGAAGAACATAGCCTTGAACACCAGCAGCAGCGCACCAACACCGAGCAGGATGAGGTGGTAGCCAATGATGTTGGTCATCTGGTTCTTATCGCGCCAGTCCTGGGAGAAGAAGGCGGAGTAGTTCTCCAGAATCTCCGGACCACGGATGGCGTGATACAGACCACCCAGGCCAAGAACGGCCGAGCTGATCAGGTGCAACACACCGACGACAAAGAACGGATAGAGGTCGGTGACCTCACCGCCGGGGCCGACGCCGTAGCCCAGGGTGGCGACATGGGGGAACAGGATCAGACCCTGCTCGTACATGGGCTTGTCGAAGGTGAAATGGCTCACCTCAAACAGCATCATCGCGCCAGCCCAAAACACCATCAGACCGGCATGGGCCACATGGGCGCCCAGCAGTCGGCCGGAAAGGTTGATCAGGCGGGCGTTACCTGCCCACCAGGCATAGCCGGTGGAGTCGAGGTCCTTGCCCCCGACCGAAATCAGACCGGAATTAAAGGGCGTTTCCACGGGGCAGAACCTCTTCAGGGAAGACGAAGTTTTCGTGCGGTTGGTCCGCAGGAGCCATCCAGGCGCGCAGACCTTCGTTCAGCAGAATGTTCTTGGTGTAGAACGTCTCGAACTCAGGGTCTTCCGCAGCACGGATTTCCTGGGACACGAAGTCATAGGC
>CAMBZX010000202.1 GCA_945872185.1 Synechococcus sp. UW140 | reverse complement strand
CCAACTTAGAAGCCGGTGCCAGGCAGCCAATGCTCCACGGAGCCAGGCCCATGGACCCGATGGCGGCACCAGCTGATCTCCACCCTTGTCGACGGACTCCATGGGCCCAGACGCGTGAGCCACCTGAACAGCGCCCACGGGACTGGGCGTCTCCGCTGGAGCACGGTCAAGGCAAAAAGTCGACGGCTCCCGGGAGCCTGTTAGGCCTCGATCCCCAAACAGGAAGCTTGATGACCCAGAAGACTCCGTGGCCTGCCGATCCCATTCAAGGAAGGTCCGTTGTCACATCTGAGTTCAACCAGCTTTTCGGTGGCAATCTCTGATCTCACGCAGCTTTTTGGGTATTCAAGACAAGAATTGAGCGTTTTTCCGCCTCCGATGGAATTCAAAGCGCCATCAGACTGAGATAGCAGTGAATGAACTTCGACTCGCTGGCTCGACCAGATCTGAAGTCTGGCAATCGATCTCAAACGCTAGCGAGGCCTGACGTGCGGTCCAGGCGAGATCAACCTGAGACCACCTTGATGCACCTCGAAACACCCTAAATCTCAATGGTCGCGCCACATGAGCTCTCCTGCGGCAATTTGCTTGCTCTGACAAAGGGCGAGCGGAGTGTGCGAGTGTTTCGACCAGAACGGGCTACGGGCAACACGCTTTTAGTAGTGAGATAACCGTAGATCCCCGAACAGAAATGGGGTCGTTTCCGCTGCCGAGGAGATTCAATCCGGAATCGAGCTCAGAAATACGTGAATCGATTCGGGGGCGATGGTTCGGTCAATTCAGTTTTATTGCAATCGATCTCGGTTTTTTTTGTTGGCCTGAAGTGAGGGTGCCGGTGAGAATTTCCTGATACCAAATTTGGCGTGGGCGTTGGCGTGGGGTCAGTCGGGTCTTTTCGCCCGGAATGGTCTACGGGCCAACACCCGCCTAAGCCGGGCCCGATTGCAGCAGCCTGGCCGCCGGCCGCCAACGCAGACCGGGCTCAGCCCTGAGCAGGCCTGCCAGTTCAAGATCGAGCAGGGCCGGGGCCAGTTGCTCGGCAGGCTGCCCCAATGTCTGGCAGATCTGCTCCAGGCTGGCCCCGGCCCCCACTGCGGCCAGCAGGTGCCGGCCAGCCGACGCCAACTGGAGCTCGGTAGTGGCAGGTCGCTTTGGCTGTGCAGAGTCTCCAGCAAGCAGAACCGTTGGGGCCAACGGCCCAGGGGGCCGCGCCCCAACCGCCGGTGCGGCGATAGCCATGGCACGTAAGGGCACGTCAGCGCAGGGCCTTTCGCCAGCAGCTCTGCCGTCTGCAGTTCTGCTGTCTGCAGCCATGGCGCAAGCGGCCGTTTCCGCGAGATCCAGCTCAGCTGCAGCCAGCCCCGGCCAGGGACCACCAGCCAGGGGTCCAGGCCCCAGCTGATCGATCAGATCGGCAGCGGTGAGCAGCGGGGTAGCTCCTCGGGCCAGGAGCCGGTTGCTGCCCAGCGCCGAAAGCCTGGCCGCATCAGCGGGCACCACCCACAGCGGCAATCCCTGGGCCCAGGCCAGATCGGCGGAATGGAGGGCACCGCTGGCCAGCGGGCACTCCACCAGCACCAGGGCCCTGGCCAGGGCCACCTGTAAGCGATTGCGACTGGCGAAGTGGCCGGGCCGCACCGGTGCGCCCACGGGCCATTCACTCAGCAGCAGCCCCTGCCGGGCCACCTGCTGTTGCAGGGCATGGTGATGACGCGGATAGGTGCGATCTAGGGGGGTACCAAGCACCCCCACCGGTGCACCACCGGCCGCCAGACAGCCCTCATGGGCGGCGCCATCGATGCCCTCCGCCAGCCCACTCACCACCGGCCAGCCAGCGGCAGCCAGGGCCGCACCGATGCGGCTGGCCATCAACAGGCCATGGCTGGAGGGACGACGGGTGCCGACCACGGCCACAGCCTGGCGCCTGGCCAGCGGCGCCCAGAGGCTGCCGCGTCCGCGCCAGTACAGCGCCGGGGGTGGCCGATCGAGGGCCTCGATCGCCTCGGGCCAGCGCCGATCCCCCGGCAACAGAACACACCGCCCGCCCTGTGCCTCCCGGGCCAGGCGGGGCAGGGGATCGCTCCCCCACCGGGCACGGAACTGATCCACCGCCGGCCCCAGACTCCGGGGCCAGCCCATCCGGGCAGCCAACTGATCAACGGGATGCAGCCAGGCTGCCTCCAGACCACCGGGCACCAGCAGCAACCGCCGCAGACGCTGAACCCCGATGCCAGGACACTGACTCCACAGCAGCCACCAGAGCCGCTGGCGGGCATCCCAGGCGCAAGGCGAACCCGCCAGCGCGGACTCAGGCGACATAGCCGCCGGAAACAGGCCCCGCACCAGATCCCCCATCACGACCGCTCGCAATGGTTCAAATGTACTATCACGGCGGCCCTTGCGTCAGCTCCGTCACGGCCCGTTCCAGGTCGTCTGGCCAACGGCGCAGCAACCGGCGCCGGGCGGGGCCGCCGGAGAGATCCAGCAGCACCAGCTCCACCCGGGTCGTGGCGGCCACCGCGCCCCCTGGGCCAAACAGCCAGGTTTGCCAGGGCAACTTCACCCCCTGGCGCGGCAGCACCAAGCTGCGCAATTCCACCGCATCCCCATGCAGCAGGGCCTGTCGGTAATCAATTGCCAGCGACACGACGGGCAGCTCCAGGCCACGGGCCGACAGATCGCTGTAGGGCAACCCCACGGCCTCAAGCGCGTCGATGCGCGCCTCCTCCAGCCAGCCCACGTAGGCCCCATGCCACATCACGCCGGCATGGTCGGTGTGCTGGGGCAACACCCGACGATGCAGGCACCAGCCCTGGCCCGGTTCCCTGGCGAAGGCGATGGCTGGGGGCGACTGCATCACGGTGTTGCGGCTCTTAGGGATCCTGACCGCCAATCAGCCATAGGCTGCGCTTCAGCCTCTAAGCATTCCGTGTTCCGCAATCTTCTGATCGCCAATTCCGGTAAAGGCCAGGTGGAAGAGATGGTCCGCATGTTGCGGGAGATTCCCCCCTGCCGTCAGGCCCGGATCAACCTGCTCCATGTCATCCCAGAACAGGGTGGCAGCAACCTGCAGGAGCACCGCGACCGCAGTGAAGCCATGGTGAGTGAAGCCATTCAGCGCCTCGGCCTCACCGCCGCCGAGGTCACCACCATCGTGCGCCAGGGCGACACCAAGCAGACCGTGCTGTCGGTGGCCGAGGAAATCGACGCCGATCTGATCGTGATGGGATCCAGGGGCCTGGGGCGACTGCAATCGATCCTGGCCAACAGCGCCAGCCAGTACGTTTTTCAGCTCTCGACCCGGCCGATGCTGCTGGTTCGCGACGACCTCTACGTGCGGGCGATCAATCGGGTAATGGTCACGGTCGATGGCACGGGCGTCGGTGATGACGCCATTCGCCTCGCCTGTGAACTGGTCAGTGGCATCCCCGGCGGCAGCCTCGTCGGCGTGCATGTCACCCGCCAGGACATCACCCCTTCCCGCGGCGGCAAGAGCCCTGCCGACGAAGTGCTGGGCAAAGCCGTGCAGCAGGCCAGGGCGCTGGGCGTGGAGATGAAACCGGTTCATCGCACCGGCGACGTCAGCCGCACCGTCTGTCAGATAGCCGAGGAGCTCAAGGCCGATCTGCTGGTGATTGCCTCCCAGGACCGCCGACCACTGGTGGCCAAGGCCCTGGTGGATCTGGATCGCCTGCTGGGCAGCTCCGTCAGCGACTACATCCGAGTGCATGCACCGGCGCCGGTGCTGCTGGTGCGAGAGCCGGAAGGCCGCCGCTGAAGCCAGCCACCGCAACGGATCCTGGTTGACGGCTGCATCGTCCTGCAGGGTCAAGCGGGGTTGGCGGCCAAGCCTGCAGGGCAGGGGAACAACGCCCAGACCAGGCGACGCAGAGCGGGGTCCAGAACTGGGCGGATAGCGCTGTCCCTGATGCCCCCCAGTGCTGAGCCAAACCAGAAACGCTTGCCCAAGAGCTGATCAAGAACAGTCTTAATGACTCCGGAGACTCCGCAACGCTCCAGGGAACATCGCCCAGCTTGGTCAGCCCAGCCCGATCAGAGCCAGGCACGGGGGTGAGATTGGCCCCAAGGCGTTTCTTGGGTCAGCAAGACGGAAGCTGAACTGAGCCCCTGCAAGAGATTGACATCCCAGGGAGGTTCTGCTTCATCCAGCCCCGAAGGGTTCATCCCCCGAGCTAGCGGAACAGTCCAGCCAGATCAGTGCTGACAGATAAACGCCTCAGGTAACCCGCGATTGGCTGAGCCCGAGGCAAGATTTTCAGCCGATCAAGCCCCAGCAACCCTCCTGGGGTGGATTAGCCCCCCTGGCGGCTGCTGGTCTGGATGTAGAGGATGATCAAAAACACCGCTGGAACCAGGACGAACAGCAGGCTGGCTACGAAGCCGAGGTCGTTGGTTTCCATGGCTGTCGGAAAGATGCTGAGAACGTATCACCGCCCCTGAGGGGCTTCGGC
>CAMBZX010000201.1 GCA_945872185.1 Synechococcus sp. UW140 | reverse complement strand
GCCCATTCTTGCCATGGAGCGCCGTACCGAGCGTCGCGATCCCAACGACGAACCCTGGGCCAACGAGTGAGGGCCTTCCATGCCACCGGGAGGATTCAGCGAAGATTCGACCAGCAAGCACGATCGTCACCTTGGCAGCACCGATATTGCCGCTGTCGCTTCAGAACAACTGCAAAAGGGCTGCACACCTGGCTTGCCAAGGACTTTGCCGGCTAAGTTAAAAACAAGATTTTTTTGAAAGCATGCCTGCACACAATCGCCTTTTATTGCTTTTTGCTGGAGTGGCAGCAGCTGCGTTCAGTGCTCCAGCTCATGCGGTTCTTCAAACTCAAACCGTCGGGCCTGTCTCCTTCAGCACTTCGGGCACAGCGACCAAAACGAATCAGAACCTTGCATTCAATCCATTCACCGCTGCGGCCCCTAGCACCTTGACCAGCGTCAGGATTGGAACAGAAACAGCCGCAAGCTTTTCCGGCAATGTTGGCCTGGTTCCTGGATTTACCACCGAAGCCTTTTACACGGCCAGCGGCACTCCCACCTTTACCTTTGGCAATGGCACTGTAATAACAGCCACCTCATCCACCATCAAATTGCAGCCCGACAAGACTGAGACAGCCAATATCGTATCAGAAGCCAGCGGCTCTTTTACTGGCACCCCAATACCCACATCCACGAGCAACAATCTAATCCGAAGCTATTTCTCAACAGCATCTCCGACAATCACCTCTTACGTTACTGCCTATAGCTTTATCTCGACTCCAGGCTCGGCAACCACTGCTGATTTACCTGCAGGGGTTGGCACCTCCACCATTTTCTCTGGCCAGCTATATCTGACCTATGAATACGAAGATGGCAAGGCGCCTCCTGTCCCCGGCCCTCTCCCAATCCTCGGCGCCGGCACTGCTTTCGGTTTCTCCCGCAAGCTTCGCAAGCGGATCCGTTCCAGGATCAGCTGATCCACAAATTCATCGACAAAATCGGTTGAAAGTCAGCCATTGATTCCCCGCCTGCACTAGACGGGGATAGCGACGGAGAGATTCGGGGCCCTATTGATACTGCTGCCAAATTAACAGGGCTCCCGATCCCTCAAAGACAAGCCATCGGGAGCTTCCCAACGCCTCGATCACGGCGCCACTACATCCTGGCTCCCAGCGCACCAGGCAGGGCCGAGCACCGGACCTCCACGACACCACCCATCTCCCTGCATCAAGGCTTCCAGGCCAGTGGTACTTGTGCCAATTTTACAGCATCGACCAGCCCCATAATCCAACCCAATCACTATCAGCCGCCTGGCGCAGTACAGGCATGAACAATTCTCGCCACGCGTCCAGCACCGGAAACCTTATTTTCAGACCCTCGCATGGAATCCAATAAACTTGCTTCTTTGCTTTTAAATTTAGCCCACGCCTTGTTCGCCATTTTCCTGGTAATAATTGTTACCGAAGCGATTCCCATTCGCTTACTAGATCCAGACTGGATCCTGGCACTATCAGCCAATCTCGTGAACACGGTCACCATTCCACTGGTTGGCCTTGGATTGGTTCACATAGCAGCCAATTTGTCCTCGGAAGCTCGCTTTCGATTGGTCCAGAGACGCTTAAGCCGTCTAGCCACATGGGTGACCCTTGGCTTTTTTCTATTTCTTCCCCTGCTGGGCCTGCTGATTTTTCTAAATGGCCAAAGGATTGAGAAAGTCAATGCCCTTCAAAAAATTCAGATCGAACTCAAAGCCGATCAAATTCGCAAGGCCGTCGCTGAAGCCCAAAGCCCTCAGCAGCTACAAAGCGCCATGGTGGCCATGCAGGGTCCCCAGCTTGATGCCGCAGCTTTGAATCAGCCGCTACCGCAGATCAAGGCACAGGTATTGGGCGTTGTCGCCAAAACGCAGTCTAATTTTCTGACTCAGCTCAAAGGACCCTATTCCAAGGAATACACCCCGGTATTCAAGCAAATCCTACGCATCTCTTTGCTCAGCTTGATTTCTGGCTTTGGGTTTGCTTCCCTCGCCTGGAATCCCCAGGCCAATGATAGCCTGCTTACGTCTTGGCTTAAGTCGTTCCAATCCTTGTCCCCCAATCGTGGAGGTATCAAAAGGCCTTGGCCCAGATGGCTAACCGCCATGCAGAAAAGGCTCAAGGCCTCCATGGCAAGGCGAAGACTTCGACAGCAGGCCCGACGCCACAATCATACGATAAATCGTCAAACTTCCAGGCAAAGGCGACAGTTCAAACGCAAGCAAGATGAACTCATGAAGATACGCGAACGCCTGGAGAAAGCCCGTCAGAGCGTGTTCAAGGGCAACGCTCAAAATCCCGATGGGGTCAGAGCAGGAAATAACGCTGGGCCATCGGCAACACCTCCGCCGGCTCACAGGTGAGCAGCTCGCCATCGGCGAACACCTCATAGGTCTGGGGATCCACCTCCACCTTCGGCAGGGCGTTGTTGTTGCGCATCTCGGCCTTGCCGATCCCGCGGGTGTTCACCACCGGCACGCACGGGCGCTTGAGGCCCAGGCTGCGGGGCAGGTCGGCATCAAGGGCGGCCTGACTCACGAAGGTGAGGCAGCTGGGCGCCAAGGCGCCGCCATAGGCGGCAAACATCGGCCGGCCATGCACCGGCCCGGGGGTGGGAATGGAGGCATTGGCATCGCCCATCTGGGCCCAGACGATCGAGCCCCCCTTGACCACCAGCTCCGGCTTGACACCGAAGAAGCCCGGCTTCCACAGCACCAGATCGGCCAACTTGCCCACCTCCACCGAGCCCACCTGGCTGTCGAGGCCGTGGGCAATCGCCGGGTTGATCGTCACCTTGGCGATATAGCGCTTAAGCCGGGTGTTGTCGTTGCGCTCCGAATCCCCGCTCAGGGGGCCGCGCTGCACCTTCATCTTGTGGGCCGTCTGGAACGTGCGGATGATCACCTCACCCACACGACCCATCGCCTGGGAATCGCTGGCGATGATGCTGAAGGCACCGAGATCATGCAGGATGTCTTCGGCGGCGATCGTCTCGCGGCGGATGCGCGATTCAGCGAAAGCCACGTCTTCCGGGATGCGCGGATCAAGGTGGTGGCACACCATCAGCATGTCGAGGTGCTCCTCGAGCGTGTTGCGGGTGTAAGGGCGAGTGGGATTGGTGGAGCTGGGCAACACGTTGGCTTCACCGCAGATGCGGATGATGTCCGGCGCATGGCCGCCGCCGGCCCCCTCAGTGTGGAAGGTGTGGATGGTGCGCCCGCCGATGGCGCGGATCGTGTCCTCCACGAAGCCGGCTTCGTTGAGGGTGTCGCTGTGGATGCAGACCTGCACATCGAAGCGATCGGCCACCGACAGGCAGCAGTCGATCGCCGCCGGCGTGGTGCCCCAGTCTTCGTGCAGCTTGAGACCACAGGCACCGGCACGGATCTGCTCCTCCAGCGCTTCGGGGGTGCTGGCATTGCCCTTGCCGAAGAAGCCCAGGTTCACCGGCAGTCCTTCGGCCGCCTGCAGCATCCGCGCCAGGTGAAAGGCGCCGGGAGTGCAGGTGGTGGCCTTGGTGCCGGTGGCCGGGCCGGTGCCGCCGCCCAGCAGGGTGGTGACGCCGCTGGCCAGGGCCGTTTCGATCTGCTGCGGGCAGATGAAGTGGATGTGGGTGTCAATGGCGCCGGCGGTGACGATGTGGCCTTCGCCGGCGATCGCCTCGGTGCCGGGCCCAACCACGATGTTGACGTTGTCGCTGATGTCGGGGTTGCCGGCTTTGCCGATGGCGCAGATGCGCCCGTCGCGCAGGCCGATGTCGGCCTTGACAATGCCCCACCAATCCAGGATCAGGGCGTTGGTGATCACCGTGTCCACGGCGCCCTCGGCCCGGGTGGCCTGGGCCTGGCCCATGCCGTCGCGAA
Source organism: Synechococcus sp. UW140 (assembly GCA_945872185.1). Taxonomy (GTDB): domain Bacteria; phylum Cyanobacteriota; class Cyanobacteriia; order PCC-6307; family Cyanobiaceae; genus Cyanobium. The sequence continues at coordinate 598 of CAMBZX010000201.1, read as the reverse complement.
TCACCTTGCCGCCGCCGAACTTCACCTCATCGCCGTAGCTGGTGTAGTCCTGCTCCACCTCCAGGATCAGCTCGGTATCGGCCAGCCGCAGCCGATCGCCCGTGGTGGGGCCATAGGTTTCGGCGTAGGCGCGGCGGCTGATGCGGTAGGGCATGGCGGTCGCTGGGTGGGCGTTTGCGGAGGGGGTGGGGGTTGGAGCCTGGAACGAGTGCGGACGGCTCCCGGGGCTGGCCGCGGACGGCTGCCGCAGGCGGCGGGCCGGGGCCGGCGGGCCGGGGCCGGCGGGCTCAGTCCAGCGGTCCGTTGATCAGGCCGTTGAAGCCGAACACACGGCGTTCGCCCACGTAGGGCACCAGGTGCACATCGCGGCTGTCGCCCGGCTCGAAGCGAATCGCCGTACCGGCGGGGATGTCGAGCCGCAAGCCCAGGGCAGCCTCGCGATCAAAGATCAGGGCACCGTTGGCCTCATGGAAGTGGAAATGGGAACCCACCTGCACCGGCCGATCGCCGGTGTTGGCCACCGCCAGCGTGGTGACGGGCCGGCCGGCATTGAGCTCCAGCTGGCCGGGTTCGGGCAGCAGTTCGCCGGGGATAAGCG
>CAMBZX010000200.1 GCA_945872185.1 Synechococcus sp. UW140 | reverse complement strand
GCGGTGTCCAAGCCCTGAGCGCCCGTGGGGGCCAAAGATCCAGTTTCCCATCCCCACCGATCTTGTCCAAGCATTCGGATCCGATCAGCACAGTTGCAGAACCGATCCCAGCCCCCAGCCCACTTGCCGATAGGCCCGGAAGCTCAGCTGAGGCCGCGATCAGCGGCGAAGGCGAAGCGGATCAGGCTGAGCAGCAGCACGATCAGGAACAAGGCCAGGCCGACGGTGCAGGCGTAGCTGATCTCCAGCTCGGAGAAGGCCTGGTCGTAGACGTAATAGACGATGGTGCGGGTGGAATCGGCGGGACCGCCCTGGGTCATCAGATACACCTCCTCGAACACCTTGGTGGCCCCGATCGCCGAGATCACCGCCACCAAGGTGATGTAGGGCCGCAGCAGCGGCAGGGTGATGTCGAGATGGCGCCGCCAGCCCTCGCTGCCATCGAGGGCCGCCGCCTCATACAGGTCGGGGGAGATGCCCTGCAGCCCCGCCAGAAAAATCACCATGTAGTAGCCGAGGCCCTTCCAGAGGGTGACCAGCATCACGGCAGGCAGGGCCAGGGCCGGACTGGTGAGAAAGCCAATCGGGCTGAAACGGTCACCCAGCAGGGCGCTCAGCCAGCCGTTCAGCAAGCCGTTTTCGGCATAGAGCCAGCGGAAGGCGATCGCCGCCACCACCAGCGACACCAGCACCGGCGTGTAAAGAGCCCCTCGGAACCAGTGGATGGCAGGCAGTTGGCGGTTCACGAGCACCGCCAGGGCCAGGGCGCCCAGCACGATCGGCGGCACCACCCCAACCAGATAGACAAACGTGGTGCCCATCACCTTGACCAGCATCGGATCGGCCAGCAGGCGCCGAAAGTTGGCCAGGCCGATGAAGTGCAGCGGTTCGCTCACATCGAGGCCGCTGCGGGTGAAGCTGATCAGCAGGGCCATCGCCCCGGGAATCAGCACCGAAATCGCCAGCAGCAGCAGCGCCGGCGCCAGAAAGCCCCAGGCCGTCGCCGTGCTGGCAGCGGAGTGGGAGCTGGGGATGGCCTTGGGCATGGGAGCCATTGTGAAGCAGGCCGCAGGCGTCGGGCCCCTGCTGATTGCTGGGGCCGGTTGACCAACCCGGCGGGCACTCGAACCGGTGGTCGGGATCGAACCGGTGGTCGGGATCGAACCGGTGGAGGAGCTTCCGGTGGAGGCGTCAATGTGGTTTGGGCCTTGACGTGGCCAGCGGGTGGAACCATGGAGTAGGTGCACTGAAATCCCCGGAGGCTCGCCATCAACCCCCCTGATCCAGGCCCGGCGCTGGGCTGCACACCGCTGATGAGCCCAGGGTCTGACCCGGCCGCTGGGGCCCATGGGCCCCTGGCCGGCACCGGTTTGGACCAACCCGGGCGCCGCGATCCGGCCCTGGTGCTGCAGGAGGTGTTCGGCTATGGCGCCTTCCGCGGCCCCCAGGCCGAGATCGTGGCGCACGTGGTGAGTGGCGGCTCGGCGCTGGTGTTGATGCCCACCGGCGGTGGCAAATCGCTCTGCTATCAGATTCCGGCCCTCTGCCGCGCCGGCGTCGGCGTGGTGGTGTCACCGCTGATCGCCCTGATGCAGGATCAGGTGGAGGGGCTGCGCCAAGCGGGCGTCCGGGCCGCTGCCCTCAACTCCTCCCTGGAGGCCGGTGAGGCTGCCGGCATCTGGCGTGCCCTGGAGCAGGGCGAGTTGGATCTGCTGTATGTGTCGCCGGAGCGGCTGCTCAGTCCCGGCTTCCTCGATCGGCTGGCGGCCCTGCCCCTGGCCCTGTTCGCGATCGATGAGGCCCATTGCGTGTCCCAGTGGGGCCACGACTTCCGGCCCGAATACCTGCAACTGGCGGTGCTGGCCGAGCGCTTCGCCGCCATTCCCCGCGTGGCCCTCACCGCCACCGCCGATCCCCGCACCCGCGAGGAAATCCGCGAGCGCCTGCAGCTGCAGCAGGGCCGGGTGTTCCTGGCCAGCTTTGATCGCCCCAACATCCGCTATCTGCTGCGTGACAAGGACGAGGCCCGCAGCCAGTTGCTGGCCTTCTTGGCGGAACGGCGCGGTGAGGCGGGGATCGTCTATGCCCGCTCCCGCAGCCGGGTGGATCGCTTCGCTGCCGACCTGCGGGCCGCCGGCTTCGATGCGGTGGCCTATCACGCCGGCCTCAGCTCCGAAGCGCGCAGCTCGGCCCTGAACCGCTTCCGCCGCGAGAGTGGCGTGATGGTGGTGGCCACGATCGCCTTCGGCATGGGCATCGACAAACCCGATGTGCGCTTCGTCGCCCACGTGGATCTGCCCAAGAGCCTGGAGGCCTACTACCAGGAAACCGGCCGGGCCGGCCGCGACGGCCTGCCGGCCGTGGCCTGGATGGTGCATGGGGCCGGCGATGTGCCCCAACTGCGCCGCTTCATCGACGATTCCGACGCCCCGGAAGCCCAGAAGCGGGTCGAGCACGGCAAGCTCGACGCTCTGATCGCCTTCAGCGAAGCCAGTGACTGCCGCCGCCAGGTGCTGCTGCGCCACTTCGGCGAAGCCCTGCTTGAGCCCTGCGGCAACTGTGATCTCTGCCTGGAACCCAACACCAGCACCGATGTGACCGAGGCGGCGCGCAAGGCGCTCTCGGCGGTGTATCGCACCGGCCAGCGCTTCGGCGCCGCCCACCTGGTGGATGTGCTGCTCGGCGGCGACACCGCCCGCATCCGCGAGCTGGGCCACGGCAGCCTGAGCGTGTATGGCATCGGCAAGGAGCTGGATCGGGGCCAGTGGCGCTCGCTGATCCGCCAGTTGCTGGCCAAGGGCTACCTGCTCAGCGATACCGAATCCCGCGGCGGCTTGCGCTTCGGGCCGGACAGCCTGGTGAAACCCTTGCTCAAAGGCGAGGCGAGCCTGGCCCTGCGTCTGCCGCCACCGGCCAAAGAACGGCGCCAATCCGGCAGTGGCGAACGGGGTGCGCCGGCACCCAGCCTGGAGCTGGCGGGGGAGGGACGCGAACGCTTTGAAGTGCTCAGGAGCTGGCGGCTGGAGCAGGCCCGCACTCAAGGAGTGCCGCCCTATGTGGTGTTCCACGACCGCACCCTGATCGAGATCGCCGCCCGTCAACCGACGACGCTCCCGGAGCTGGCCGCGGTGACGGGAGTGGGCCAGGCCAAGCTGGATCGCTACGGCGAGGCGGTGCTGGCGGTGCTGAGCAGCGGCTGAGTGGAGTGGGGTAGTGGATCGCCCCCCGCGGAAGGCAACGACGGAGCCTTCTACACGTTTAGAGCGAAAGCCCCCATCAAACCCTTACACTGTTATCCATTAAATGGGTTGCAAACATGGTTCACGAAGGCTTGGCGAAGCTCTGTAATACAAAACGGTTTGTTTCCAGGGGCAAGGAAGCCCTCGTCTCGACAGCCCCGATCGTGGCGTTAGGAGCCCTGTGCCTGCTGACAGTGACCCAGTCCAATCCGGCCAAGGCGGCCACGTCGCTGCAGTCCTTCAGCTTGACCGACACGTTCACCGCTTTCCCGGCAGCTAGTGCAACAGGAGCAGTGCAAGACTTCATCATTCCTCAATTTACGGTTTTGCCCTTTGATACGAACCTCGGCACCCTGACCAGTACGACGGTGGTCTGGGCGACAACAGCTTCCTTTAGTGGTACTACCGGTAGTGCGGATCCGCAAGGCCTCGTACAGTTAGACTTTGCTGGAAATACGTCTGTCAATACAACCTCCTACAGCGGCTTCAGTGGCGGCAATGGCACCGGCGCCGGTAGCAACCTTCCCATTTCCGTAAATCTTGCGTCGTTTGGAATAACTAACATCTTCCTCCCGGCCACCGCTGATGCCACTATACAGGCGGCGTTCATAGGCCCGAATCCTTACACCATCGAATGGTCCAATAACGGCAGTAGCCCCAACACTTTGGACTATACAAACATCGCCTCCGGCAGCGCCTCCTTCACCACCACGGCGTCGGTCACCTACGACTATCTTGCGGATGTGCCTGCCCCCCTGCCCCTGCTGGGCGTTGGTGCGGCCTGGACCTGGAGCCGCCGTCTGCGTCGCCGCTGCGCCCAGCGCCGGGATTGAGCGTGAGCCCAGGGTCGCCCTAGCCTCTGCAACGTCCCAGGGTTCGCCCATGACCGCCACGCCCACCGCGATCCGCACCATCCGGGTGGAGCTGAGCGCCAACCCCTATCCGATCGCGATCGGAGAGGGGAGCCTCGCCCGGCTGGGCGGGCAGATCCGCGCCCAGGGCTTCAAGGCCGGCACCAAGGTGCTGGTGGTGACCAATGCGGTGGTGCAGGAGCACTACGGCGCCACAGCCCTGGCCAGCCTGGAGGCGGCCGGGCTGGAGGCCAGCACCCTGGTGATCGAGGCCGGTGAAGACCAGAAAAACCAGGCCACCGTCGCCCTGATTCACGATGCCGCCTTGGCGCGCCAGCTGGAGCGGGGCTCGCTGATCGTGGCCCTCGGCGGCGGTGTGGTGGGCGAC
>CAMBZX010000199.1 GCA_945872185.1 Synechococcus sp. UW140 | reverse complement strand
CCACCGCAGCACCGCCACAGCAAACAAATCCTCAATCCGAGACTGCTTTGCGCCGCCTTCACATCGCTCTTGCGGGGCCGCCCATATGGAGTACGAAGGTGAGGCCTGGCGGGATTGCTGTTGGATGGGCTGCACAAACGGCAGAAGCCGGCACATTCCTTGCTGGAACAGCCTGCCCTGCCTGTAGGCCAGGCAGAGTCCTGTTCGGCGCTGCAGTCTCAAGAAGCCCTTCACTAATCCTTATGGCTGATCGCCTTCGTAAGTGGCTACAGCTGATGCTGATCGCGGTGCTTCTTAGGTTGAGCTTGGCCACAACAAGGGCAGGCAGCCAATAGAGACATGACTCAAACAGGCATCCCTCGTACCAGCACCATCGCCCTCTCGATCTCCGGCGGAGGACACCGTGCAGCGGCCTTCGGGCTCGGCACCATCGCCCTGCTGCAGGAACTGAAACTAATGGAAAAGGTTGGGGTTATCTCCACCGTGTCAGGCGGATCGCTGGTGGGCAGCTTCTATCTCTGCGCCAAAGCCCGCACCATCGGCGAAGCTGAGCTGGCAGGCCAGGACATGGCTTTAGCACTGGCTAGCTGGAAGGCTGAGGGTTTTAGGTCGCTGTTCTTCGAGCCGTTTCGAACGTTCCTCCACAGCCGCACCTTGGCCGAACAGCTGGTGAAGGACCTATTGCCCCTGCCTCTGGACAAGCGCGAGAAACTGATTCGGAGTGCCGCCCAGCGAGTGCAGAGCCTGCTAGAGCAACATGATTACCCCACCCGTCTTGGTGACCAAGCCGTGCGGGCTCTCCTGAAAAGTCATGACTGCCTGCCGGATCACGTCTTCTTTAACGCCGCCAACCTCACCTCCCTGGACCTGTTCCGTTTCGGTGTGACGCGCCAAGGTGACGACAAGCACGACTGCTTCGTGGTCAACAACGTTCTGATCCCCGTGGATCCAAACCTAAGCGAGCCGGCAAGCGAACTGGTAGCAGGGCTGCGCATCGCCGACTGTGTCGCAGCCTCCTTCTGCTTCCCACTTGGCTTCGAGCCGCTTGTGTTTCCTGACGACTTCCAGAAAGTCGAGCCCACCCGCAATCGTCAGGAGCAACTGCAGCGCGAGGCCATCGTTCGTCGACTTTGCCATGGTCATCTGGCTGTCGCTCTGATGGATGGTGGCCTCTACGACAACCTCGGCCTAGCCAGCCTGGAGGTGACGATTCGAGCGATCCGCGAGACGGAAGACAAGCGCTTGGGCATCGATCCGAGCAAAGCCGATACCCGCCGCCAACAGATATACGTCTTTGCCACGGATGTGGACAACATCCAGCCCGCTAACAAGTCGCTTGATCCCCACAAGCCAACTCAACCGAACGTGGCCCCCCCGGTGCCGGGTCTAACTGACTGGCTGGAGGCCCTGCCGAGCATCACAGGACTGCTGCTCAGCCCCCTGATGGTGTTGGGCGCCTTCGGTACGCTGCCCCTCGTGCTTCTGCTGTGGCTGACGGCAAGATTGCCGCTGCTTCGATCGCCTTTGCTGCGCTGGCTGCAGACGAGCCCCCGTTTCGGCCGGCCGCTGTTGGAACTCGGGATCGTACTCAGTCCCGAGCTGATCGCAGCCGCCGCCAACCCGCCCACGAGTCCACTGGAACTGAAGGATGTCGGCCAATTGTGGGCTGGCAGGCGAATGGCTGAACTTCTACCAGCCTTTAACGGCTACCTCAAGCGCACCCGCAACCTTACCTACCAATTTTTGAGTTACAAATACAGGAGCTTCGACGGCGGTAACCCCAACACATTCCTTCTGCGCAACCTCATCTTCCAGTTGGCCCCAGGCCGCGACTGCGACCCAGCCACCAACCTCGATGAACTCACCCGGCCCCTTGAGCCCTATGCGCACCAAGCATCGGAGAAATGCCTCGATCCCGACAGATGGATCCAGGCAAAGCTTGACGCCATCGCATTTCTGACGTCCGAGCCTCAAACACCCCCCACGGATGTGGATGCAGAGCTGCTTACCAAGTTGCAGACCGATCTGGCCCTCGATCAGGCGCGGCTGTGCTGGAGTGAAATTGAAGCCGTGATGAACAATCCGGCTAGCCCCGCCGCTTCGGCCACCGATCCGACGATGTTGAGGCTGCTGCAGCCGGTGGCCCTGGCGGTGCAGCAGGCCTGGGGACCCCACGAGGGCAAGACGCTGGGTGGCCAGCACCTGCTCTCCCGCATTTGCGAGATGGCTACCAACCTTCCCACCACTCTCTGGCTGGAGGATTATTGCTTCTATGTGCCGAGCCGGTACGACCCGATGGGTGATGCCCTTGTTGTGCAGGGTGGCTGGTTCGTGGAGGCGTCGCTGGTACCGGCGAACAGGCGAGTGCTGAAATTCCAGGTGGGGCTGGCGGTGGATCTTGCAATTGCCGCCGGCGTGATTAACACCTGCTTCAATATTCTGGAATTCAGCGCCAGCGTCCTTCGGCCCTAGCAGCCAATCTGCCCATGTCTGAACGTCTTCGTTTACGCAAGGTTGGCAGAGAGTCTGGGAAATTTTCAGGCTCCGGGGATTGAAATTGCCTGCACAAGATATTCCAACTCCTTCCCACATCCTGTCTCAACAGGAGCAGATCATGCAGCTGGGAAAGGGATGCCAACGGACCTGGATGCCGTTGCGTTCGGCATAGCGGTGGGTGCCCGGTGTCAACTACGTAGGCGGGCGCCTATCTAATCGTCGCCGAACAGGTGGGCGTCCTCGCCAAGTTACACATCACGTACCCAGTGCCACTCGTTCTCGATTGCCCAGCGCTGTCGTACAAGGCGCAGCAGGGCCATTGGGCTGGTACGCATCTTCGTGATGAATTGGTAGAGGTGGCGGAACAGCTTGCCGTCACGTTTGCCTGATGACTGATGACACCAGTTCAATGATCTAGCTTGCGCCGATCCAGCGCTCGCGGATCGCCTGTGTGTCGTCTGAAAGCTCGATCACCGCATGGATGCCGCCCTTGCCCGGTGTCAACTACGTAGGAGGGCCCGCCTATCTAATCATCGCCAAACACGCCCTGGTAATTGAGGCGCTCAACCGCGTCCTCGGTCACCGCCTGGTGGAGCCGGAGCTCCTGCTCATCCACACAGATCAGGGCAGCAAGTACCGGACCACCGACTACAGGATCCTGCTGGAGAAGCACGAGATCAGCTGCAGCATGTCCGCCAGGGGCTGCTGCTGGGATAACGCAGTGGCGAAGAGCTTTCTCTCCACCCTCAAGCTGGAGCTGAACCTCGATGACAATCGAAAGGAGCTGATTGCTCCGCAACAGCTGCAGCGCGATCTGGCCATCTGGATTGAGGGCTACTACAACCGCGAGCGCCGTTACTCAACGATCGGCTACCCCAGTCCGTTTGTCTACGAACAGCAGCTCAACCCTACCCCTTAACTCACCCCTGCGTAGACCTCAGGCCTATCCACGAAACCGGGGAACCCCAGGGGTAGACCTTGTCTATAAAGACTAGAACACCTCGAGAAGAGGTTTCATTGTCAGCAGATCCTATGACACTGCAAAATGATCCCATTTACTGCAGAGGTAGCGGAACTGCCACCGCCCTGAACCGCTGCTGCTCCGTGCTTAGGTCCTGGCATTTACCCCCTGGCAGATCCACTTTGCCGTCGTCGCTAACGAGCAGCAACTTGTTGCCTACAGGGAATACGGCCTCCACGAAAAGGGCGGACAGATCCGGCTGGGCCAGGGGTTGCGGCTTTGTCGACCCAATTCCAGACCACCGGTAGAGCCGATGGGCGGGGACCGATCCCGTTCCCTGGGAGTTTTTCACCGGGTCTGTGGCGGGGCCACCTACGATTAACACTGTGTTCTGCACCATGTCCATGCCTCGAATCCCTTGCCCGCCGAGATCCAACCGGATGGGTTCGCCGAAGCGAGCCTGCTGACCTTCGGTCACCTGAATTGGGTTAAGGAGTGTGGCTACAAGGGCCTGCCCACTTGGCACGGGATTGCGGAATCCAATCGCCAATGTCCCATCAGGCAGGGCAGTCATGCCCTCGATGCTCAGCCCCGCCGTTGTCTTCGAGTCGATCTTCGCTGCATCCTGAAGCTTGAACTGATCATATCTGTGGTCCTTCGCGAGATCCTCCAAGAGGGTCCCATAGGCATGGCCCACCCGTTTCACATTCAGGGCACCTCGAAAAATTGCCCATCCCGCCTTTATAAGCCGCGGGCAAGCCAGTGCTTGCAATGCTTCTCGCGTTGCCTGACCCATGAGATTCGGGATTTTTCGAGGTGCCCTTCAGGTGCTCCCCCTGCATATTGAATTGCACTGCAAACAGCCTTCGGCGGTTGGGTGCCTGTGACCCGCCGCTGCCGCTGCTATGGGAGCCGATCCAACACACGATGCCGCCTAAGGGGGCACTAGCTTCAAGGTCGACTTCTCCACTTACGTTGTCAGCGACCACAGGGTCGATGTCTTCTCCAGGGAGTACGCCGATA
>CAMBZX010000198.1 GCA_945872185.1 Synechococcus sp. UW140 | reverse complement strand
CACGCTGAAGAAACCGGGTTCCGGAGCATCCGGCTCCGGTCGTGGCAGGGAGACCGCATCGAGACCTGTGCCCTGATGGAGGAGAGGGGGAGCGGGGCCGCGCACAGCACCCGGAAACGTGGCCCCCAGACTCCGCCCATTCCACCCCGCTCGTGAACGGTGATGGAGGCTCAAATCCTCTCGTGACCAACGCTGTTCATCCGCCTGGCGATCGCAGCTTGGCGTGCCATCAGCCTCCACCACCCCCACCACGCCGGCGGTGAGCAACAGCATCAACAGACCATCCCCCTGCTCTTGAAACGCCTGCGGCAAGGCCCGCATTGCAGTAGGCCAGTCGCTTGCACCGGCCAGCTCCCAGATCAGAGGCAGCAGTCCCGGATGCAGCAGCAGCAGCCGGGCCCCTTGAAGCGGACCCTCCAACAGCACGCCATCGACCTCTGGTGTGATCTGAACAAAGCGCGACCAGCGGACACGCACTTCACCTGCAGGGGGATGACAGCGCTCCAGAACCGTCGACTGCGGCACAAGGGTGACGAGCGACTCCTGCCCGCTCACCAGATCCAGGGCAAGCCAACCTCGCTGCTCCATCTGCTGCAGCGTGATAAACGGAGCAAGGGAGGACGCACCCTGCATCAGAGCCAGAAGAGTGCCGCCCCCATCGCCCAAGCGCTGGAGCATGTTGACCAAGGGCTGCGCAGGCGACGTCAGCCGCAGGGCACGCCCCCCCTGATCAGCTAGCAGCAGATCCTCACCTTCGTAGCGCTGCTCCACGCCGGGCTTCAAGCGAAACTGCAACGCCATTTCAGAAAAAGATCGAGATCGGATTGAGTTGGTCTTCCGTCAGGGGCTGGGGTAGCTGTTCCAACCGCACAGGCACGTCATAGAGGCGACCGGGGGCATAACGCGCCCAGAAATGGCGCAGCCCCGGGACTACCACCTTCACCACCGGCAACCCCACCAGCTCACGGGTTTGATCCAGCACCAGCACCTCCAGACCTTGCGCTTCCACACAGGCGCAACAGTGCTGGATGTCTTGCAGCAAATCACCACTGTGGTGATCCGCCAGCGCTTCGACCCGACGCATAGGGGCATCCGAATCCGGCAGCAAATAGGGCTGATTCACCACGGTGGCCGTCTTGAGCCATTCGAGCGTCTCCCAGTCATCGAGACCGTCCGCTGAACCATCGAGATAGGCGTCGGCAATGCCAAGCATCTGATTCATTTCAGCCAAGGCCCGCTGCAAGGCGATGCGGGGATCGAGATGACAGCCCAGCCCCATCAGGATGCGATCGGCATCCCCCTCGCGATCCCGGGAGAGGGCCACCACGGTGGTGATACCTAAGTCAGTGGTGAGATCCAGGGCCCACACGTCGCGGCCGATGGCGTTGTAATCGTGAATCAGGCGCGCTATCCATGCATCCCCACTGCTGGAGAGATCAATACCAGGGCGCTTCAGGCGGTTGTACCACCAGATCGCCACAGAGTCGCGTTCTACCAACTCAAGGAACCCCTGCAACACTGCTTCTTCCACGGTGTTGCCCGCAGCATTGCCATTGGAACAGCCAATCGCGATCCAGGGGTCAGCATTCTCGGCACTGACGTCACAGTTACGCCCCCCGATCATCATCAACAACTGTGTGGGCAGGAAGCAGCGGCGTTGTCGACTGATCGACCAGATCGGTGTCCAATCGATCTCCTGGTCATGATCCAGAGGCATTGGCACGCGATTGAATCGGCTGCCCTTGGCATTCCACTGATCACGCTCAGCGAACTGCAGTTCGCTGTAGCGCATGACGTCATTAGGAGCGAACACGGCATCGCCATAACGCTTCTGAATCTCCCGCAAACTGCCCCGCTCACGCGGAACACCAGGGTGATCTTCAGCGCAGAAGCGCTCCAGCGCTTCTCCCAGCGCACTGGCCCGGGCCTGTTCCAAGGAAGCACCTTTACCCGCCGAGCAACTGCGGAGGTTGCGGCGAAGATCGTTCAAGCTCTCCAGCATCTGAGCCGGGTTATGGCCGGCCACAACCACGTGCGCAGACTTCAAGGTGCTTGGAAGAGACCGCAACTCCGACACGATCCCACTGATGGGGCTGATCAAGGCGCCAAACCGTTCCAAGGTCTCTTCGGCCGCGACATGGCGATGGCCACCGTCATGGTCAAAGCGAACCTCGCAAGGCTGCAACACAATCGGTTCGCTGCGAGGCTCAACAGGGCGTCCACAGGTTGGGCAATGGGGGTCCACCACCAGGGCATGCCGCCCACTACTGTAATCGACCAGATTGAAGGTGACAACATGATTTGTGGTTTGCGGTGAAGCACCCGCAAGGATCCGAGCCACCTCAAGAGCCGACCAGTGACAAGCCATCACAGCGCCACCGGGGGCCTGCAAAGGCCTTGGGATCCGATCCAAGGTCGTCTTCTCCACTGCGGCAGCAAACCGCTCCACTTGGCGTTGGCGCATGAGCAAGCGGCGCAGGCAGGCCATACAGCCCGGCTGCTGGGGGTCGAACAACGGGCCCAACCAGAGCTCACGGCCGTGGGGTTTCACAAGGAGCCAGCGTCGCCCCTGCTGGCGAAAGCTCTGATTCAGAACGTCCAGGTCCGGATGAAGGTAGGACTCACACACAACCAAGGTGAGATCAGCCTCAGCATCCGCATCAACCACAGCCAGCCCCAGGCTGGCCAGGGCCTGCCGCATCTCCTGCAGGGAGCGATGCTCGTGCGGCAAACCCATCGGTTGCAACGCCACCCGCGACGACTGGATCAGTCCAACCGCCCGCTCAGGATCAAGCCCAAGGTCGGCCCAGTAAGCTGCCTCCGGCGACGGCAGGGTCGTGAGTGCTTGACAGAGATGGTTCCGTGACTGAAGGGAAATGAGAGTGAAGTACACCTGCGCTGCAGAAAACTCAGGAGCCAGCACCCGCACAAGCTGATCAACTGAAGAGTTGCCGTCAAGCAGAGGAATCAGTTGTTCATAGATAGGACCTCGCAAAACACGAGACCCACTCTCGCTTACCAGTAATACCCCCTCTCCAGCACAAATAACGGGTGTGTAATGGGGCCGGAGCCGGGGACGACTAATAAACGACATACCACTTCACATCTTGACTTTCAATTATAATATGCGTCCAGGGGGCTTGGTAGCTTTGGATACATTATGCAACCAACCTAGTTCTCCCCATGCTGAAAGACCCCACTTTCCCCGCCGGCGGCTCGAACGACAGCATTGGTGATCTGGTGCGTAGGGAAGGCTGGAGTTTGCACCAGCGGCTCCAAGTTGCAGCAAGGCCTGGGGCGGCCATACAGACAGTCAACAGATCGCGATCGCTGGATCACTGGCGAGGGCTGGTGGCACCGAACATGCCTGGGAACTTCGACAATCGTCTGGAGTGGGACGGTCTGACGGCCTCCAGCGCAGCCTGGGCACTTGAGCCGCCAGAGGCGGCCACCCCCCTTGAGCCTGATTGGTTGCCCCTACTGGATGCCCTGCGCCAGGCGGCTCGGGAGGCAGCTCCGGATGTAGTGGCAGGAGCAGAGAACCAACCTTTGGTTGGGCGGGGGGCTGAGCAGCCCTTTGTTCACGTATGGCGGCCCGCAGCAGCCTGGGCCCTGAACTGCCTGCGGCAGCGGTGCGGGGATCTATCGCCTGAGCTACAGCTAGCCGAGAGCGCCTGGCTGGATCTGGGCGAGGCCCTGCTGGAGCGCTTTTGCAATACGGCCGATCAGGCCCTCTGGGAACTTTTCAACCAGCGCCGCACGCCGGGGCAGATGCTGCTGGCCCATCTGGGTGCAAGCGGCGATGGCAGTGGGGAACCGGTGCATGAGGCCTACGACATTTTCGTGGCTGAGCTGCTGGAGAGCGGCTACGGGCTGCTGCTGGGTGAGTTCCCTGTGTTGGGCAGGCTGCTGGCCGTGCTCAGCGCGCTGTGGCTTGAGGGAAGCGAGGAGATGTTGAGGCGGGTAGCGGCGAGCCGCGCCACTCTCAGCCAGCACTTCGCGATCGGCTCTGCTGCCCCACTTGCGGGAATTCAACTGGGGCTAAGTGATCCCCACCGCGGCGGCAGGGCCGTCGCGATCATGAACTTCCAGCAAGGTGATACTACCTCCAGGGTTGCCTACAAGCCCAAGGACATGCGGGTAGATGCGACCTACCAGCGCTATCTCGAGGACCTCAACCAGGCCTCAACCCTGCCGCCATTGCGCTCTCTGGCAGTGGCGAGCCGCGATGAATACGGCTTCATGGAATGGGTGGAACATCGCCCCTGCACAAGTGATGGGGAGCTGGCACTTTTGTACTTCAATGCCGGTCGCACAATGGCGCTGCTGTATCTGCTCGGCTGCACCGACTGCCACCACGAGAACCTGATCGCCGCTGGTGATCAGCTGCTACTGATAGACACCGAAACCCTGCTAGAAGCCGATCTGCGTGATTTGATCAGCGACAACGGCGAGGATCCTGACGCCGTTTCGGCCTTGCAGAC
>CAMBZX010000197.1 GCA_945872185.1 Synechococcus sp. UW140 | reverse complement strand
TGGTGGTGATCGAGCCCCTGCTGTGGCAGCAAGCGGACGTCTCGGCGCGTCAGTGGGCCTTCTGTGCCGAAGGCCTGGAAGAGCTCCGGTCGTCCCTGGCGCAACTGGGCCAGCCCCTGGTGGTGCGAATCGGCTCGGTGGAGGCGGTGCTGGAGCGCGCCCGCTGCCAATTCGGCATTGCCGCGCTCTGGAGCCACGAGGAAACCGGCAACGACTGGACCTACGCCCGCGATCGCCGGGTGGCCCGCTGGGCCCGCAGCCACGGCATTGCCTGGACCGAAATCCCCCAGTTCGGTGTGATTCGCCGTCTGCCCAGCCGTGACGGCTGGGCGCGACGCTGGGAGGCGCGCATGGCCGAACCGCTCAGCGCGGCGCCGCGGGCGTTGCAGCCTCTGGCCGCCATTGCTCCCGGCGCCATTCCCACGGCCACCGACCTCGGCCTGCCCGCGGACCCCTGCCCTGGACGTCAGCGAGGCGGACGAACGGCGGGGCTGGAGCTGCTGGAGAGCTTTTTCAGCGGACGCGGGGCCCGTTACCACCGGGAACTCTCCAGTCCCTGCACCGCCTACACCAGTTGCTCCCGCCTGTCCGCCCACCTCGCCTGGGGCACGCTGTCGCTGCGTGAGCTGGTGCAGGCCAGCCGCCGCCGCCGAAGCGCGCTCAAGACCCTGCCCAGCTCCGAACGGGGCGAATGGCTACGGGCTCTGCGCGGCTTCGAAGCGCGGCTGCACTGGCACTGCCACTTCATCCAGAAACTCGAAAGCCAACCGGATCTGGAGTTCAGGGAGCTGCATCCACTCACCCAGGGCCTGCAGCAGGACAACCCGGAACAGCTGGCCGCCTGGGCCGAAGGACGCACGGGGTTGCCATTCGTGGATGCCTGCATGCGGGCCCTGATCGCCACGGGCTGGATCAACTTCCGAATGCGGGCGATGCTGATGTCGGTGGCCAGCCACCATCTGGCCCTGCCCTGGCGGGCGAGCGGCTTGCGACTGGCACGCCTGTTTCTCGACTATGAGCCCGGCATCCACTGGAGCCAGTGCCAGATGCAGTCGGGCACCACGGGGATCAACACGATTCGGATCTACAACCCGATCAAGCAGGGACAGGACCACGACCCCAACGGCGACTTCCTGCGCCAGTGGCTGCCGGAACTGCGCAGCGTGCCATTGGTTCACCTCCATGAACCGTGGACGATGGCGCTGGTGACCCAGGAGCGGGTGGGCTGTGTCCTTGGTCTCCATTACCCCCATCCGATCGTGGAACCGGCGGCCGCTGCCAGGGAAGCGCGGCAGCGGCTCTGGGCCCGGCGACAGGCGCTGGGCTTCGGCGAGCTGGCTGATGCGATCCAGCAGCAACACGGATCGCGGCGCTCCGGCCTCACGGCCAAGGGCGGAGGCCGCCGGCGGCGTCCTGGCTCAGCAGCAGCCGCCAGTAACGATGGGGTGACCCAGTTGGGACTGGATCTGGGCCTCCCCTGAGAGGAATGATCGATTAGCTGGTTACAAGCAGCGACCTGCCGTTTCCCGTTGTGAAACCGCAGGCCGCCAGACCATCAGCGAGGATGCGTCAGCGCCGCTCGCCGTCGCTGACCTGAACGTAGGCCGGGGCAAGGGAACCGGATTCGAACATCTGCTCAACATCGGATGCGGGCTCACGCATCAGATCGGCCACGATGGCGCCGTCGAACGAGAAGCGACCGGGGCCGAGCAGCAGCAAGGCCAAACTGCCGCCCAGATACAGCACCACAAGCTCGAGCACATAGATGTTGAGACCGGCCGTGAGGATGTGCTGGTAGGCCGCCACTGTCATCGTGCCGGTGATCGCCAGGGCGCCCAGGGGCGAAAGCAAACCCAGGATGAGCAGCCAACTGCCGATCAGCTCGGAGAATCCAGCCGCGTAGGCGAAGAACAACGGGAAGGGCAAATGCAGGGAAGCCACATAGGTGGAAGCGAACTGCTGCGGATCAGCAAGTTTCTCCTGGCCGTGGTGAATCATCATCACGCCGATGGCCAGGCGCAGCAGCAGCAGGCCGAGATTTGCCAGCAGACCTTCGCGCAGAACGTAGCTGGCGAGTGCCTGGCGGATCCGGCCACGGCCATCGGCGAGGCGGAGCCAATCGGGTGCTGCAGCAGCAAACACGGGCGTTGCATCCGAGCGCGACTCGGAACGACTGAGCACAACGAACCAAAGGGCCATGCCGGCGGCGAGGAAACCGGCAAACAGCTCCAGAAACAGAGAAGTGGTCATGGCAGGGAAGACGACCCAGCCATCCTGGCAAGCCGAGTAACGAAACGTGAAGCAGTCCTCATCTGACGGGAGGCGGCGAGCGGTACCCCTCAAGGCACGAGGTCAACGCCACAGCAATGCCCCCCACGCCCCAGCACGATCGCCATGCCTTCTCCGACCTGGAGCCATCCGGACGACTGTGCCCATGGCAACGAACCTGAACCAGCTGACAACAGCCAGCGGCCGCGCAAACCACCACAATCAGTGCAGTTCCCCTTCACCAACCCCACAGCCTGCGCCCTCCTACTGGTGGGTGAATCACAAGCAGACTTACCGCCAGGAAACCACCGGTGGCTTTGTCTGGTAACCGAAAGTCAATGCCAACGGCGTCAGCAACATGAGCCGCGACAACCACACCGTTTGCCAGCACGAAGCGGCAGGCGAAGCCCTCAAGTGCTTGGGAATCCGAAGGCCCAATCTGATTCTGCCATTCAGTCGGCAGCAGGAACGCTTCCTTAGCGCCCACCAGAATACCTGCTCCGCAGACCTGAGTGATCGCTGCGCCCAGAACAGCTGAGTAGAGGGTCACCTGGGCCATGAACGCTGATCCGCCGCCGGCCGTGGGAACGATCGAACCCCGCAGAGTCTCGCCGTTGCACACAAGTTGATCGCGATCGTCCGCACCACCTGGGATCTAGGCGATCACTCAATCACGGATCGCTGCGCAGATGGCCACCACGACCATCTGCGAGAAGAAATAGCAAGAAGACAATCTCCTCGCCGCATCCGGGGGTCGGGGATCACCTTGAGGAAGCTGATCAGATCAAGATCGGTTGTAACAGCGTTGGTTTAGGAACCGAGATGGCGCAAGCCCACTCAGTGAACCCAACATCGACAACTCAGGACAGCACGCTTGTGACACACATTGTTGAATCAGCCAATGCCTCCTACCGTTGAGTGATCCGGGGAGAAACAGCGGGGCGAATCGCCCTGAGCCCTGAACGGGCCCAGCCAAGAGAAGAGCATCAACAGAAAGGATATCTACTACTTTGTGAGCAATTTCTCAAACCTAGAGAAGCCAATCTCAAGAGCTCTCAACAAGGCTTTTTGTCGATTTCGGACCCCCAACTTTTGCAATAGGTTCCCGCTATAGGTTTGAATTGTACGCGGCGAAAGATTGAGCTGCTCTGCCATCTGCTTATTTGACAACCCAAGCAGGTAGCCAGACAACAACTGCCGATCCCTCAAGCTGAGAAAAATTCGATCCTTGGGCATAATGTCCGACTGGTCATCGGACTGCGAGACAAGGGACTCGATCGAAGGGCTCCTGTAAGTTGCATTTGAAACCAGAGCCATCAAGCACTGCAGAATTGGATTTTCCGGAAGGCCAAGATCAGCTTCAGCGACGATCGCATCAGCCGATTGAGGCAGGCAAGCCAGGTCCAAATTGTTAACAAAAACTATTACACGAGTACGGGGACAATTTTCAGTGACATAGTCGATCACATCCTGAAAGGACAAGCTCGAAGAATAGCCAGCAATCAGCACGAGGCCTGGCTGGTCGAGACGAAGAATATCTATGGCTTCAGGCGCAGAAAGGCAGCATCCGATACAGTCGTCAATATTTTTTAGCGATCTAAGCTGCGCCCCCAGAAGCAGTGGGGAGTCAGCAAGCAACAAAACCTTTGGGGAAAATCCTGTAGATAAACAGGCCAACAGAAATCTTCCTTCATAAGTAGACGCATTGGACTTCAATCCAAGCATGCGAAGAACCCCCTTCATCGGGGGTGCAGCGGAGGTCACGACCTGATTCCCGGCACAAGAAAGTCATAATATGCTCCAAGAGCTGCCTTGACAAGCGCCAGTGCGAAGCCCCAGAAATATCAACCAAAATAAGGAGTAACTCCTGAGAGGAGTCGTTCCATGGCAGTTGGGTCGACCGATGCCGCCGCTAGTTCTCAGCGACGACGAGGTTCAACAACTCCAGAGCATCGCCAACTCAAGATCGTTACCCCATTCAATCGTAGAGCTGGCGCAGGTCGCATTGGCTTGCGGAGCCGGTGAAACCAACACAGCCATTGCCAAGCGAAGGTGTCAAGCGAATGGGCTTGACAGGCATGAGCGTGGGCAAGTGGCGCAAGCGTTATCGGGACCTCAGCCCCCCCACTACCAGCAAAGTTGTCCGCCCTGTCTGACCGATCCATCAGGGGGCCGCTGGCGTCCCCAGCAGTGGTGTAATTCCCCCGGCAGCCCCACCCCGGCGTAGCCG
Organism: Synechococcus sp. UW140; assembly: GCA_945872185.1. Lineage (GTDB taxonomy): Bacteria > Cyanobacteriota > Cyanobacteriia > PCC-6307 > Cyanobiaceae > Cyanobium. The sequence goes on along the minus strand of CAMBZX010000197.1, from coordinate 96 downwards.
GGGTGGGGCGCGCATCTCAGGCGATCGGCTCCACGGCTGACGTTGCAAGGGGTGGGCAGGCCCGTTTCCCTGGTTTGAGAACCACCTCAACCAGAC
>CAMBZX010000196.1 GCA_945872185.1 Synechococcus sp. UW140 | reverse complement strand
CGGGAGAACTGCACCGACATCGAGTCGTAGGCATCCAGCTCGAGCAGGTCGAAGCGGGGGATCGGCGTGCCGGTGACATCCGGTTTGACCCCATTGGAGCTGAACCGTCCCGAGCTTTCGCCTTTCTGGATCGCTTCGATGAACATCGGTAGGGTGATTTCACCCTCGTCGAGAATTTTGAAATCTGCAAGTTGCAGTTCGGGTGCGTCCGGTGTCGAGCTGGCAAAGGGGCCGCCCACCGCCACCGACAGGCCCCGTTGTTTGGCCTTACCGATCTGGGTGGCCATATCAGCCTTCTGCACAATCATCCCCGAAATCACCACCAGCTCCGCCCAGGCCCACTCGGCCTCGCTCACCTCGCGCACATTGCGATCGACGAGCTTCATCTCCCAGTCCTGGGGCAGCAGGGCCGCCACGGTCACGATCCCGAGCGGTGGCAGCAGCACCTTGCGGTTCACCAGCTCGAGGATTTTCTCGTAGCTCCAGAAGGTTTTGGGAAACTCCGGATAGATGAAAAGGGTGCGCATGCGGAGTGCTGGGGGGAGTACTGGAGGGGAGAAGCCCTCATCGCCTGCCTGGCGGTTCGGGAATGCTGGTTCGGACCTGGGAGCCGCTGTCGCGTGACATGTCACGCAACCTTAAGGGGTCTCTGGCGTCTACGACGCTCCGGCTGCCACTGGCTTCGGTTGTCCAGGCCCCTGGTGGCCCCGGGATCCGTGGTCGTTCCTTTGCCGCTTGTGGCGCTGCGGCGCCCGTCCTTCTGCTGTAATGGCAGCTTCTTCTTCGCCGTTGTGGCCATGGGTGTGGCGATCTATCTGGCACTGGTGGGCGGTGGCCTCACCGCTGCGTTCCTCTCGGCCGTGATCCTCAAAGGCGTCAAGCTGATCTGAGCCTCAGGCTGCCGCGCTGGCTCAGCTCCCTGATCCCCAGCACCAGGCCGGCGCTGCCCATCAGAGCGAAGGTGGCACCCAGGCCCACCCGCGTGGTCAGCAGTGCCGCCAGCAGCCCGCTCAGCCCACCGCCGCCCAGAAAGGCGATCTGGCCCAGGCCTGCCATGCGGCCCCGCAGCACCATCGGTGCGCCGATCTGGCCGATCAGATTGGTGCCGCTGAGCAGGCAGGCCGTACCGGCGCCGATCAGGAAGGTCATCGCCAGGCTCATCGGCAGGCCGCGTGAGGCCGCCATGCCCAGCTGGGCCAGGGCCGTGAGCACCAGGCAGCCGCCCAGCAACAGGCCGGGCCGCTGGCTCAGGGCCTCACTGTTGCGTTGCAGCAGCACGCCACCGCAGATGCTGCCGGCGGCCAGCACGCTGGTGAACAGCCCCAGGGCCTGGGGGGAGGGTCCCAGCAGCTGGGAGGCGATCAGGGCCGCCAGTCCGGGGTGGAAGAAGCTCACCAGGCAGGCCAAGGCGGTGAAGCGCAGCACGTGGCGCAGGGTTGGGCCGCACTCCCGCCAGGCCGTCGCCAGGGAGGCGGTGGCGCCGCCGGCGCTGCGTTGCTCCGCGGCCCGGTTGGGCTGCAGCAGCCAGAGCACCGAGGCGATCGGCAGCAGATAGCTGGTGGCATCGATCGTCAGCGCCAGGGTCGGGCTGCTCAGGGCCAGCAGCCAGCCCCCCAGCGGTGGGCCCACCAGCTTGCCCACGTTGAACACCACCGAAAAGCTCGTCAGGTAGGGGGCCAGTTGCTCCGGTTCCTCCACCAGCAGGGCGCAGTACTTGTTACGGGCGGTGAGTTCATAGCTGCTGGCGATGCCCACCACCAGGGTGCTGAGCAACAGCAGGCATACCTGCGCCGCCCCTGTCAGCAACGGGATCGCCAGGGCGCCCAGGGCCGCCCCTGCCACCAGACCCCACTGGGACCGGATCAGCACCTTTTCGCAGCCCAGCCGATCGGTGGCCACCCCGGCGGCGCCGCTGAACACCAGGGCCGGCAGCGCCAGGGCGCCGAAATGCAGGGCCAGCAGGATTGGATTGCTGCTGCCATGCAGCAGGATCCAACCCTTGGCGGTGAGGCCTGCAAACGAACCGGCGGTACTCAGGCCCGAAGCCCACAGGAAAATATTGCGCTGATGGCGATGCAGCCAGGCGGCACGGGCCGGTGCCCTCAACCGGCTGCCTGGCGGGCCTGCTGGGCGTCCTGCACCATGGCGGCGGCGCCCACCACCTCGCCCTGGAGGTCGTAACTGTCGGCGCCGATGATCCGCACCGGCACCATCGTGCCGGGCGCGGCGCAGAGGCCGCCGAGCCCCGGTCGCACGTGCACCTCGCCGTCGACGTCGGGGGCGAAGCGGGCGCAGCGGCCGATCATCGCGCCGCTGCTGGGGTTCTCCTGCTCGATCAGCACGTCGACGATGCGGCCGATCCAGGCGGCGTTGCGCTCGCCGGCGAGCGGCTGCTGCAATGCCATCAGCCGATCCTTGCGCTCCTGGGCAATGGCGGCGGGCACGGGGTTGGCCAGGTCGGCGGCGGCGGTGCCTTCCTCCGGCGAGAAGGTGAAGACGCCCACGTGGTCAAAGCGCTGCTCGGCCACAAACTCCAGCAGGTGCTCAAAATGCGCCTCGGTTTCGCCCGGGAAGCCCACGATGAAGGTGGTGCGCAGCACCGCATCGGGGAGCTGCTCGCGGATGCGGCGCAACAGCGGCCCGGTGACACTCTCCTGCCAGGGACGATTCATCGCCCGCAGTACCTCCGGATGGCTGTGCTGCAACGGCAGGTCCAGGTAGGGCAGCACGTTCGGCACGTCCCGGTAGGCGGCGAGCACCTCCGGGGTGAGTCCGGTGGGGTAGGCGTAGTGCACCCGGATCCAGGGGATCTCCACCGCGCCCAAGGCCCGCAGCAGGTCGTCGAGCCGGGGTTTGCCGTAGAGATCGAGGCCGTAATTGGTGGTGATCTGGCTGATCAGGATCAGTTCCTGCACCCCCTGGGCCGCCAGGTTGTGGGCTTCGGCCACGATCGATTCGATCGTGCGCGAGCGCTGGTTGCCGCGCAGCTTCGGAATGATGCAGAAGGCGCAGCGGTAGTCGCAGCCTTCGGCCACTTTCAGGTAGGCCACCGCCTCCGAGGTGGTGCGATAGCGGGGCAGGTGTTCATCACCCACAAAGGTGGGGTTGGCGCTCACCTGGTTCACCCGTTCGCCCGCCTCCACCCGTTTCAGCACCTCCACGATGTGCTGGTAGTCGCCGGTGCCGACGATCGCCCTGGCTTCCGGCAGCGACTCCAGCAGCTCCTGTTGGAAGTGCTGGGCCAGACAGCCGGCAATGATCAGTTCCTTGCCCTGCTCCGCCAGTTCCACCAGGGTGCGCACCGATTCCTCGCGGGCGTCCTGGATGAAGCTGCAGGTGTTCACCACAACCACCGAAGCTTCCCGTTCATCGGCGCTCACCCCGTAGCCCGCCTCTGCCAGCAGGCCGAGCATGTGCTCGGTGTCCACCCGGTTCTTCTCGCAGCCCAGATGGGCAAAGGCGATGGTGGGCAATCCCATGGGGCGGAGTCGGGGCCAATCCACCACCCTATGCAACGTGCGGCGGCCTGTCGTGGCGACTGCGAGAATCCTGGCAGTGCTGCCCCATGCCGTGACCTCCACCCGTCTGGCTGATCGCCTCAACAGCCGTCGTCGCTCTGAGCCCGGCCGCCGCTGGGTGCGGATCGTGATTGCCGTGCTCGCCACGATCGGGGCCCTCGATACGGGCTCGATCACCCTCAAGCGTTGGGGCCTGCTGGGTCCGCTGCTCTGCCCCGGTGGCAGCGGCGACTGCGACAAGGTGCTCAACAGCGTCTGGGGCTCGCTCTTTGGCCAGCCCCTCTCCCTGTTCGGCTGCCTGGCCTATCTGGCGGTGTTGCTGCTGGCCCTGGTGCCGCTGGTGTTCAGGGGCGAGAGCCGTAGCACCCTCAACGAGCGCAGTTGGTGGGGGCTGTTTCTGGTCAGCACCGGCATGGCCGTGTTCAGCCTGCTGCTGATGGGCCTGATGGTCTTCCGGATTCAGGCCTTCTGTCCGTTCTGTGTGCTGTCGGCGATCCTGAGTGTGTCGCTGCTGGTGCTCAGCCTGATCGGCAACGACTGGGCCGACCGGGGCCAGCTGATCTTCCGGGGGGTGTTGCTCGCCCTGCTGGTGACGGTGCTGGGCCTGGGCTGGTCCACCGCCGTCAGTCGGCCGGCCGGATCGGTCGGCAAGGGGATGCCGACTCCGGTCACCGCCCCGAGCACCCCGGCCACCCTTGCCCTGGCCGAACACCTCACCAAGGTGGGCGCCAAGATGTATAGCGCCTACTGGTGCCCCCACTGCCATGAGCAGAAGGAGCTGTTCGGCAAGCAGGCCAGCGACAAGCTCACCGTCATTGAATGTGCCCCGGATGGTTACAACAGCCAGGCGGCCCTCTGCGCCACCAAGAAGATTGACGGCTTTCCTTCCTGGGAAATCGACGGCAAGCTCGATTCCGGTGTGAAGCCCCTGGCCAAGCTGGCCGAGCTGAGTGGCTTCAAGGGCGGCTGATGGCTTGAAGTTGCCCACGTTTTTTGTTTAGGGCACGGCCTGGGATTCCCCTCGGTGGCCTCGCCGCCGCCACTTCGATTTGGCCAGCTGAGCAGCACAAGGCTGGAGCCATCCAGCCGCTGGTTGTCTGGCTCGTCCATGC
>CAMBZX010000195.1 GCA_945872185.1 Synechococcus sp. UW140 | reverse complement strand
CCGATCAGCTCACGATGGAGCCGGGTCTGGGGATCCACGGGAGATTGGATTGGTTTCGCAGCCCCAAGCTCCCATGGCTCCCTGCCCACCCCATTGACTGAGACCCATTCTGTCGCAAGGGTTCTCAGACTTGTGTCGGGCAGTCAGGTCGCCGCCTGCCGATTAGCCAGCGGCAGGGCCTGGACTGCCGCTGGATCTCTGCCTGGTCGGTAACCGGACCCAGGCTCCGGTTCAGGGGATCCTGGCGCTCAGAGGCGCCTGCAGCCGCACGGGCTGAAACCCGGGGGCCTCGTCGCTTCAGCCACGCAGAAGCCGAGAGGGACAACGTCGCACCTCGGCGGCTGCGGCTCTCGCCAGGCTGGTCGTGCCCCTTGCGGTAGCGGAAACCAGCCCGGCCATGGGCTGCCTGTCGTGACAGTCGCTCTCGAGGGCTTGTGCCGGGGCACCCCGGCCTGAAAACGTGAGGGGCTGATCTGCTGCCACGGGTCCGCCCGATTCCATGTCGTCCGACTCCCTGCGATCCGAACCGCTGGCCGAAGCCCTGGCGCTGCCCCCCGCCGATTCCCGCAGCCGCGCCAAGGCGTTGCTGATGGGTCTGCAGGATTCCATCTGTGCGGGCCTGGAGCAGCTCGATGGCGAGGGCCGCTTTCAGGAGGAGAGCTGGGAGCGGCCCGAAGGCGGTGGCGGCCGCTCGCGGGTGATGAAGGCCGGCCGCATCTTCGAGCAGGGCGGCGTCAATTTTTCCGAGGTGCAGGGAGAGCAGCTGCCGCCCTCGATTCTCAGCCAGCGGCCGGAGGCCGAGGGACAGCACTGGTTCGCCACCGGCACTTCGATGGTGCTCCATCCCCGCAATCCCTACGCCCCCACCGTTCATCTCAACTACCGCTATTTCGAGGCCGGGCCGGTGTGGTGGTTCGGTGGCGGCGCCGACCTCACCCCCTACTACCCCTTCCTGGAGGATGCCCGGCATTTTCATCGCACTCTCAAAGGGGCTTGCGACAGCGTTGATCCGGCCTATTTCCAGGTGTTCAAGCCCTGGTGCGATGAATACTTCCACCTGAAGCACCGCGGTGAAACCCGCGGCATCGGCGGCATTTTCTACGACTACCAGGATCCGGGCGGCTGCCTTTACAAGGGGCAGGATGCCAGCGGCCTGGCGGCGGCGGCCGGTCAGGCGGTGGGGCCGATCCAGCAGGACTGGGAGAAGCTGTTCCGCCTGGCCACGGCCTGTGGCAACGCCTTCCTGCCCAGTTATGTGCCGATCGTGGAGCGGCGCCAGGACACGCCCTATGGCGAGCGGGAGCGGGATTTTCAGCTCTATCGGCGCGGCCGATATGTGGAGTTCAATCTGGTCTTCGATCGCGGCACGATCTTCGGCCTGCAGACCAATGGGCGCACAGAATCGATCTTGATGTCGTTGCCGCCCCTGGTGCGCTGGGAGTATGGCTACAGCCCCGAGCCGGGCAGCCGCGAGGCCCTGCTCACGGAGGTGTTCACCAGGCCGCAGAACTGGCTGGAGGATGGCTCGCTCGAGGAGCGCTGCCGGCCGCATCAGGCGGTGGGCTGAGGCTGGCACGCAGGGGCTGGTGTCGGGCCGGTATCCAGGCGCTGTGGCCTGGTTCGGATCCCGTGGCGTCCCGAAGGCCTGATCCCTGCGGTTGCGTTGGCGCCCTCAGCTCTGGTGCACCCTCAGCCCTGGTGCACCCTCAGCGAGCCTGGGCGGTGCGATTGGTGGTGCTGCGATTGGTGAAGCCCTGGTGGGTGGCGGTGCGCTGGCCGCTGCGGTCGGCGGTTCCCGCGGTGCTGGCGGTCGCTGGGGCGCTGGCGCTGGGTGCGCTCTGGCGCTCGAGGCCGATCTCCAGGGCGCGAACAATGCGCTCGGCGATGGCCTGGACGGCTTGTTGGCGGCTGGCTGGATCGCGCAGCGAGGCCTCCAGTCGGCCCTCCAGCTTGCCGATCTCCAGCAGGCCGATGCCCCGTTTCGGTCCGCCGAGCACGTCGCGGAAGGCCATCGGGTACCCGCCGAACTCCTGGGCCAGGCTTTCGTCGATGCGGCTGAACGGCCGGTGCACGGGCGGAATCAGGCCGGATCCGACCCCATCGGGACCGTAGGCGTCGAAGTGGATCTCCAGGGCATAGCCGCCGCTGGCGGCATGGTCGCGGCCAACGCTCCAGTTGGTGCCCACCTGGTTGCCGTCCACGATCGTGCGGAAGGGAGGGCGGTAGTAGCGGATGTCGAGACCCCGCTGCTGGCCCAGGGTCACCGCCTGAATGGCGATCACCATGTTCCAGTAGAGCTCGTCGCTGATGCCGGGATACATCGCAGCGGCGCCAAAGCGACCCACCGCCTCGCCGGCGGTGCCGGAGCCGCCGATGTTCTGGGAGTCGGCATGGCCGGCCAGCAGCAGGATCGGGGTGGAAGCGCTGACGCGGCGCAGGCCGACCCAGTCGCGCTGCAGGCGGCTGCGGGGGCCGGTGAGCGGATCGAAGCCAGGCAGGGGAGCGAGGGTCGTGGCGTCGGTCTCCGGGCTGGTGGCTGGGTTCCCCCAGCGGGAGCTGGGCGGTGGGTTCCGGCTCGTTTGCTCGAAGGCTGTCTGACCGCTGGCGGGGCTGGTGCTGAGGCCGGCGAGCAGCAGGTCGCTGACCAGCAGGGCGCTGAGCAGCAGAGCGTTGTTCCGAAGGAATTGCAGCCGGCGCCTGAAGCTCGGCCCGCTGCACGGTTGAACAGGCAACGGCAGGGAGGGCAGCGGCATGGGGCGATCAGATCGGAGAGGTCAGCAGGGCGCCGTCACTGGCCAGCTGCAGGCGCGGGCCCAGCTCCAGCTCCATGGCGATCAGTTCATCGCGGTGGGCGCGCAGGCGCAAGGTGCTGCCGCTGGCGTCGCTGTCGGCCTCGGTGAGCAGCCGCAGCTCGAGGATTTCGGCTCGGGCGGCTCGGCGCCGATAGATCAGGCCGGCGGCAGGGCCGAGCAGGGTGAGCAGCAGGGGCCACCAGCCCAGCTGGGGCAGCAGCTGGCAGAGCACCAGCCCCAGACAGGCGGCGCCGACGGCGCCGAGCAACGAGAGCAGCAGGGCCAGGGCCAGGCTGGAGCGCACCTGGCCCCGATAGCGCAGCAGCTGGCGCTCGGCGTCTCCCCCTTCAGCAGCCCAACCGCGCTGGCCGAGCCAGGTGCTCAGACCCTCCAGCACCTCCAGGGGCGGACGGGGTGAATGCACTTCCACCACGGTGGTGCGGTCCTTGCTGGCGGCGCGCAGGAAGAAAACCAGGCCGACCGCCAGCAGCAGGGTGAGCAGCAGGGTCGAAGCCAGGGTGGACATCGGCGCGAAGGCAGCTCAGGCCCTGCATTCTCACCCATACGCACCGCCACTGCTTGCTGCTTCCACTCGCTGGCTTCAGCCCCTGCCACCAGCCCCTGCCTGTGCTCCCGGCTTGGGGCGGGCGCCCCAAGCCATCGCTGTGGGCCACGATGTGGAGCCCCGTGTTGTTCCCCCCTGATGGCCCAGGCCTCCTCTGCCGCCGGTTCGGTTGCCGCCAGCGCCGGCACCTCGGTTCCGCCGGCCCGGTTCGCGGTGTTCGACGGCGATCTCGATGAGGGCTGGCAGGCGCTGTATGGCGGCGCCAGGGCCCTGGCGATCGACACCGAGGCGATGGGATTGATCCACGGCCGCGATCGCCTCTGCCTGGTGCAGATTTGCGATGACGCCGACAATGTGACTTGCATCCGCCTGGCCCGCGGCCAGAGCGAGGCACCGCGGCTGCGCCAGCTGCTGGAGAGTCCGGCGATCGAAAAAGTGTTCCACTTCGCCCGTTTCGATGTGGCGGCCTTGGCGGAAAACCTCGGTATCGCCGTGGATCCGATTTTCTGCACCAAGATCGCCAGCCGCCTGGCCCGCACCTATGCGCCGCGCCATGGCCTCAAGGATGTGGTGAATGAGCTGGTGGGGGTGGAGCTCGACAAGCAGGCCCAGAGTTCGGACTGGGGCCGGGTGGAGGAACTCAGCGACACCCAGCTCGCCTATGCCGCCGGTGATGTGCGCTGGTTGTTGCCGGCCCGCGACCGGCTCGAAACGATGCTGCGGCGCGAGGAGCGCTGGGAACTGGCCCAGCGTTGTTTCGGCTGTGTGCCGGTGTTCGCCGCCCTCGACCGCCAGCGCTTCGGCCAAGTGTTCGAGCACTGAGCATCCGAGGTCGCGCCGGAGTCAGGCTGGCCTGGAGCGTTCAGTCTTCGGTCATGAAGTACTCGTCGCTGCCGACGGTGCCGAGCTGGGCGGTGAGCATGGCGCCGGCATCGACGCCACTGGCCTGGGCTTCCTCCACCATCTGGCCGGCCAAGGCCACCTTGCCGTTGGTGTCACGGATGCCGTCCTTGACGGCGCGCACGTCGACCTTGCGGCGGGCTGAGGCGAGGCTGAGGCCGAGCTGACTGGCCAGGCGACCACAGGCTGCGTTGTAGTGGCGGTCGGGAATGGCGGGCATGGTGGGGGCCGAGGGGCAGGGGGGCCGGATGCTCTGGAGCACCGGGAGTCCTCGACCCCATCATCCCCCCCCCAGCAGCTGGCCGGCGATCAGGGCCGCCAGCCGCTCGCTGCCACCGGAGGGGCCCATGCGCTGCCGGCCGATGTGGCCGAGGCGCTGCCGCTGGCCCGGGTCGGCCAGCAGGGCCAGCAGCCGCTGCCGCAGCTCGG
>CAMBZX010000194.1 GCA_945872185.1 Synechococcus sp. UW140 | reverse complement strand
TGCCGATCCTGCCGATCGAGAACCTGCCCGACATCGCGCCGCCGACGGTGCAGGTAAGCGCGCGCTACCCCGGCGCCGATGCGGTGAGTGTCGAAGAGGGGGTGACCGCGGTGCTGGAACAGCAGATCAACGGCGTCGAAAATATGGAGTTCCTCACCTCCACCAGTGCCGCCGATGGCACCAGCGCCATCAGCATCGCCTTCGCCAGCGGCACCGATGGCGCCATCAACCAGGTGAATGTGCAGAACCGGGTGGCCCTGGCCGAACCGCAGCTGCCTGCCGAGGTGCGCCAGTCAGGGGTCACGGTGAGCCAGGCCTCGAACTCGATCCTGCTCGTCTACAACCTGGTCAGCACCGATCCGGCTCATCCTTACAGCGTCGAAACCCTCAGCGGCAAGCTGGATCAGGGGCTCACCGATCAGGTCCGGCGGGTGCGGGGCGTGGGTGAGATCACCTATTTCGGCAATCGCCGGCTGGCGATTCGGGTGTGGCTCGACCCCGACCGCCTCACCCAGCAGCACCTCAGTGCCGCCGATGTGGTGGCGGCACTGCAGAGCCAGAACCGCCTGGTGCCGGCCGGACGGGTCGGTGGGGCGCCGGCGCCCCAGGGCCAGCCCTACACCTTCTCGGTGCAGCTGCAGGGCCGGTTGCTGCAGAACGAGGATTTCGAGAACCTGATCTTGCGCAATACCGGCGATGGGGCCCTGGTGCGCTTGCGGGATGTGGGCCGTGTCAGCCTTGGCGGCGAGAGCTACGACATCAGCGCCACCGATCTGCGCGGCGTGCCCTCAGTGGGCCTGGCGATCTATCAGCTCAGCGGCAGCAATGCCCTGGAGGTGTCGCAAGGGGTGGAGCAGGTGCTGGCGGAATTCCAGGCGGGCCTGCCGCCGGGGATGAAGCTCGAGAAGATCTACGACGTCACTGATTTCATCAGCGCCTCGATCGAAGGGGTCAGCGATTCGCTGCGCGATGCGGTGGTGCTGGTGGTGCTGATCCTGTTCCTGTTTCTGCAGGACTGGAAGGCGACGCTGGTGCCGGCGATCGCGATTCCCGTGGCGCTGGTGGGCACCTTCGCCTTTGTGAAGGTGTTCGGCTTCAGTCTCAATCAGCTCACCCTGTTCGGGCTGGTGCTGGCCACCGGCCTGGTGGTGGATGACGCGATCACCGTGATCGAGGGCACGGCGACGCGGCGCGCCGAGGGGCTGACGGGCCTGCAGGCCGCCAAGGCGACGATGGAGGAGCTGTTCGGGGCGGTGCTGGCCACCTCGCTGGTGCTGTTGGCGGTGTTTCTGCCGGTGCTGTTTTTTCCCGGTGCCACCGGCACGATCTACCGCCAGTTCGCCGCCACGATCCTGTTCGCGATCGCCATCTCCACCTTCAACGCGCTCACCTTCTCGCCGATGCTCTCGGCCCTGCTGCTCTCGCGCCAGGACCCGGAGCCCAGCCGCCGCGTCTACGCCATCGCCGGCGCGTTGCTGGGCTTTCTCTACGGTCTGCTGGTCAGCGGTGGCGGGGTGTTGCCGGCCCTGGGGATGCTGAGCCTGGCTGCTTTGCTGGGCTACGGCCTGAGCCAGGTCAGTGGTCGGCCGCTGCTGTTGCCGTTCTGCGCTGCCGGGGCCGTGGCGGGTCTGCTGTTCGCGGGGCTGACCAACCCGGCTGTGGCGTTGCTGTTCAGCGGCATCGGCGTCAGCGCCGGCTGGTTCACCCGCTGGATCTTCCAGGCTTTTAATGGGCTCTACGGGCGGGCCGAACGGGCCTACGACCGGGCCCTGGGCGGCGTGCTGCGCCATCGGCGGCCGGTGATGGCAACCCTGGTCGGCGGCATCGTGCTCACGGCGGTGGCCTTCAACGCCATCCCCTCCGGCTTCGTGCCGGTGGAGGACCAGGGCTATGCGATCGGCATCGTCCAGGCCCCGGAGGGCAGCTCCGATGCGATCACCGCCAAGATCAACCGGCAGGTGGCAGCCATCCTGGCTGAGGAGAAGGCGATCACGGCGGCGGCCGTGTTCAGCGGCGCCAGCCTCAGTGGCAATGCCCCCAACCGCGGTCTGTTCTTCTTCGGCACCACCAACTGGCAGGAGCGCAGCGCGCCGGATCAGTCGATGGAGGCGATCGTGGCGCGGCTGAACCGTCGCTTTGCCAGCCTGCGGCAGGCCCGGGTGATCGCTATCCAGCCCCCCTCAATTCCCGGGTATGGCAATGCTGGCGGCTTCGAGTTCCAGCTGCTGGATCGCAGCGGTGGCGGCCTGTCGCTGCCGCAGTTCTTCGACGCCGCTGGCCGCCTGATCCAGAACGCCAACGCCCAGCCCGAGCTGCAGGGGGTGTTCACCCAGTTCAGCCCCGAGGCCCCCCAGCTGCAGATCACGGTGGACCGCGCCCGGCTGGCGTCTCTGGGCATCGACTTCGGCCAGGCGATGCAGGCCCTCAGCCTCAACTTCGGCGGCGCCTACATCAATGACACCTTCCAGGAGGGCCGGGTGCGGCGGGTGTTTGTGCAGGCGGATGCTCCCTCCCGCGCCACCCCCCAGCGGCTGGAGGCGCTCTATGTGCCCAATGCCAAGGGCCAACCGGTGCCGCTGTCGGAGTTCATCCGCATCAGTCCCGCCACCGGTCCGGCGGTGATCCCCCACTTCAACCTCTATCGCTCGATCAAGGTGGAGGGAGAAGCGGCGGCCGGTCACAGCTCCGGCCAGGCGATCGTCGCCATGCAGAAGGTGTTCGATCAGCTGGGGGTGAGCGGCATCAGCTCCGACTGGACCGGCTTGTCGCGGGAGGAGGTGAAGGCCGGGTCGCTGGCGATCCTGATCTTCGCCATGGGCATTCTGGTGGTCTATCTGGTGCTGGCGGGCCAGTACGAGAGCCTCAGCGATCCGCTGATCATTCTGATGACGGTGCCCGCCGCCATGCTCGGGGCGCTGGTGTTCCTCGGCCTGCGCGGCGAGGTGCTCAACATCTATGCCCAGGTGGGCCTGGTGATGTTGATCGGTCTGGCCGCCAAGAACGGAATTTTGATTGTGGATCTAGCCAACCAGCGGCTGGCTGAGGGGCTGCCGCCAGTTGAGGCGGCCCGTGAGGCCTCGCGGGCGCGGCTGCGGCCGATCGTGATGACGGCGATCTCCTCGCTGTTCGGCTTCCTGCCCCTGGTGCTCGCCAGCGGTGCCGGTGCCCGCAGCCAGACCTCCCTGGGCACGGTGGTGTTCGGTGGTCTGCTGGCGGCCACCCTGCTCAGCCTGTTTGTGGTGCCGGTGTTCTATGTGGTGATGAAGAACTGGCTTGGGGGTGGTCCTGGACCCGGTTCCTCCGGTTCCTCCGCAGGCCTGCCGGCGGCGCCGCAGCCCGGCCCATGAATCAGCGCACGGGAGCCGGAGGGCGGCCGATGCACCGCCGCGTGCTGGCGGCCCTGCTGGGCGGCGCGCTGCTGGGGGCGGCGCTGGCGCTGCTGCTGCAGGTGGCGAGTGCACGCTCGGTCGTGCCGCTGTCGCCGGTGCGGGCTCTCTGGCAGGTGTTCCTGCTGGCGTTGGCGGGGGGGTTGTCCGGCTTTGCCCTCAGCACGATCACGCTGTTGCAGGCCTCCATCCCCGATCCCGACTACCACCGACCTCGCCGGCCGCACCAGCCGCGACCACCGATTCGATACCGCCCGCCGGAACGAGGCTGAGCTCTGGTGGCTCCGGCCCTGCAGGCCGGCCCGCGAGAGTAGGGCTGGGCTGGGATGCGGTCCAAGGCGCTAACGACGTGGTCGTTCAGCGTTGCGGGCCTGCTCGGTTTCCTGAATGGTGAGCCTGCTGATCAGAACCCCCATGACGGCGGCGATGTAGAAGGTGCCCGTCACGGCGATCATCACGCAGATCATGCTGGCGGGCGCTGTCAGCGGCACCACATCGCCATAGCCCATGGTGGTCAGACTGACGAAGGCAAAGTAGTTCAACTCCGCAAAGTTCAGACCCCACACCGTGTGATTCAGGCCGACGGCCTGAGTGCCGACTAACTGGGTGCTGATATCAATGCCCCGGAAGCTGCCCGGCTGGATCGTTTCCAGCCCACAGAGCAACAGGCCACTGGCCAAGCCGAGCATCAGGTAGCCCGCTAACGCCCCCTGCAACACGGCTCCATTCACCTTGCACTCACGGGCCAGTCGCTGAATCAAGCGAATCGCGCTCCAGCCCCCGAAGACGGTCCACAGCAGGATTACTGGGATGCCGGTGTTGCGCATCTCCACAGGAGTCAAGGTCCACAGTAACCAGAACCCAATGGCACCGAGGCCGAGCATCCTGTAGGACCGGCAAGGTGCGCCTCCAGTTCCCGGCTCTGGAGGTTCTGAACCTAAACCTTGAATCAAAATTAAGCCTAACAGCAGATAGCCGATCGAGGCCAGTCGGCCCCATGGCAGTGGCAGGCCAAAACAGACCATCAGGGCGAGGCAGGCGAGGAGCAGTCGCCGATAGAAAAAAGATCGCTGCATTGAAGATGCGCTCCTGGGTTGGCTGGTTTCGTTCCTGAACGAGGACATCCGCCACTGCGGGCACATGTCACACATTGAGCCGATACTGAATCTGGCCGTCACAAGCAGTGTGCTCGTCGTCCGATCGCATAGTCAACCGCGCTCCCGGGTCTGCCCGGCGGCAGTCCCTCCTCCTGTTGTGGTCACCTTGACCGCCGCTCTTGCCCTTGTGCTCGACGGCGCAGT
>CAMBZX010000193.1 GCA_945872185.1 Synechococcus sp. UW140 | reverse complement strand
GGGTCGCCGACGACGGCGAGCAGGGCCTGGAGCTGCTCGCGAACCGGCCGGTGGATCTGGTGCTGCTGGATCTGGTGCTGCCGGGGCTGGGCGGGCTCGCCACCTGTCGCCGGATCACAACCACCACAACCTTGCCGGTGCTGATCCTCACCAGCCAGGAGGAACCGCTCTGGGTGCAGCAGATCTGGAATGCCGGCGCTCGGGGCTATCTGCACAAGGAGCGGGCCCTGGCCCAGGTGGAGCTGGCGCTGGCCTCGCTGCTGGCGGGAGCCAGCTGGTGGGATCAGAAGGCGACAGCGGTGCTGCAGCGTTCCGATCCCCAGCAGGCCCATGCCAGCTCAAATCCGGGCGAGCGGCTCAACGGCCTCACCCAACGCGAACGGGAGGTGCTGGCCTGCCTGGCGGTTGGCGACAACAACCGCGCCATCGCCCAGCAGCTGGGGATCGGTGAGGGCACCGTTCGCAGCCACGTGCATGTACTGCTGCAGAAGCTGCAGGTCAGTAATCGCACCCAGGCCGCGCTGATCTGGCTGGCCACGGCTGCCAAGCAGTAATGTCCGACCCGAAAGCCTGTTCTCCAATGGCGGAATCGCGAAGCTCACAGCCGCCAGGGTTGGCCTCTCGATGGCGCCGGGCAGCACCACCACAACAAAGCCCGGAGCATGGGCCCCGGGCATTTGCCTGCTCAGCCGCGGCGCCTGCCTGGATGGAGGTGCCAAAGCTGTGCCTGATGTGGTCTTAGTAGCCGTGATCGTCAGATCACGGCTGTCTTGGGTTGAGGGTCGGAGTTGCTGACGCTGGCACCTGGGGCCAGGGTTCAAATAGGGCTTCCTGTTGGGTCCGGGGCACCTGAGGCTGGTTACGAGAACGTGCCGTGAACGGTGCAATGGACGGCGGGGCTGTTGGATGAATAGACGTCACACGCCAGGGAAGCCAGAGATCCGTCAAGAATGTTGGAGCAGGGGCCGGATCGTCAGCGCACTCCTGGCAACTGGTCAGGGGGGCTGTCTTCCATCGGTGGAGCCTCCGAATCGGGCACACTCACCTTCGGACGAAAGGAGGCTGGTGGCAGAGATTGATGCACATTCGATGCTGCTCTTGATCTTCGGGGTTACGGGGCTTCATGAAGGTGGCGTCACCGAGATTGGCTCTGCAATCGGTCGATGCGCCCCCAGCGGCATGGAGGGAGCCTGAAACCGCCCATCTCCATACGGAAAGAGGAACTCGCTCGATCCTCCCTTTCAGCCAGAAAGCATTAGTTTGCGATTGAGGGAAAAGACCTCCAAGGTTCTCTCCTCAAAGCAACCCGGGTCAGTCCCCCGGGAGTCTCTGTGAAGGTGAACTTATTGGAAACAGGCCCAACGTGGCACCGAACGGTTGCCACCCCAAGTGGACGAGTGAGCTATCTGCTATTTCCAACGTTTTGAAGTGTGAAAGCTGGGCTGCATAACCCGGCCAACAGTCACTTCTGGGAAGGTCAAGCCCCGAGCATCTCTTCCCTGAGCCGTGACTGACTCCTTGCCTGCCAGGCCCAAGCCGAAGGCTTCTGTGCAGCAGTAGACAGGGCATCCGTGGAATAAAACGACACCAGACCGGATGGCATCCGAAATGCCAGGTTGTGCATCCGCGACCGGTGCTAAGGCGCCCCTACCGGGGGCGCCTTCTTTTGTGGAGACGTCATCCAGCCAGGGGCACGTGTCCGGCCGCTGGCACGGCAGAGACCATGATCCTGCTATTGATCCATGCCCTCTGAACCCGGTGGCCTCCCCACTGCAGATCCGCCCCTTCGAGTCGGCTGACTGGCCGGGCATATGGGTGTTGTTGGAGCCGGTGTTCCGCGCTGGAGAGACCTTCCCCCACGACCCGTCAATCACCGAGGCCGAGGCCCGGACCCTGTGGGTGGAGCAGAGCCAGGCGGTGCTGGTGGCCCTTGATGCCAGCGACAACGTGGTCGGCAGTTATTACCTGAGGCCCAACTCCCTTTCCCTCGGCGCCCATGTCGCCAATGCCGGCTATGTGGTGGCGGAGCACTGCCGCCGCCAGGGCATTGGCAGCCGTCTCTGCCAACACTCTCTGCAGGCTGCCCGGCAGCTGGGCTTTCGGGCGATGCAGTTCAACCTGGTGGTGTGCACCAACACTGCCGGTCTTCGCTGCTGGGAGCGCAATGGGTTTCAAGTTGTCGGCACCCTGCCGGGGGCCTTCCGCCACCAGCGGCTGGGGTATGTGGACGCCCTGGTGATGGTGCAGAGCGTGGTGGAGGAACCGGAGCGATGAAGGTGGTGCCGCTGCGGCTGAGGCCTGGCGATGACCTGCGCTCGGCGCTGGAGGCCTGGATGGCCGATCAGAGCGAGCAGGCCGGCTGTGTGATCAGCGCCGTCGGCAGCCTCTCCGTGGCGCAGCTGCGTCTGGCCGGGGCTGCGAAGACCACGACGATCCGCGGCGACCTGGAGATCCTCAGCCTGGGAGGCACCCTCTCAGCCGATGGCGCCCACCTGCACATCGCCCTCGCCGATGCCAACGGCGCCGTGATCGGCGGCCACCTCGCCTCCGGCTCGCTGGTGCGCACCACCGCCGAGCTGGTGCTGGGGCTGCTGCCGGAGTGGCAGTTCAGCCGCGAGCTGGATCCAGCCACTGGCTGCGCCGAGCTGCGGATCCATCACTGCGATCCCGGCTGAGCAGCGGCAGCGAGATGGTGCACCACCGGTGCTGGGTTCTTGAGGTGGCGTGATGGGCAAGAGCAACAACGTCCAAACTGCTGATCTCCATGGCGTCCATCTGGCAGCCCATGACCGCACGGCGCCTGCAGGCGGCATGAACGAGCAGCCGGGCGGCCAACCCACCGAAGTGCTGGCCGGCTCGATCGAGCGCGTCACCTTCCACAGCGCCGAGAGCGGTTTCTGCGTGCTGCGGATCAAAGCCCGCGGCCACCGGGATCTGGTGACGGTGGTGGGCCATGCCGCCGAGATCAGCGCCGGCGAATGGGTCACCGTGAGCGGCACCTGGGTGAACAGCCGCGAGCATGGCCAGCAGTTCAAGGCCTCCTTCCTCAAGGCCTCAGCGCCCACCACGGCGGAGGGGATCGAGAAGTACCTGGGCTCCGGGATGATCCGCGGCATCGGCCCGATCTACGCCAGCAAGCTCGTGGGCGCCTTTGGGGCTGATGTGTTCGAGGTGATCGAGCAGGCGCCAGAGCGGCTGCGGGAGGTGCCCGGCATCGGCCAGGTGCGGGCCGGCCGGATCGCCACCGCCTGGGCCGATCAGAAGGTGGTGCGCGAAATCATGGTGTTTCTCCACAGCCATGGCGTCGGCACAGCGCGGGCGGTGCGGATCTTCAAGACCTACGGCAATGACGCCGTGCAGGTGATGGCCGAAAACCCCTATCGGCTGGCCCGCGACATCCGCGGCATCGGCTTCCGCACCGCCGATGCGATCGCCGCCAGGCTCGGCATTGCCCCCGACGCCATGATCCGCCTGCGGGCCGGCATCAATTACGCCCTGCTGGAGGCCACCGGCGATGGCCACTGCGGGCTACCCACCGCCGAGTTGCTCAAGCTCGCCGCTGACCTGCTGACGGTCGAACGTCCAGCAGCATCGCCACCGGCCGAACAGCAGGCAACAGAGGGCTCAGCTCAGACAGACGAGCCAGGCGGCGCGGCAGCAAAGCCACCTCCCCGTCCAGCGGGCCCTGCCAACCGAGTTCCCCTCGAGCCCGCCGTGATCCAGTCCGCCCTTGATCTCGAACTCAGCGAAGGATCGGTTGTGGCGGACAGCCTGGCGGGGGAGCCCGCGATCTTCCTGGCCCATTTGCACCGTGATGAGCGGCGCATTGCAGAAGCGCTGCAGGAGCTGGCGCATGGGGAGCCCCCCTGGGGATCGATCGACGCCGCAAAGGCCATCCCCTGGGTGGAACAACGCCTGGGCCTGGAGCTGGCCGCCAGTCAGAAAACCGCCGTGGCGGAGTCTCTCGCCAGCAAGGTGCTGGTGATCACCGGTGGCCCCGGGGTGGGCAAGACCACCCTGATCAATGCGATCTTGCGCATCCTGGCCGCCAAGAAGCTGCGCATCCAGCTCTGCGCCCCAACCGGCCGGGCCGCCAAACGCATGGCGGAGGCCACGGGCCTGGAGGCCCGCACCATCCACCGCCTGCTGGAGTACGACCCTGCCGCCCATGGTTTTCGCCGCGGCGCCGAGCTGCCGTTGGAGTGCGACCTGCTGGTGGTCGATGAAACCTCGATGGTGGATGTGCCGCTGATGGCCTCGTTGTTGGCCGCCATCCCCCCCGCGGCCGCCCTGCTGCTGGTGGGTGATGTCGACCAGCTGCCCTCGGTGGGGCCGGGCCAGGTGCTCGCCGATGCGATCAGCAGCGACGCCCTGCCCGTGGCCAGGCTCACGGAGGTGTTCCGCCAGGCGGCCAGCAGCCGCATCATCACCACCGCCCATGCCATCAACGCCGGCACCATCCCCGACCTGCGCCCGCCCAGCGAGGGAGACACCACTGATTTCTATTTCCTGCCCGCCGAAACGCCTGAGCAGGCGGTGGCCCTGATCCTCAAGGTGGTCGGTGAGCGCATCCCGGCCCGCTTTGGCTTAGATCCGATCGGCCAAGTGCAGGTGCTCTGCCCCATGGCCCGCGGTGGCTGCGGCTCCCGTTCACTCAACATCGAACTACAGAAGCTGCTCAACCCCGATCCAGCCGAGCAGGTGGAGCGTTTCGGCTGGCGGTTTGCGCCGGGCGACAAGGTGATGCAGATCGC
>CAMBZX010000192.1 GCA_945872185.1 Synechococcus sp. UW140 | reverse complement strand
GACTGGGATCGGGCCGACCGACTGGCCATGATCCGCCTCACTCGGCCACCCCGCCGCCCCGGCCAACCCTTCACCGCCCTGTTTGCCTTCGATTTCTGGAGCACCGAAGGCCGCAAGAACCCCTACGGCGCCATCGAGGCCTTCCGCCGTGCCTTCCCCGGCGATGCCACTGCCCGGCTGGTGCTCAAGCTCTCCAGTGCCGATCAGTTTCCCGAAGCCAGGGCCCGCCTGCGCGCCCACTGCGGCGCCGATGCCCGCATCAGCCTGGTGGAACGCCATCTGCCGCTGCAAGAGCTTGAAGCTCTTTATGCCGAAGCCGACGTGCTGCTCAGCCTCCACCGGGCCGAGGGCTTTGGCCTCACCCTGGCGGAGGCGATGGCCGGGGCCCTGCCGGTGGTGGCCACGGGCTATTCCGGCAATCTCGACTTCATGCCCACCGGCAGCGCCATCCTGATTCCCGCCAGGCTGGAGCCGATCGCCCGCAGCGAGGGCGACTACCGCAAGGGATGTCTCTGGGCCGAGCCCGACCTGGCTATCGCTGCCGCCGAGCTGCGGCGCCTGGCCCTCGATGCGGAGCACCACCGTCGCCTGGCCCTGGCTGGTCGCCGGGCTGTGCAGGAGCTGCTGGCACCCGCCCGGCTGGCGGCGGTGGTGAGCCAGCGGCTCGGCTGCCTGCTGCGCCAGGCCGGCCGCGCCGAGCTGCTGGCGGCCCTGCCCGCAGGCCATCCCCTGGGCCGCCTGGAGGCGGCCTAGCCGGGTTCCAGCAAGCGGCCCAGCCGCTCGCCCAAAAGCTGCTCCAGCTCTTCGGCGCTGTCGGCCAGCAGGTCCAGGGTGGCGTCGAAATCGAGGCGGTATAGGGTATTGTGCCACACCAGGCTGCGCACGGCTGGATCAGGGCAGCCGTGGCGCAGGAGCCAGACGGCCAACGCCGGCCCCTGCACCCGCAGGGCTGCGGCGCAGGCTCCCCTCAGCCAGGGCTCAGGGTCCTGCCAGTCCCAGGGTGGTGGGATGGCGGCGGCGAAGCGCTCCAGCCGCGCGATCGCCTGCAGCTCGCTGCCGGCATGCAGGGTTTCCAGCAGGTTGCGGCTGGTGAGCGGGCTGTCACTGCCCCAGGCCAGGGCCTGCTCGTAGGCCTCCAGCGCCGCTTCCGGGCACTGCAGGGCCCAGTGGGCATCACCCAGCTTGTGGGGTGTCCAGAAGCTGCGGTTGCCGGCCAGCAGCGCCTTCTGCAGCACCACGCAGCCCTGGGCCGCCTTGCCCTGCATCAGCAGGGCGTGGCCCAGCAGATCCAGCAGCTCCGGATGGCCCGGCGCCAGCTCCAGTAGCAGGGTCACCGCCTGTTCAAGCCGGGGCCAGTCGGCTGCGGTGAGGGCCGCCTGGGCCTGCTCCCACAGCGGCTGGCGAGGATCCTGGCTGGCGTGGCTGGCGTTCATCGCAGCTCCTGGCAAGAGCCGCCCTCGGCAAACGGGTCGCGGCCGGCTGCCAGATCTGCCAGCAGGGCGATCTGGCGGTTCATGCAGTGGCGGTGGTCGAAGCGCTCCGCCACCCGACGCCGCGCCGCCAGCCGCAGGGCTCCCAGGGCTGATTGACGTTGCAGCACCTCCAGCAGAGTGGCCGCCAGCTCCTCGGGATCGTGTAGGTCCACCAGCAGGCCCTGGTGACCGTGTTCGATCACCTCCTGCACCGGCGCCGTACGCGAGCCCACCACCAGGGCGCCACAGGCCATCGCTTCCAGCAGGCTCCAGCTGAGCACGTAGGGCTCAGTGAGATACACGTGGGCCCAGCTCAGTTGAAACAGCTGTAATAGCTGATTGTAAGGCAATAGACCGGTGAAGTGCACACGGCGCCGGTCGAGACTTTCCCCCAGCTCGGCCAGCAGCTCCCGCTTCCAGCTGCTGCCGGCGGGCGCTGGCCGGCCGTAGCCATTGGCCTCATCGCCGACAATCACCACCTGCACCGCGGATTGCTGCGCCAGCACCGCCGGCAGGGCCCGCAGCAAGGTGGCGAAGCCCCGCAGCGGCTCCAGGTGCCGAGAGGCAAAGCTGATCAGTGGCTGGCCAGGCAGCAGCCGCACCCCATTCCGCAGCTCCAGCGGGCCCGCCGAAGCGGGGATGCAGCGCTGCAGATCCACCCCTTCGTGGATCACGGCGATGCGGGTCTGCAGCCAAGGCGGGAAGCTGTGGCGTTGGAAGGCCGTGGCGCTGATGCCGGCCGCCATGCGATGGGCTGCCTGCAGCGTGGTCCACTGCATCAGGCCCAGCTCCGCTCCCGGTGCCTGTCCCTGGCGGGCAGGCAACCGCGCCAGGTCCAGTTCCATCAGGGCCAGCAACGGCACGGCGGCATACACGTCGTCGAGAAAGAGCAGATCGCCCCAGAAGGGATGCCCCACCACCACGTCGGGGCGCCAGCCACGAGCCGCCAGCCCCTGCAGCTGCTGCGCCACCCGCCGGCCCTGGGCCAGCTGGGCCTGGCAGCGGGCCTCGATCCCCGGCCGCCGCAGATCCCTATCAACATCGGCGGCGATCCTGCAATAACGCAAGCCCGCCAAAGTGGGCTGATCATCACGACAGCCAATCGCCACCACGTCGTGGCCAGCCGACACCAGGGCGCGGGCCAGGTGGCGGAATTGGCCCGGGAAGTTCTGGTGCACCAGCAACACCTGCATGGTGGCGGCTCAGCGGATGGTGCGCACGGCATCAGTGCCCTTGAGCAGTGCGCTCTTCAGCAATTCCAGGATCGTGCGCTTCTCCAGGCGCAGGTCCACCCCAATCCCCATCCCGGCCTGCAGCGGATAGCGCTTGCCTGCTTTCTGCACGTACTGACGCTCAAGCCGCAGGCTCACCGGGAAGCGCTCGTACTTGTAGGTCTCGTCCGGGGGCAGGGCATCGGTGCCGATCGTGCGCACCGTGGCCGCAATTGTTCCATATCGGCTGCGGTCGTAGGAGACCACGGAAATGTCGGCCTTCTGACCCGGGCGCACGAAGGCCAGGTCCTGGTTGCCCATGAAGGCCTCAGCCCGCAGACTGTCAGCAGGCACCAACTGCAGCAGCACTTCGCCGGCACCCACCACCTGGGCCTGCTTAGCCTTGAGATTGAGGATCGTGCCGGTGAGCGGCGCCCGCAGCACCACCCGCTGCAGCTTTTCCCCGGTTTCCACCCGATTGGCCCGGTTTTCGGCCTGCTGCTGGGCCAGTTCGGCCTGTCTCTGGCTCGATTCAGCGGCCAGTTTCACCCGTTGCTTGAGATTCTGCTGCAGCTGCGATTCCAGCTGGGCAATGGTTTTCTCGTAGTCGAGCAGCTGAAAGCGGGAGGCGGCCCCCTGCCTTTCCAGCGCCTGCAGGCTGGTCAGCTGTTGCTTGTTGATGGCGATCTGGTTTTGCAGGCCGGTTTCACTGGCCTGCAGCTCGGCCAGGGCCCCCTCCAGCCGGATCACCTCGGCCGCGGTGCTGGTTCCCAGCTCACGATTCTGGGTCGCCAAAGCCTGCTGGCGGCCACGCAGCACCGTGCTGTCGAGCACCACCAAGGGCGTACCGGCCGGCACCAGCTGCCCCTCCTTCACCAGCACAGTGGTCACCTGGCCTGGCTCGTCGGGTTTCACATCCTGGGTGGAACGCATGGTGCGCAACGTGCCCGGCACCGTGACGATCTGATCCACTTTCACCAGAGCCGCAAAGCCCACCCCGGTGAGCACCAGCACCGCCACGGCACCGCCGAGCAGCATCGGAAACAACGGCGTGGGCCGGCTCTCCAGTCGCAGATTCTGGGCCGGGGCCGCTGCAGAGACACCTCTTGCCGCGTCGGAAGCAGGGGCTGGGGATCCCAGGGCCGGACCCTTTGTTGAGTCCTGAGTGTTCTGGCGTGGATCTGCGTTACGCGAATTGCCCACTTTATTGGTGCCTTTCTTGCTGTCAGGCATGGTTCTTTGCGAGTGTTGTTTCGTCTGTTTTTCCCATTTGCTGCTGCCACAGCGCTGCATAGGATCCCCTGCGGGCGATGAGCTCGGCATGGTTGCCATCTTCAATGATGTGGCCTTTTTCCATATAGAGGATCCGATCGGTGCCTGTGAGCGTGGTGAGCCGGTGGGTGATGAACAGCACCGTGGAACCGGCGAAGCGCTTGGCCAGGTTGCGGCACACCCGCTGCTCGGTGTCGGCATCGAGGGCCGAGGTGGCCTCATCCAAGATCAACAGCGAGGGATCCTGCAGCACGGTGCGGGCCAGGCAGATGCGCTGGCGCTGGCCACCGCTCAGGCCCGAACCCCGCTCACCCAGGCGGGTGGCGTAGCCATTTGCCAGGTCCATGATGAAGCCATGGGCATCAGCCACCCGGGCCGCCGCCGCCACGGCCTCAATGTCGGCATCCGGGTTGTTGAGGCGGATGTTGTCGAGCACGGTGCCCTCAAACAGCAGGCTGTCCTGGGGCACATAGCCGATGCGGCGGCGCAGGCTCGCCAATTGCAGCTTGTCGATGGCGTAGCCATCGAGATAGATGTGACCGTCGCCCGGCAGGTAGAGGCGGTCGATCAACTGCACCAGGGTGCTCTTGCCGCTGCCGCTGAGGCCCACGATGCCCACCAGCTGGCCGGCGGGAATCAGCAGGTCAAGCTCATCGAGCAGCATCGGGCCACGGTCGCCGTAGCGGAAGCTCACCGCCTCAAAACGCAGCTCCCCCTTCACGACTCGTAGCGGCAAGGCCTGGCGATCCTCCTCACCCACCTCCGGCAGGGTGAGCATCACATCGCCGATGCAAGCGAGGGC
>CAMBZX010000191.1 GCA_945872185.1 Synechococcus sp. UW140 | reverse complement strand
GGCGCGTCAAGGCCTTCAGCGAGGCCAACCCCGAGGCGCCGATCATCCGCCTCGGCATCGGCGATGTGACCGAACCGCTGCCGGAGGCCTGCCGCAACGCCATGAAAGCGGCGATCGATGACATGGGGACCCACGCCGGCTTCCATGGCTATGGCCCTGAGCAGGGCTACCTGTGGCTGCGGGAGGCGATCGCCCAGCACGATTTCCAAGCCCGCGGCTGTGCGGTGAGCGCCGAGGAGATCTTCGTCTCCGACGGCTCCAAGTGCGACAGCAGCAACATCCTCGACATCCTCGGACCTGAGAACCGCATCGCCGTGACCGACCCGGTGTATCCGGTGTATGTGGACAGCAACGTGATGGCCGGCCGCACCGGCGAGGCCGATGACGCCGGCCGCTACGGCGGCCTCACCTACCTGCCGATCACCGCCGCCAACGGCTTCAGCGCCGAGATCCCCGAACAGCCGGTGGACCTGATCTACCTCTGCTTCCCCAACAACCCCACCGGCGCCGTGGCCAGCCGGGCGCAACTCCAGGCCTGGGTGGACTACGCCCGCCGCCACGACGCCCTGATCCTGTTCGATGCTGCCTACGAGGCCTTCATCCAGGATCCGGCGCTGCCCCACTCCATCTATGAAATCGAGGGCGCCCGCGAGTGCGCGATCGAGTTCCGCTCCTTTTCCAAGAACGCCGGCTTCACCGGCACCCGCTGCGCCCTCACCGTGGTGCCCCGCGGCCTGATGGGCACGGCGGCCAATGGCGAGAAGGTGGAGCTCTGGAGCCTCTGGAACCGGCGCCAGTGCACCAAGTTCAACGGCGTCAGCTACATCGTGCAGCGCGGTGCTGAGGCGGTGTACTCGCCCGAGGGCAAAGCCCAGGTGAACGGGCTGATCCGCTTCTACATGGACAACGCCGCCATCATCCGCCGCGAACTCAGCGCCGCCGGCCTGCAGGTGCATGGCGGTGAGCAGGCCCCCTACGTGTGGCTGAAAACCCCCGCAGGACTCGATTCCTGGGGCTTCTTCGACAAGCTGCTGAACCAGGCCCACGTGGTGGGCACCCCCGGCAGCGGCTTCGGCGCCGCCGGCGAGGGTTACTTCCGGCTCTCGGCCTTCAACAGCCGGGCCCGTGTCGAGGAGGCGATGGAGCGGGTGCGTGCTCTCTAGAGTTCACCACCGTCATGTCACGGGAACGGCCATGATCCATTTGCCGCTCACCACCAGCACCACGATCGCCCCCCAACTCCGACCCCCCAGCCCTGCCCCCTCGGCCTGGCGGGCCTCGGCCACACCGGACCGTCCCGGCGGCACCACGGTGCTCGACAAAGAACAGCAGCGGGTGCGCAAGCCCTCACCGCGCTACAAGGTGCTGCTGCACAACGACCCGGTCAACGCCATGGAGTTCGTGGTGTCCACCCTCCGCCAGGTGGTGCCCTCCCTGAGTGAGCAGGACGCCATCGCCGTGATGCTGGAGGCCCACAACACCGGTGTGGGCCTGGTGATCGTCTGCGACATCGAGCCGGCGGAGTTCTACAGCGAAACCCTGAAGGCCAAGGGCCTCACCAGCACGATCGAGCCGGAGGGCTGATGGCCACCGCGACCGGCAGCCCAGAGCAGCCGCGCCTGCACTGGTGGGGCACGCTGCTCTACGTACCGGTGCTCTACGGGCTGGGCTGGCTGGCTTCCCGGCCGCTGGCCCTGCTGGTGCCCACCTGGCGGCCCGATCAGCTGGATCTGGCCGGCGCCGGGATCGCCCTGGGGTTGTTGCTGGCCAGCCTGCCCTGGCGCCTGCGGCAGGCCTGGGGCTGCACAACCCCGTGGCAGACACTCGGTGTGGCCCTGCCGCCCGCCGCTGGTTTCAAGGCCTTCAGCCGCGGCCTGCTCAAGGCTCTGGCCCTGCTGATGCTGGTGGTGGTGGCACTGCTGCTGTTCGGTCAGGCTCGCTGGCTAGGACGCCTGGACATGGACACATGGGCCAATGCCTTGGCGCTGCTGCTGGGGGTGGGGTTTGCCGAGGAGCTGCTGTTCCGCGGCTGGCTGTGGGGAGAACTGGAGCGTCTTGTCGGCAGCCAGCGCGCCATCGGCCTCCAGGCGGCTTTCTTTGCGTTGGTGCACCCCTGGTATCGACTGCCGGGCGCGGCCGCGATCGCGCTGCTGATCGGCCTGGTGCTGCTGGGGCTAGCCCTGGCGCTGCAGCGCCGCGCCGATGGCGGTGCCCTCTGGGGCGCCGTCGGCATGCACGGCGGCCTGGTGGGCGGCTGGTTCGCCCTGCAGGCCGGCCTGCTGCAGATTTCGCCGGCGACACCGGCCTGGCTGATCGGCGCCGGCAGCCCCACGCCCAACCCGATCGGCGGCCTGCTGGCCTGGATTGGGCTGGGGCTCCTGTTGTGGGTGCGGCGGCGCTGGTGGCGCAAACAACCACTGAGACAGAAGCGCGAGACAGAAGCCTGATCAGGTGGCACTGGAGCACTGGACCCTGCCCAGTGCTCCATGCTTCGCGATGCCCTGCTCACCCTGCTCTGGACCAGCACCGGCAGGCAACAACACTGGCTGCTCCCCCAACGGGGCGATCTGAGCAGCCTGCTGGAGCTGTTCGCCAAGGTCGTGGCGGCCGAAGAGGTCGTGGCGGCCGAAGAGCTCGTGACCATCGCCATCAACACGGGCCAGCCGCTGCCCTCCTTGAACGCTCCCACGGCAGGCCTGCGCGTGCTGATCAGCCTGGGTCCAGCCGCCGGGCGGATCCTGAGCTCAGGCTGGTGGCGGCCGGAAGCCCCAGGCCCCTGGCTCCGGCTCTGGTTTCCCCAGCCGCTGGGGACGCTTCAGCGCACCGCCTTGGCGAGCGCTTTTCTGCCCTGCACCGGTGCATGCAGCGCCTCCTCCAGCGGGGCGCAGCCGTAATCGCGCTCCAGCAGAGCCATCACGGTGCGGCCGAAATCGCTGGGGTTCTGCTCAAAGGCCTCGAGGCAGATGCGGCCGAAGGTGCTGCCCATCGGCTCGGGATTCCAGAGCAGCTGCCGGGCGGTCCAGGGCATCATGCTCATCGGGTTGTAGCCAGGCTGCAATGAACCCTGCTCAAAGGCGTACTGCTCCAGGTGGGTGTGGGGCTGCAGGCCGATGAAGAAAATCGCCGGCTCCACCTTGTCGGCGCCGAAGATCCGCTCCAGCTCACGGTGATAGGCGACGGTCTGGCGGATCGTCTCCGGCCGCTCGTCGATAACATTGAACGAGTAGTTCACCGACACGTGTTCACGGAAGCCAGCGCGAGCCAGCAGCCGGCAGCTCTCCAGCACCGTGCGCAGGTTGTAGCCCATACGCATCTTGCGCACCAGCTCCTGGGAGCCGGAGGTGATGCCGATCTCGAAGTAGCTCATGCCGGTGGCCACCATCAGCTCGGCCAGTTCGGCGTCGAGGTTGTCGGCACGGATGTAGGCGGCCCAACGGATGTCGGTCATGCCGTCCGCCGCGATCGCCCGCAGCAGCTCCTTGGCGTCCTCGATCTGGCGGCGGGCGGGAATGAACTGGGCATCGGTGAACCAGAAGCCGCGCACGCCGCGGTCGTAGAGCTGGCGCATTTCAGCCACCACCTCCGCCACCGGGTTGAGGCGCACCGCCTTGCCCTCGATCACGGTGTAGACGCAGTAACAGCAGTTGTGGGGGCAGCCACGCTTGGTCTGCACCCCCACGTAGAAGTCACCGCCATCGAGATACCAGTCCAGCTGGGGCCAGATCGCGGCGATATAGGTGTAGTTGCAGGCGGTTTTCTCAATCGGGGCGGGCTGTTCATGGATCAGGCCGGGCCGCGGTGCCTCACCGGCCAGGTAGCAGCGTTCGGCCGCGATCGACTCACCGCGGATCAGCTTCTCCAGCAGCACCTCGCCCTCCCCGACCGACACCACCGTGCCGGCCGGCAAACGGGCCCCGAGCTGCTCGTAAAACACACTGACGGCGCCGCCGCCGATCAGGGCCCGCGCCTCGGGGGCAAAACGGCGCGCCCGCCGCAGTCCGCGCCGCACCAGGGCGAGATTGCGCCAGAGCTCGCCGTAATAGGCGGCCATCAGCTTCAGGCCGCCGAGGGCACCGCGCAGCCGGCGCAGGGGATTGCGGGCATAGAACACCTCAAAGGAGTTCTGCAGGGGATTGCCACCGCGGCCATCCACGGGGGCATAGATCTGGATGTCCCGCCAGGAGAACACCAGCAGGGTGGGCCGGAAAGCCGCCACGGTGGCCAGCAGCACCCGCTCCACATCGAGCAAAGGCAAGGCCGCCAGATCGAGGATCCGCTGCGCCATGGCCGGAAACTGCTTGTGCAGGTGATCGGCCAGATAAATCGGACCGATCGGGAAGATCGGGTTGCAGGGCAGCCGCACCAGCAGCACCCGGTGGTCGCTCACGGCGGGCCGGATCGGAGTGCCGGGACGCTAACAACGCCAGCCGTGCGGCCAAGGGGCCGGCAAGCCGCGAGGGCCAGCGGAACGGGAACCCGCCGGCAGGGCCACGGCGGCCAGCAGCCCCGCCAGCCAACAGTCAAAGGATCCGGGCACGACGGCCCGCAAAGGCGTTCCCCAGAACGCCCCCACAACCCCTTTGGCCAGGGCGCCCGCACGACCCATCCCACCCTCAGCTTTTCTTCATGAAGCCCGCTTTACAAAGCGCGCAATCTTCCGTTACATTCGGTTTGGCGGGATTCCGCCCATCCATCCCGTCCCTGACTCCGGGCCACTCGACCCTGATTCGCGGACATCACCTCTCGACCTCATGACCGCCACAATCCAACAGCGCTCCGGCGCCTCGGCGTGGAAC
>CAMBZX010000190.1 GCA_945872185.1 Synechococcus sp. UW140 | reverse complement strand
GTCAACAAGCAGATCGTCAATGGCCTCAATCAGGTCGGCGGTCGGGCCGTTGGGCTCTGTGGAAGTGACGGCAACCTGTTGCAGGCCCGAACCCATGGCGACGGCAGTCTGGGGCTGGTGGGAGATGTGGCGACGGTCAATCCCTCAGTGATCACGCCCCTGCTGGCAGCCGGCTACATCCCGGTGATTTCCAGCGTGGCGCCAGACCTCCATGGCCGGGCCCACAACATCAACGCCGATACGGTGGCCGGGGAACTGGCGGCGGCCCTCGGCGCCGAGAAGCTGATCCTGCTCACTGACACCTGCGGCATCCTGCGGGATCGCGAGGATCCCGCGTCCCTGGTGCAGCAGCTCACCCTGGCCCAGGCGCGGGAACTGATCCACACCGGTGTCGTCAACGGCGGCATGATCCCCAAAACCGAATGCTGCATCCGGGCCCTGGCCCAGGGCGTTGCCGCGGCCCACATCGTGGATGGCCGTGTTCCCCATGCCCTGCTGCTGGAGGTGTTCACCAAGGCCGGCATTGGCACGATGGTGGTGGGCAACAAAGGCCAGCTCGATTCCTGATGGCCCCACGATGCTGCCATGGCTGATCGCGCCCTCGATCCAGCGATCAGCCTGGCGCTGCGGGCGGCACGCCAGGCGATCGATCGCGGCGAGTACGGCCAGTGCCTGCGGCTGCTGGAGCCCCTGGCCGCAGCCCATGGCCCGGCATCGGCGATTGGAGCCGGCGTGCGCCTGCTGATGGCCACCGCCTTGATGGGCCAGGGCCAGACCGAACAGGCCGCCGATTGTTGCCGCAGTCTCAAGGCCTGTGTCGACGCCACCCTGCGCGCCCAGGCCAAGGATCTGCTCACGGTGTTGGAGGCCCCGGCCCTGCAGCGTCCGCGCCATTGGTCCCTGACCCTGCCAGATCTGGGCCAACAGGGACCAATGCTGGAGGGCAGCGGCGCCGGCCTCGCTGGCCGCCGCCGCCAGCGGCCGGCGCCGGAGCCGCCGCCACCGGTGGGCCCGACTCCGGCGCCGGTCGGCTTTGCCGCCATCGTGGCCGTGCTGCTGGCGGCCCTGTTGCTGCTGCCCCTGCTGGGCGGCTGCATGGAGGTGCGCACGGAGCTGCGCTTCGAGGGCCCAGGCCGGCTGCAGCTGAGCCATCGCCTACGCAGCGACTCGGGCCAGCTGACCCCCTGGCAGCGGCGGTTCGCCGAGGCACTCCACGCCGGCCCGGCGTCCTTCCGCAGCCAGCAGCAGGGGGAGGTGCAGCTGCTCTCCACAGCGGTTCTGCCCGCTGATCAGGCGCTCGCGGCTCTGCAACGCAGCCTCAACACCGCCGCCGAACTCGCGGGAGTGTCCTTGCCGGCGGCGGCTCTGCAGCTGCAGGAACGCAACTGGTTGGTGGGCGTGCGCCAGCGGCTCTCGCTGATGGTGGACCTCACACCGCTGCCGCCCATGCCTGGCGTTGAGCTCAGCCTGCGGCTGCTGCCGGTCTCGGCGGCGGCGGTAATTGCGGCCTCTCCCCAAGCGGTGATCGCCTTACCTCGCCAAGCGGGGGGGGAAGCCCAGCTGCTCTGGTCGCTGCAGAGCGGGCATCGCAACGTGCTCGAGTTGCAGTGCTGGCGCTGGAATCGCCTCGGGCTGGGCGGGCTTGTCATCGCTGGCGCCCTGGTGCTGGTGTCGCTGTTGCAGCGAATCCGGCTGCGCCTCGGCTTCGGCCTGCCGGAACTGCCCGCCTGAGGGACGCCGACTTCAGAGCTGCAGCGGATCCGGATCAATCGCCAGGCTCACGTTCGGGGGCAGCATCCGCCTCAGCTCCGCCTCCGGCGGCAGCGGTAGCGCCGTCGCCGCCGGTCCGTGCAGCAACACCTGCCAGCGACTGCGCCCCGCCACCTTGGCCACCGGTGCCGGTGCCGGGCCGATCACCAACCAGCCCTGGCGCTCCACCTCGGCGCGCACCCGTTCCACCAACGTGGTGGCCGCCGTGGCGGTGGCACTGGCGGAGGGCCCGGCCAGCCGCAGCAGGCAGGCGCGGCTGAAGGGCACCAGGCCACCCTGGCGTCGCAGCTGCAGCTCCTCCTCCAGGAACCGTTCGTAGCGCCCATCGACCAGATAGCGGATCACCGGGTGGTCGGGGCTGTAGGTCTGCACCAGCACCTCCCCCGGCAATTCACCCCGGCCGGCCCGGCCAGCCAGCTGCAGCAACAGCTGCAGGCAGTGCTCCGAGGAGCGCAGATCCGGGCGGTGCAGCAAGCCGTCGGCCGCCAGCACGGCGGCCAGGGTCACCCGTGGCAGATCCATCCCCTTGGCCAGCATCTGGGTGCCCACCAGCACATCGGCCTCACCGGCGGCGAAGCGCTCCAGCAGGCGCCGGTGACCATCGCGGCCGCGGGTGGTGTCCTGGTCAAAGCGCAGCAGCCTCAGACCCTCCAGTTCCGCAGCCAGTTGCTCCATCACCCGCTGGGTGCCGGCACCAAAAGGCTTGAAGGCGGTGGAGCCGCACTGGCCGCAGCGCTGGGCGATCTCCTGGCGGTGATCACACCAATGGCAGCGCAGCCACTCCGTGGCGCTGCCGGCACTGGCGTTGCGGCGATGCACGGTGAGAGCCACGTCACAATTGGGACACTGCACGGCTTCCCCACAGCTGCGGCAACTGAGAAAGGAGCGGTAGCCCCGCCGCGGCACCAGCACCACCGCCTGCTCGCCCCGGGCTTGAAGTTGTTGCAGCCGGCCCATCAGCGGGCGACTGATCAGGCGCCGGTGTCCTTCGGCGAACTCCAGCCGCATGTCCACCACGCGCACGGGCGGCAGGGGGCGCTGGCCGATGCGCTCCGGCAGCCGCAACAGCTGGACCCCCCCCTCCCCCTGGGGCTGACGACAGCGCAGCCAGGTTTCCAGGGAGGGGGTGGCACTGCCCAGCACCAGCCGGGCGCCATCGAGGCTGGCCCGGCGTTGGGCCACATCGCGGGCGTGGTAGCAGGGCATCGGGCTCTCCTGCTTATAGGAACTGTCGTGCTCCTCATCGAGCACGATCAGGCCCAGGGGCGCCAGGGGCAGAAAGATCGCCGAACGGGTGCCGATCGCCACCAGCGGCTCGGCGGCCGCCGCCGCATCCAGGCAACGGCGCCAGGCCTTCACCCGCTCCGCATCCCCCATGCCGCTGTGATACTCCAGCACCTGGGGGCCGAGCCGGGCCCGACAGCGATCCAACAGCTGGGGAATCAGACCAATCTCCGGCGCCAGCAGCAACACGCTGCGCCCCTGCTGCAACTGGCGGGCCGCCGCCTGCAGGTAGACCTCCGTCTTGCCGGCGCCGGTCACCCCCCACAGCAGCAGGGTGCTGCCTGCCGCGGCCGAGTCGATGGCCTCCACCGCCGCAGCCTGGGCGGCATTGGCAATCCGGGGCGCCTCCAGCGGCCTGGGCGGGGCAGGGGGCAGGCCGAGCGGTGCTGTCCGCGTTGCGGGGACGCCGCGGACCGTCTCGCGCCGCACCAAACCCTTCGCTTCCAGCGCCGTGATCAGGCCCCGGCCGAAACCATCGGCCGCCAGCAGATCCCGCAGCAGGCGCCTCCCGCCATGGCCATCGAGATGAGCCAGCAGGGCCCGCTGGCGGGGACTCAGTTCAAGCTGGGGATCCACAGGCGCAGCCACTTGCGGCGCGACCCGGCTGATCTGGCAGAGGAGCCTGCCGGCAGGAGCCCGGGGGCGCTGGCCCAGCCAGCCCGGGGGCAAGGCACTTTTAAGGGTGCGAAAGCGACTGGTGTGACAGGCCTCGGCCACCGCCAGCAGCAGGTCCTGCCAGGCGTCAGCCACTGCTGCGCTTTGCAGCACAGCCTCCACAGCCCGCATGCGCTTGCCGGCCAAGTCCTCCGGAAGCGTCTGCAGGCAGGCCAGCACCAACCCCGCATGGCGACGACCCTGGAGTGGCACCTGCACCAGATCACCCACGCCCACGGACAGGCCGTCGGGGTTCGCATAGGTGAAAGCCTGGCCCTCGCGGCCGGCTTCCAACCAGATTTCCAGCCAGGGGGGTGGCGCTGAGGGGACGGGCTTGCGAAACGCTGCAAGCAGTCTTGCAAAGGTCTCAGCAGATTCCTAGAATGTTGAAGTTGGGCATGCCGAACTGGCTGCCGTCGGAACCAGCAGAGTTCCGTCCAGCGGGAAGACCCTTCGAGTGCCCCGGGAGTCCTGCTCCCATTCCGGCATCAGGTCTGCGACCACCCCTGACAGCACTGCTCCGGCTCCGGTCGCCCCAATCCAGATCTCCCGCGTCTGGGGGTCCCACCCCCAGATGGCTTGCTGTTCCAGTCACCCGGCCGCCTTCCATACCAGCTCTTCGCTTGATCGTCAGGATCGGGCGCAGGTTCCACCGTCCATCTCTTTGGTCTTCCAGGAGCAACAGCTGCTGTTCCTGATTCGAGGTTCGTTGCGACGAACCCTCGTGACCGCTTGATCCCTGTTTTCGTCGCGTATCCGCTATGAGTTCCGTTGCCGCCAAGGTCAAGGCCGCCAGTGCCCCCCTCTCTGCAAGCCCCGCAGGCAAGAGCGGCCTGGCTGCCAAGACTCCGCCTGCGGTGAAGACGGTGGTGCCCGAAATCTTGATGACGGTGACGGCTGACGGCGAGGTGTTGCCCGCTCCCAAGCCCAAAGCGCGCAAGAGCGCAACAACCGAAACCACAGCCAAGCCGGCGAAGGCAACCAAAGCCACCAAGGCCACCAAAACCACCAAGGCTCGCAAGCCCGCCGCCGCCAAAGGTGCGGCCAAAGCGGGTGCCGTTGTGGTGCTGAAGGCCGCCACCGATGGTG
>CAMBZX010000189.1 GCA_945872185.1 Synechococcus sp. UW140 | reverse complement strand
CCGATCAGCTCAGCATGGAGCCGGGCATGGGATGCCACTGGGAATTGGATTGGTGTCGTAGCCCCAAGTTCTCATGGCTCCCTGCCCACCCATTGACCTGAGACCCGTTCTGTCGCAACGGTTCTCAGACTTGTGTCGGGCAATCAGGGGCCAGGGATCCCCCGTGGAGAAAGCCTCCATTGAGCCGTTCCTCATTCCCTGCAGCGTTTCCGGTGCGGGCACTTTCAGCAGTTCCACCGCCTGGTCTGGATTGACCCCGCCAGCAGCGAGCCAGTAGCGGATCCAGATTTCCTGGTTGGCCTTGGGGAAGGTGTAAGCCGCCCGGAACTTACGTCCCTCTTTCTGGTTGAACTTGTCAAAGAAACCAGGCGAGGAGGTCTTGAGATCCAGGCTGAGGTTGCCAGCGCGGACGGAGTTGGCGGCGGCGATGCCATTGCCCTGGCTCATCAACATCGCCAGCACGACCATCGGCACCTTCTTGCCATTGGTGATCGCGCCCTCGCTGATCATCTGTGGCATCGGCAGCTGCCACTGGCCGCCATCGATACCACCGCCCGCCGAACCGAGAACCAGATTGTCGCGGGCGGCTCCCCAGCTGGCCTGCTTGGTGAGGGTCACTTCCAGGCCGTGCTTGGCAAAGAAGCCCTTGTCAACGCCGATCACCAGCGGAGCGGCTTCCAGAACGGGGATGAAGCCGAGGCTGATGGTCTGGGTTTCGAGATTGGCATTGCGTGCCACTGGGGTGGGGGTTGAGTTGCCGGTGCTGCTGGGTGGATTGCCCAGACATCCGGCCAGCAGGGCGGTGGAACAGGCCGTGGCACTGAGCAGGGCAAGAAAACGACGACGCTTGGCCATGGTGATCACGAAAGGAAGAGGACAACAGGAAGAAAAGGAACGCAAGCTTGCTGCTGGGTAGCCCAGAGCAACCAAAACAGACGTCTGAGGGCAGAGCTTGATCAGCACCAAAGCCCAGGTCAAGCCATGAACTCAGCCAGCGAAACAGTCGCCATCCGATCAGGACAAAAACGATCGGATGATCACGATCAAGGCATCACGATCAGCCCAGACCATTCAGCCGCCAAGCAGCCCAAGCAACGGCAATGAATCCGATCAACGATTCAAAGCTATCGCCTTCAAACTATACTTCAAAGCCAAAGAATTAATCCAAAGTCATCATCAACAAAGATGATTCACTGAAGTTAAATCGATAGCCAATCCAATTAAAAGCCTGGGGCTGACAACAGACCAAGAAAGTCGAAGGATGGGTAGAGTCCCAGGACGACCGAACAAGAGGAAGTATCTAGACTACCGCCAACTCGTGATGAATTAAAAAAATCTTGAACCCCACCACCGGTCAAAGCCGTTGCATCGCCGCAATCTCACAGCCATTCGCTGAGGACTCAGGATTCCGAGCCAGAAAGCCTGCCCGAAAACCATGAGCTGGCGATTGATCCTTTGCCCTCCACTGCAGCAGAGGTTAAGCCAACGGTTCCAAGCCCCAGGACAGGCTGCCCTCAATCCAGGCGTGTTAAACGACAGATATGGCCTTGGATCATGACTGGCGTGGTGGGCAGGGAAGTACCGCGGTTGTCCTACCCAACCGGGGCTTCCGCGTCAACTCTGAGGCAACTCATCGCCGCAACCACGGCTATGGATACGGCGCTGACCGCGGCGGCAGCGGCGGGATCCACAGCGTTGACGTTGGGCGGCCTGGATGGAAGCAGACATGAGCAGGAGGACGTACGGCGGATCAGGACGAATCAGAAACACTTCGGTGGCGCAGCCAACCGGAGTGCGGGAACCAGAGCTGGCTCCCTGTTGATGATGCGAACCCTAGGATTGGGATGCAGCTGTTGGGTGTGCTGGATTGCCAGGATTGCCAATAGGGGGCATAAGTTGGCGTGATCAATGAACAGCAGCAGGTGCCACCCGCATGGCTGCCGACCGCTTCGGACTGCGCCCCACTCCGCAGGATCGCCAGACCCTTGCTGCATCCCAGCGCCTGGCAGCCCATAGCCGATAGGCCTGGCGACGGCAGCCTCAGCTCCCCAACCACCAGCCCGGACCCGCGAGGCGGCGAATTTCAGGCTCGCTATGGCCAGCTTTGAGTAACGATTCGCCGTCTTTGCCAATCCTGACCGCCGAGATCGGCCAATTTGGTTGGCATAGCTGAAGGCCTGAGATCAGTCTCCCCCTCGCCCAGCCGGGCTCGCCAGAACCAGGAGGTCGCCAGCAACTCTTGCTGAACTGGAAACGCAGGGCCAACGGTTCAGGACGTTTCCCGCGTTTGGTCTGGCCCGTATGGGTGCGGCAGCAACTCATCGTTGGCGAACGGCAGCTGCCCCTGCTGGTGCTCCTGGTGGGTCTGGCGATCACCGCCGGCTTCAGCGAGCAGAACCGACGCTTTAACCAGCAGGTCCATGAGCGCATTGAGGCGGCCCTGGTGGGGGACGTGTCCGAAGCCATCGAGATGAAGCTGCGCAAAGCCGTCGACACGCTCAGCGGGGTGGCTGGTCTGTTCAACGCCGCCCAGCAGGTGGATCGGCAGGATTTTCGCGATTACTACAACACCCTCAACCACGAGAACGGCAGCCTCGAAGGCATCCAGGGAATCGGCTTCAGTGCCTACGTGCCCGCGAGCCAACGGCAAGCGATCACGGCTCGCATCCGGGCGCAAGGCTTTCCAAACTTCACGATTCACCCCACGGGCAAGCGCCCCCATACCAGCGCCATCATTTACCTGGAGCCCTTTGATCTGCGCAATCAGCGGGCCTTCGGCTACGACATGTA
Organism: Synechococcus sp. UW140; assembly: GCA_945872185.1. GTDB lineage: Bacteria > Cyanobacteriota > Cyanobacteriia > PCC-6307 > Cyanobiaceae > Cyanobium. Next base: position 2,102 of record CAMBZX010000189.1, on the reverse strand, counting down.
CAGCGAGGGCACGCGACGCGCGGCCATGGATCTGGCCGCCAGCAACGGCGTGCCCGCCATGTCCGGCAAGGTGCGGTTGGTGCAGGAACGCAACACCGAAATCCAGGCCGGAGTGTTGATCTATGCCCCCGTCTACCGCGACCAGGGGATCAGCCTGCCGCAACAGCCCCAGGCCTACGACGCCTCCTTGCTGGGCTGGGCCTATGCGCCCATTCGGGTGAGCGATCTGGTGGAGGCCTCCCTGCACAGCGTGCACAATCCGGATCTGACCGGATCGGCGGTGCTCGTCTACGACGGCAGCCAGGCGAAATCTGGCAGCTTGCTGTTCGATAACCAGCGCCTGCATGGCACGGATCGGCTCAGTGATCCCCAGTACCAGACCATCGACATGGGCGGCCGCCGCTGGCTGATCGGCATCCAGCTGAGCCGCGAGCTGATGGCCAACAATGGCTTCAGTTCGAATCTGCTGCTGCTGGCTCTGGCGGGTTGCCTCGGCTCGGCGATTGCGGCCATGAGCACGCACATGCTGGTTGAAAACCATCTGGCGACCCTCGCTGCGCTGAGTTTGGCTGAAAAGGCCAACAACGAACTGGCCCTGGCCACAGTTGTATTTGAGTCTTGCCCCCTGGGAATCGTCGTCACCAATGACACGGGGGTGGTGATCTCCATCAACCAGAGCTTTGGCCGGATCACTGGCTATTCCGCCGCCGAAGTCTTAGGCCGCACCCTGAACCTGCTCAAGTCCGGTCGCCATGAAGCTGATTTTTACACCGACCTGTGGCGCGATGTGAGGGAACGTGGCTCCTGGCAGGGTGAAATCTGGAATCGATTGCGCAATGGTGAAATTCGCCGTCATGAGCTCAGCATCACCGCCGTGCGCAACCAGGAGCTGCAGACCACCAACTATGTAGGCATGCTGCAGGATATCAGCGATCGTCACCATGTCCAGGAAAGAATGCGCCATAACTCCCTGCATGATCAGCTGACGGGATTGTCGAATCGGGGGCTGCTGATGGAGCGAGCCGACCAGGCTCTGGCCGAGGCAGAACTCGATCCCGATCGTCATGTGGCGATTTTATTTCTAGATCTCAACGGCTTCAAGCCAATTAATGATAGCTATGGCCATGCCGTGGGTGACCAGGTGTTGAAACTGGTGGCCCATCGTCTGCGCGGCGCCATTCGCACCGATGAACTGCTCAGCCGGCTCGGCGGTGATGAGTTCGTGGTGCTGGTGCCGAATGCCTCCACCCTTGAGGATCTCTATACCTTCGCCGGAAAACTGCAAGAGGTGGTTCTTACCTGTCGCGAGGGAGTTGTGCAGCCAATTGAGTTGAGTGTGAGCATTGGCATCGCCCGCTCTCCAGACCACGGCATCACCGCCGGCCAGCTGCTCACCGCCGCCGACTATGCGATGTACCGGGCCAAGCGCTCACCCGAGAACCGGGTCAGGATCGCCAACAGCAACGAAGGAACACGGGACGGCTTCGGCCGTGGCGATCCGGCCAGCAACGGCTTCGGCGCCATCCCCCCGGACAGAGTCTGAGTGGTTCACCACACTAAGCCTGGCTTGATCACCCCGGCAGGATCACCCGATTGATCACCTGCACGATGCCGTTGTCGCAGATCACATCGGCACTCACCACCGTGGCGTTCTTGACCTCGAACGGCTCAGCGCGGCGAATCGGAATCGGTGCGCCCTCCAGGCTCAGCCAGTCGGCCTGGGCAATCAGCGCGGCGCGGCTATGGGCCCCACTCAAAACGTGATACTTGAGGATGCGCGCCAGCTGCGGCGGATTGTCAACCAGGGTCTGCACCGTGCCGGCGGGCAAGGCGGCAAAAGCCTCATCCACCGGCGCGAAGACGGTGAAAGGACCCGGACCTTCGAGCGCGGCAGTGAGGCCGGCCACCTCAACGGCCGTGAGCAGGGTGGCGAAACAGCCGGCGGCCCTGGCAGTTTCAAGAATCGTGGCCATGGCAAAGCTGGGGTGATAGGGACAAGCAACAGCACAGGTTGAAGCGGACGGCGACCAGCCCAGCAGGCGAGCCAGGCCTGCCCCGATCAGCGGTAGTCCTGGCTCTGAATAGCGCCGAGACGGGCCTCG
>CAMBZX010000188.1 GCA_945872185.1 Synechococcus sp. UW140 | reverse complement strand
GGATGGGCTCCGCCGGTGGCGCCCTGGATCACGGTCTGCAGCGCCGCCACAGGCAGCCGCTGCAACGAGGCCAGATAGGCCCACTGATCGGAATAGGGGCGCAGATCCTCATCCACGAAGACGCTGCAACCCCGCTGCCTGGATTCCTTCTGCAGCGGCAGGGCGATCAGGTTGCCGAAACCGCCCTTGGGCATGGTGTCCTGGTTAGGGAAGAGGCGGTCGTAGGAGCTGAGCATCAGCTGGCGTGATGCATTGCAGGTGTGGCTGATCAGGGCCGCCCCCAGCAAGCGGGCCTCACGCGCCAGTACGGCCTCCTCGAAGAACACCCAGACATGGGCGCCCTCGCCGGAACGGGAGATCTCCAGCGCTGCGGGCAACGCCAGCTCCCGACATGAGCGCAGAAAGGCCCGGGCGTCGTCGCGCCAATCCTGCTCGTCGAAGTCGACGGCCAGGAGATGGCAGTAGTCGTCTTCCAGCAGAGGGTAGAGGCCGAGGGTGTGGTCTCCGGCCAGATGGCCGTAGATCGCCGCGTCGCTGAGAGGTAGCAGCTGCCGGTGGCTGCAGTCGCGGCAGGCCACCCTTGGCTTCTCGCAGATTCCTGGTCGCCACTCATTGGCGCAGGCCGGTGCATAGCCGGAGCGCCCGCTGCTGTTGCTCTGCCAGCGCAGGGCATAGACGTCTTCACGGCCGCGGAATAGACGTCGGAACAGCGCCACCTTCTCCTGGGCCGAACGCGGCACGCTGCCTGTGATCTCGTCCGATGCTAGCGGCTGTGGTGATGGGGCCGGTCCGCTGGAGCGCCAGGCCACGCCGTGTGCCTCCAATAGGGTGATCAGCCGGGCGTTCTCGCGGCGCAACTGATCCAGCTCACTGGGTCCGGAGTCAGCCATGGGGTGTGGACCTCAGCGCTGGTCAGCCTGGTGATAAGCAGCATTGCGGTTCCGCTTGCCCACCGCCAGGACAAGCACCAGCACCTGCTGATCCCGCACCTCATAGATCAGACGGAATCCGGCGGCACGGGGCTTGATCTTGTAGCGGTTGGTGGATCCCCGCAGTTTGCTGGCTGGGATCCGGGGCTCGATCAGACATTCGGCCAGCTTTTTCTTGAACTGCTCCCGGATCCCAACCGACAGCGTCTGCCACTCCCGTAGTGCCTGCGGGTGAAAGGCCAGCTCAAAGGGCATCGAGGCTGACCCGCAGCGGCTCCTGCCCATCCGCCAGCCGGGCATCGGCGATGCGGCCCAGCTCCAGGTCTTCCACGAGATCCATCAGCTCCTCGTAGGCCCGGGCCGGAACGCAGTAGAAGGCCGGCTCGTTGCGGTTGAGCACTGCAACCGCCATCCCTTCACCGGCCGCCACGGTGGCCATGGGGTTCTTCTTGTGTTCCGAGATGCTTACGGCGGTCTCGGTCAGAACGCGGTGCGCCATCAGTGGATCAGACCAGGCAGGAGTCTCAATCTAGGTCGCCGAACAGGTCGCTGAGCAGGTCTGATCTCATATAAATTGACCCGAACGGATCAGGATCGCCACGACTGCCGCCTCGAGCAGAGGGACGTGGACTTTGAGAGGGAGACGCTCCAGAGGCTATGGCAAGCAATGTTCAGAAAGACGAGGAACCCGGAGGATCAGACAAACCCAGTTGCCGCAAGCTTCCTGGGCCACAGGTCCAGGATCTCGCCCTCACGACAGCCCCTAGGAGGAGGCAGTATGTAACAACTTCGTTACAAGGCGATGACTGCTGGCGAGCTTTTCCTTGAGAGCCTCAGCTCCGGGGTGATCACCCAGACGGAGATCGACTGGCTGCTGTGCCAGCAGGGTCGCTTCTCCAGGCCGGAGCAGGCGGCGATGCAGCGGCTGGGGCGACTGCTCGATGAAGGACAGATTCAGCTGGGTTGCCGGGTTTCACCGCAGCGCCTGCAGCATCGCCAGGTGCTGAACGAGTGGATTGAACCGCTGGGACGGCGTAGCAGATCCTCAGTGGCTGCGCATGCCTGCTCCTGAAACATCCCACCTGCCGCAGTGAGCTCCTATGCCGGCAGCTTTTGCGGGCTGGGGCCTGGGATTGTCATTTCAGAGGGGCAACACCAGCGCTTCTGCTTCTGGATGCTCCAATCTGAACAATCGGTCATCCGCTGCACGGCGGCAGGTATGTAAGAACAGGGGCATGTCGATGCCGAACTCCTGCTCAAACAGCGCCAGAACACCAGCGGTTTCGGCCAACCCACAGGCACGAATCGCCCGACCAAGACCCTGACGAGGCTGATCGGTGAGCGCTACGAACAACTTGTTCAGGCGATGTTCCTGCAGCGCCTGAACGGGTGTGACTCTTCTGATTCGAGCGAAGCTGAAATCCAGGCAGTGCAGACTGATGCCAAGAGCCTCAGCCATGGATGAGATCTGAATCTGGTCACGGAAATGCTGACCGAAATAGTGCAAAACGTCGGCCACCACCTTCATCGGGCTTTCGCAGCCGCTGGGGACAAACTGATCGACCTGAGTCACGGCATCACCTGCAGTCCGGCAGGTCTGACATTCGGGAATCACTCGGCTGAATCACGTGAAAACCGGTCACGCGCTTTCTCCTTCCTCTAAGGCTGCACTGCCACACCCCCCTGGCTGCACTGCCTGAGAGGTAAAGGCACACTTTGCAAGGTCCTGTGATGTGCAGCAACTTTGAGAGTCAAGACGACACGAGGGCCTGTAAGGCTTTGTCATCCAGGGGATTTGGTCGCTTGGTGCCCCGTTGCCCTGGAACTTGACGCCACTCCAGCCTGATCAAATTCAGGCAGCAGGGAGCCTGATGAAACCGATCGACGCCTCCTCACAGCGAGGCCTTCAAGGTTGATGCTCGCCGATGGATGGGCCTCCTTTTCGCCAGAGCTGCACCGAGTCCGCCCGGGCACTGGAGATTCACAGAATCATCCTCTACGAATGACGCAAGCATTGGCAGTTGTGAACTTCAGGCGCGTCAGTTGATAGAAGACGGAATGGGGTTAATCGAGTGCCTGATCCGCCAACTTTGAGATCCGCCTGAAAGGATGGCTGACAGGGATCCAGACTTACGGAAATCTGGATATTCTGGGTGTGAAAGCTGGAAAACAGAGGGCCAATACTCCTCCGCTGATATCCCTCGCTGGAGTGGGATGATTAATGCCAGGCTTTCAGCAACAACACGCTGCCATGCTCCACCACGCCAATCGACCAACCAAGACTTGCGCCTGCTGCGGCCGCCCCTTCCAGTGGCGCCGCAAATGGAAGGAGGTCTGGGAGGAGGTGCGCTACTGCTCCAATCGCTGCCGCAATCAAGTGAGGCGGCCCGAGCAACGGCGTCTGGGGAAATCCACCGAGGAAGGCCAGCCATGATTGCCAGCCAAAACCGCAATTCCGTACCTGTGGACATTAGAGCACAGATACAGCCTGTGACGTAGATTAATTTCGTATTCCTTCTAGATATTCAAGCCAGAATCCTGGCTGCTGGACTCTGAGGACAATCGCCTGCTGTTGTTGGTACTGCCCTGAGGGTCAGGTGATGCTGTTCGCTGGGGTGCCGCAGGCCAGGAGCGGCACCCGTTCAATCCGCCTAACAGCAGATCACTTCGGCATCAGTACGGTGTCAATCACGTGGATCGTGCCGTTCGTCGCTGCGATGTCGGCCTTGACGACGGTAGCGCCGTTAATCAAGACCTTGCCTCCTACGACCTTGATCATGACCGACTGTCCGTTCAATGTCTTTGCGCTCGAGAGCTTGATGACATCGGCAGCTTTCACATCTCCGGCCACGACGTGATAAGTAAGAATGGCTGTTAGCTTCTGTTTGTTCTCAGGCTTCAGAAGCGATTTCACCGTGCCTTCCGGCAGCTTTGCAAAGGCCTCATCGGTGGGAGCAAAAACGGTGAATGGCCCTTTCCCCTTCAGGGTTTCGACGAGCCCGGCCGCCTCGAGCGCAGCCGTGAGCGTCTTGAAGCTACCCGCCGAAACAGCCGTGTCGACGATGTCCTTAGAGGGCATTGTGGTACCCCCTGCGAAAGCACTTGTTGAAGTCAACAGGCTCAGAGATAGAGCAGCGACGCCTGCGCGCAGCGAGCGATTGAGAGTCAACATTTGGATGGATGAAGAACTTGGGATTATCTCAACCAATCGAGCATAGGTGCGCCGCGTGGGTGACGGTGGTTCCGCGGAGCACGCTTTCAGCTCATTGAATGCATTAAACCCAATGGAACGTCCAACTCGACACCTGGCCCCAGGTGCCAGCGCAGGCAGCAGCTCCACCTAAAAACTAAAGATCTCCAGATCTGAAATCGATCAGCCTGTTTATATGCAGTAGATACGCACAGCTACGCCCCGGCGTCGTCGCGGGCACCACGGCTGAGCAGGCAAACGCCCAGGGCCAACGCGCCGGGCTTTGCTGTTCTCAGGCCTCCCCTCTGAGCACGTGCTGCATCACCTCCAGCAGCCCATTGGTGTTCGGAAGCAACGGTTTGGACAGTAGCCTCCCTCAGTTGCAATCGGTCCAAGAGCAAGGATGATCAGGTACCGAATCATCAGAGATGACGGCATCAACGATGCCATCGCCGGGCAGTCATTTTCAAGCCATGACAAGGTTCATACGATTCTGTAACATTATTGCAGCGATCTGTGTTGTTCCGATGACGAGCGAGAGTGCTACCAAATTGTCGATGAATCAAGCTGAAATGCTGTGGACTTTCTTCCTTTAGACCGATCCAGTTACGGCACTGATACTTGTCCTCGCCCAACAAAAAGCCCCCTCGTGAGAGGAGGCTTTTGCCAGCATGAGCTGGTGATCGATTATTAAATGTGCAACAAGCGCAGCTGGTCAGCCGATTGCGGGAGCGGTCAGCGCCACGGGGGTGGCGGTGGCGGCAGCCAGATCGAGGGGGAAGTTGTGAGCATTGCGCTCGTGCATCACTTCCATGCCCAGACCAGCGCGGTTCAGCACATCGGCCCAGGTGTT
>CAMBZX010000187.1 GCA_945872185.1 Synechococcus sp. UW140 | reverse complement strand
TGGACAGGAGGATTGGAGCGAGCAGGCTTAGTTGGAGAAGGGTGGTTTTCATAATGGTTAGATGACGAGAATGGAAGCAGATTGGCTCAGTTCAAGGAGAACAGGCTGTCGTACTGGTGATACTCAGGCTTGTTGAGCCCATCGTGCTGGAGCATGCGGCGCAGCTGGATGATTTCGCGGCGCTGGGCGACGATGATCTCGCGCGCCAGACGCTTGATCGTGGGATGGGCGCTCTTGTTCAGGGCGTCGTGGGCCATGATCAGCGCGCCGCCGTGGTGCTGAAGCATCCCTTCCAGGAACCACCTCACTCGGGTGGCGGCCGTGGGGATGGAGTTCATCATCTGCATCGCCCGGATCTGAGCAGGGCTCATCCGGATCAGATCGGCCCTGGCGTCGGGATCCCCGCCGGGCCTGAGGGCCACTGGAAAGACAGGCGCCTCGGGATACCAGGCTTTGCGCCACTGTCCCATCGCCTTGATCTCCTGGGCCTGCTCCCGCCAGATGGCTTTGGCCAGAGAGCCCACACCCGGTGTGCCGATGTCGAACACGAACTCGCCCATGCGCAGGGCTCCCGTGTGGTGTTGCACCATGCCATCGATCCAACGCAGGTCATAGGTGCTGCCTGCCGGGCCGAGGTCATGGGTGTGGGCGCTGTGATCCAGGGGTGCGGCTGAAGCCTCCTCCACTGCCGGAGCTGGCGCCACCATCTGGTGGTGTCGGTGGGGATTGACCTGGGCCTGGGCCACCGGGGTGAGCAGGCCGACGAGGGCCAGAGCGCTCAGCGCTGCGCGCATGGAGAACGGGTTGAAGGATGGCTTCTTCACGGTGCAACCTCCAGTTGGGGGAGAGTCAAGGGCCTGGGGTCGTGTCCCTGAAGGCGGTGAGGTGGCCAGCCGCTCCGGCTTCTCGGTCGACACCACTCAAGTTGGTGCCATCGAGCAGGCGAACGCTGCCCAGTCCGTTTCACGTTCCAGCAGCGGGGAACCACTGGCGATACCAGCTCGCCATCTGCTCGATCTCCTCGCTCTGTACCCGCACCATGGCCGCCTCCAGTTTTCGCAGCTCGGGGTGCACGGTTCCCCACTGGGCATGGGAAGCCATCATCACGCCCATGCGGTGGTGGGGAATCATCTGCTCGATGAAGGCGCGATCGAAATCGGGGGCGGTCTTGAGCGCCTCAAGGCTGGTCGCCATCCCCGGCAGCCCCCAGCCCATGCCCATGCCGCCTCCCCTACCCCGACCCATTCCCATCGCTCCACCCATTCCCATGCCAGGACCCATTCCGTAGCCAGGGCCCATGCCCATCCGGTAGCTGGCTGAAGCATCCCAGCCGGGCACCTCCGTGCCGAACCACTGCCGGTACCACTGGCGCATCTGGGCGATCTCACGGCTCTGGCTGGCGGCGATGCTCTGAGCCAGGGCCTTGATCTCCGGCCGACGCGCCCGGGTCTTGGCCAGCTCCGCCATCGCGATCGCACCGTCGTGATGGGGAATCATCATCACGATGAAGTGGGCATCGGCGGAACGCAGGCCGCTCGTTCCTCTCCCCCAGCCGATCCCGGGCGCCGCTGCCGGGGTGGGGGCATCAACGGCACCCGGGCCGGCATGGGCCAGGGGAGTCAGCGCCAGCACTACTGCGGCTCCTGCGGCCGCGCCGCGCCAGGGTTTGGTGCCCCAGCCGGAGCGATCGATCTGGATCACCATGGTGCACCTCATGAACGCGTTGCTTTCATGTTGGCCAGCTCGAGCACCGCCGATCGGCAATCGCAGGAGAACGAATCAGGCCGGTTCCCGCGTCGCTCTCGGTGCCTGAGAGTCCGGGAAGCCGCCAGTTGTGACCTGCCAATGGGACAGCGCTGCCTTGAACAGCGTCGACCATGGCTGTGATCGTGAGGCTCCGAGTCCGTGTCCGTGAAGCCCATCCATGGCTCAGGTCGCCTGCTGGGTGACGTGGAGCTGAGATGCCCATTCCGGACGTGCCCCCTGCCAGCGCCAGCGCCACGGGGATAGGGCCGGGGCCAGCCTGAGCCCCGATCGGAGAGATTGTCTATGCACCTGCGCTTCGCGGATCTGGCTGGGTGGCAGATGGCGCGACCGGGTGTAAGTCGGTGCTTGCTTGTCGAAGTTGAACAGGGTGTCCCGATTGAATACATAGATCCCCATCGAGGCCAGAAAAGGCCGCTGTTCCGCTTCGCTTGCCGAAAGGCCCAGGCTGCCCGTGTCGACCCGCATCGCTTCGAGTGCCTCTCCGCTGTGCTTCTCGCGGAACTCCAGAATCCGTCCCGCCGCATCGGTGCGCATCAAGCCAAAACCCTGGGCTGCTGCTCTATCCACCGGCAGTGCCGCCACTGTCAGTGCCGCTTCTCTGGTGCCCGATCCTTTGAAGCCCCGGCTGGGGGCCATCGAGTCTCAGGCGCAATCGCTTGCGGTGAAGGCATAGCGGGTGTGGAGCCTGATGCTGGTGTTGGGGCTCAACTCCAGCTTGCGGTCGCCGCTCAGCAGGGCCTGCCGCGGCGCGGTCCAGGGCTCCAGGCACACCATCGCTCGCGGCGGCTCGGTCCAGAGCACGACCAGCTCGAGGGGATCACTCAGTTGCAGTTCGAGACTGGTGCCTGCGGCCTCGTCCACCATCCGCACCGGCCCCGTTGGTCGAACCAGGAGGTCGATGCCGCTGGCCAACCGCTCCAGTTGCGCTGCCGTCGCCGTGTCCTCCATGGTGAGGTGGTTGAGGCACTGGTCCGGCAACCCCTCGAACCGCACGGACTCCAGAGCCGAGAGGTTGAAGTAGGGATGCAACCCGAAACTGAAGGGCATCGTGGCATCGCCACGGTTTTCGATGATCGCGGTGATCTCCAGCGCCCCGGGTGCCAGCCGCACTTCCATCGTGAGCAGGAACCAGAATGGATAAGCCTTGAATATTTCGGCGGTTTCGCAGAGTTGCAACTGCACGCCACGTCCATCCGCCAGCGCTTCAAACTGCCAGGGCAGTTGACGGGCAAAGCCGTGCTGGCCGAGGTTGAACACACCCTGGGGCAGGGGCAATTGGTTGTCGGGCAGGCCTCCGGTGATCGGGAATAACACCGGGAAGCCTCCTCGCACCGATTGGGCTGGGTCGAGGAAGCGTTCGAGATCAAGGTAGACAACCTCGTGGCCAGCGCAGCGCCAGCCGCTGATCAGCCCCCCACGTTCCGGCACCACCCGCAGCAGGTCATCGCTGTCAGGATCACGGAACTCCCAGTGGGGATAAGGCGTTTCACGCTGAATCAAGGGCATGGACCTGGGGCCTGGCCGGAAGGAGCTTCAATCTGCTGCATCCCGCCCCAAAGGGATGCCCCCAATTGGGAACAGCAGACCCCCCCACCCCTGGCGATCGCCTTCCGCTGCTTGGGACCGTTCAGATCTGAACCATGCCGCAGCGCATTCCCTTGAGCACGGCCTGCAGCCGGTTGTGCACGTTGAGGGTTTGCAACAGCCGCTTGGTGTAGGTGTGGGCGGTTTCATCACTCACCACCGGTCGCTTGGCGATCTCGCGATCACTGAGGCCACTGGCCAGTAGGTCGATCACCTCATACTCTCGCGGTGTGAGCCTGGGACAGCTCAGGTAAGGCAGGATTCCCGTTCGCAGCGATGCGCTGCGATAGGAGTGCCCGCCCAATACGGCCATCACGGCGGCCTGCAGCGGTTGCTGATCGTCCACGAAGTCTGCTTCGGCCACGACAGCTTGCAGCCAGGGTGCTTCGATGCACTCGGCAGGAATGGCATCCCCCAGGGCCAGAATCACGGTATGCAGGCCTGGATGGCTCTGGCGGGCCCGTTTCACCAAGTCGAAACCATTGCCGCTTTCCAGATAATCGGTGCAGATCAGAAGTTTGTAGGGGTCTTTTTCTGCTGCGGCCAGATAGTCAAGACAGGCCTCCTGATCGGTGACGGCACAGGTGATCCGGGAATAGCCCCCGAAGGTCCGGCACAAGGCCCGCAACAGAAAACGACCTTTCGCCGCTACTGCCACCCGGCCTGGAATCTCGATCGATTCCAGACCTTCTTCCTGGGTCCCCTTATCGGCAGTGGCTAGGAAGGGCGTGAGATCCATGGTGCGGCGGTTGCTCTTGCTCGGGGACGCAGATGATCGGACGTCAACCCTAGGAATGGGCCTGGCGCCTTGGCGTGGATCGCAGCTCAGTCGTCGTAGACCCGGCAGTTGATATCAGAGGGATTGAGATCGCAGAACACTTCGAACGGGGAAGGGGCGTCGGCCTCTTCGGGATGGCGCTGCTGAAACTCTTCGAGTTCCTTGATCTGCTGCTCAATCTTGCGGGCGATCGCCTGATCGCCCTTGACCTGGGCCTCTGAGAGAGCGGAGCGATAGGTCTGGAGCTGCTCAGCAATGGTCGACATAGCACACAGCCCCGGTAGGGGCACGAAATGGCCCAGCGAATGTAACCCTGCCGAATCCCTGGATCGGCCCCCGAGCGCCGAATGCTGAACATCAGGCTGAGACTGGAGTATTTCTACTCATCTTTTTGGACAACAATCGTGGTGGCGCCAGTGGATCCGGCAGGGTGGTGCGGCCTTCCGCAGGATGATTCCCATGGCCGACGCTCCGTATCTCGTTGCCCTGGCGCTGGTGGAGTTTGCGGGCAAACGCGCGCTACCGCTCACCGGTAAGTCCCAGTCCGAGGCTGCAGCCGATGCTGTCGATCCAAGCGAAGACGGTCGCACCCTGGCTCTGGAACTGCTGCTGCGCCTCTGGCAACGCAGTGACGAGGGTCCCCTGAAACGGGCCGCTGGGGAGGCCAGCCTGCTGTTGCTGGAACTCCCGTTGGAGGTGATGAGCGAACAGCTGCCTCTGCTCAAGGCGAACTGGGTCGGCGGTGCTGAGACGGAGGCGTTGCTCAGCAGCCTTCAGGGCCTGGCCATCAGGGCCTGGCGGATCACGATCGCCAAGTATGAGCCGGTCAGCTTCATCGCCTGGCCCTGAGAGCAACA
>CAMBZX010000186.1 GCA_945872185.1 Synechococcus sp. UW140 | reverse complement strand
CAGCTGGGCGAAGGCGGCCAGCAGCAGGTCGAGCCCCTTGTTGTACTCGAGGCGGCCCACAAACAGCAGCTCCTGCTCCTGCAGCGGCAGCAGCTGCTCCAGCCCGATCTCTTCGGCATCGACGCCATTGGGCACCAGATGCAGCCGCTCAGGCCTGGCGCCGCCGTGCACCGCCAGGGAGGCCATGTAAGGCGAGAGGGCCAGCACCGCATCGGCACGGCGGTAGGCCGCGGAGGTACAGACGCCGTACCACCAGGTGATCCGCGGGTCATAGGTGCCGCGGGGCCGGTCGTTGATATCCCCATGCATGACCATCACGACCTGGCAGCCAAGGCGGCGGCGCAACAAGGTGGCCAGCAAAGCCGTAGGGGGATGGCTGTGGAAGAGCACCACATCCACGGAACGCCTTTGGCGGGAGAAGGCGAGCGCGACTCCCGCCATCAGAATGAAAATGACCTGGCGTGGCACATGGGCGAAACGTCGCAACCAACGCAGGCGAGGCACCGGCAGGACCTGTATCGGGAAGCGGACGTCGCTGCCTAACAGAGGACTATCACTGATCAGCCAGCACTGGTGCTCAGCGGCAAGGGCGGAGAGTTGGTTGAGACAGCAGTTTACTACGGCACCGCCTTCGGAAAGGCCCTGGAGAACAGCGGTGACGCGCAATGCCAATGCCTAGACTGCAGAAAAGTTGTCGAAAGAAATTAGAGTAACTTCTGGCAATTAGTTCAGCCTCATATCAGAAAAGTTGAATCTAATACAATAGAGACTGACGCCGTAGCGCAATAAGCTTGCGGGAGGGGATCAAGCCGATGAAAAGGGCAATAAGGCTAGGAAACGAGAGATGGAGTGAAAGAATAGATCAGAAGGGAGCTGATGCAATCAGCGCGTGCAGGGCCTGTACATTAACCTCCCAGCTGAACTGGCGGCTCCGCTCGAGGGCATGCTCAGCGAGCGCGGAGGCCATGGCTCGGTCCTGATCGAAGCGGATGATGCCATTGGCCAGGGCGCAGGGATCAGCGGGCGGTACGAGCAGACCGCACTGTCCATCCTGCAGAAGGTAAGGGATCCCACCGACACGGCTGGCCAGCACCGGTCTTGCACAGGCCATCGCCTCAAGGATCACCGTGGGGAGTGGATCGTCCAGGGACGGCACGACGACCGCATGGCAGCGAAGGTAATGGTCGGCCAAGCTGTGGCGAGGGCGCGGACCGATCAATCGCACAACCTCAGCGAAACCGAGAGCCTGAATCCTCTGATCAAGATCCTGAACCTGGCGGGGGGTGCCATGGGCGATCAGCTCAAGCTCTAGATCCGTACCTTGTTGGTGGGCAATCGTGATGGCCTGGAGCAACACATCCACACCCTTGAGCTGATCCAGGCGACCGACGAACAGCAGACGTAACGGCCTCTGAAGCCAATGATCCAGGGAGGTGAACGCAGGAAACCTGTCAAGCCCAATCTCCTCTGGATCAAGACCATTGGGAATCAGGGCGATGCGCTGGGAGGCGACGCCATGGGCCTGAATGCGAAGGGCCATGGCTGGGGACAGAGCGATGGATGTGTCGGCAAGCCTGTGGGCAGCACGTGCTGTGCGGCGGTAGAGAAACGTGATAGCCGGGTCATAACTGCCAGGCGGACGGGAAAAGACATCACCGTGACTCACCATCAACAGACGTACATCGCGACCGAAACGGAGAGCGATCGCCGCAGCGAGGGGATGACTGTGACAGATGACCGTGGCACGGTCTCCGGGAGACAGTTCACTGGCAGTGGCAAGCAGCGCCTTGAGGATCCAGAACAGCTGGCGGGGAAGGTGCCCGAAGCGATGCAAGCACGTGAAGCCAGGAACTTGCAGAACATGAGTACATAACCAACCGCTAGATCGGTTCCACTGCTGACGCCGCTCAACACTCAAGCCATCGCTGATCAGACAGACCGGATGGGAGAGACTCAGTCCAAGGGCCTGCTTCCAGGCGACATTGGCCACCGCACCGGGGAGACCCAGGCCCTCACACAGCACGATAATGCGCACGTTGATGAGAAGGCCTCAGAGCAACAATGTTATCATATAATGGACATGTTGACGAGAAGTTATCAAAGTAAGAATCTGATCATATAATGCGCAAAAAGGCTCCCAAGGTGATGCGCGGTTCGTGAAATAAACGCAAGGAAGGAGCTGCGCTGACGCCCATCGCTAAGATCACGAGGGCCTCGCGCCGTCGGCGTGCCTGAAGAGCAAGGGCAAGATAGCTCCAAAGAATATGACTCAGACTACGACTGAAGCGTGAATGAAACTTGCCGGGGAAATTGTGGCGGAACGTCTGAAACAGCGAACGACTGCGGATGGCTTTCTGTAGGGGGCTCAGGGGGGCCCAGGCGCCACCAACGTGGAGGCGATAGACACTGAGCTCCGCATCGATCACGCCGGCATCACCATGGCAGGCGGCCAGCAAATAGAGAGGGCGATCGAGACAATACTGTCTGAAAATCCAAGGCGGCAGCTCCACGACCTGCCGTCGCATCAACACGCTGGAGAAATGGAAGCTGTAGGCATCAATCAGCTGAGGTAAAGACAACTTCAGGAATCCAGAGGCCGGTCCGATCGGAGGCGGGACATCTGAGCAGCCAAGGCGCTCGTCGAGCACACGGGTGCGACCGCCGCAGAAAGCGAGGCTGGGATCTCGCTCGAGCAGCGCCACCTGGAGTTGAAGTTTGCGGGTCTCGCTCCACCAGTCATCGCCTTCCAGAAACGCCACATAGGGGCCCCGTGCGGCTTCCAGCAGACGGCCGAAGTTGCGATGAAAACCGAGGGAGCCGCTAGGGCTGCTGAACACGCGGATCCGGGCATCGGCGGCGGCGGCCTGGTGGGCAATGGTGGCGGTGTGGTCACTGGAGCCGTCTTCGCCGATCAGCAGCTCCCAGGCCTGCAGGCTCTGAGCCTGCACCGAAATGATGGCCTGCTGAAGATAGGCAGCGTGGTTGTAGGTGAGCATCAGCACGCTCACCAGAGGCGCAGGAGCGCCCATCAGCGTGCGGCCACCTGCGGATGTCGGGGCCGATGCAGGGCCGACAGGGTCCCCACGGCCTGAGCGCCGAGCAGGCGGCGCAGGCCTTGATATACGGGCTGCTGCCAGGCGGCGGAGCGCCAGGGATCAGCACTGCCGCTGTAGTGGGCCAGAGCCAACAGGCCTTCGGCCAGCGCGGGCTCACCACTGGCATCGAGCTGGCGGGCTCTGAGAAAACACCAGCGAGAAAACATAGCCATCTCCGCAGCGCAAGGATCAATCCCGGCCAGCAAAGCGCAGGCATGCAACCTGGGGAGAAAAATCGCCTCATCGCGCAGGTAGGTCAGCTCAGCGCCACGGGTGACGCGATTGGGCGAGTCGTGGTCGACCTGCACTGACACAGTGCTGCCGCAGTGAATCAGCTGCGGACGCAGAGCGCCCATCCGGGCCTCCAGGTCCCAGTCTTCCGGTCGGTAGGGAGGCCAGGCGCCGGCGGCATCGCTGATCCAGCGGCGGAACAGCGGGGTGTGCGTATGCCACCAGCGTTCAAGCAGCAGCAGGGGGAACAGGCTGGTGATCGTCGGCTCACTCGTGCGCCGGCTCGCGGAATCCAGCACCTCACCGGAGGCATCCTCAAGGCGCGAAGTGCCGAAGGCAATGGCACAATCCGGATGGGCCTCCAGGGCAGCAACCTGATCGGTGAACTTGTTGGGAAGCAGATAGTCGTCGCTGTCGAGATACTGAATGAAAGCGCCGCGGGCCGCCTGACGCCCGGTTTCGCGGGCCAGGCCGGCGCCGCCATTGGCTTGGCGGATCACACGGATTTCCTGGGGATGCGCAGCCTGAAGCTCGGCCAGCACGGCTGGGGTGTGGTCGGTGGAACCGTCATCCACCAGCAGGATCTCGATCGGGCGGTAGCTCTGCTCCAGCACCGAAGCTGAGGCCCTGCGCACCATGACAGGCCGGTTGTAAACCGGGATGATCGTGGAAACCAGCCGCGGCTGGATGGTGGGGTTCAATGCGGCACTCGTTCAGAGGTAAGGCTGATCCGCTGGGCGGCTACGCACCACTCGGGCTGGTGCGCCGTAGGCCAGCACGCCAGCGGGCAGATCCTCCAGCACCAGAGATCCTGCGCCCACCACAGTGTCGCAACCGATCTGCACCCCCTGGATCACCCTGGCGCCCAAGCCGATGAAGCTGCGATCGCCCGTTCGCACCCTGCCGCCCGTGATCGATCCGGGGGCGAGGCTGGCAAAGGCGCCCAGACGGCCATCATGATCCAGGCTGGCCTTGGTGTTGAGCAGAGATCCAGCTTCCAGCAGGCAGCCGGCGCCCACATGGGCCTGGGCCATCACGACCACGCCAGGGGCCAGTCTGGCGTCAGTCGCCACAACAGCGCTGGGATCCACAAGCGAGGGCCACAGAGCCTCAGGACATTGCCGTTGCAGGCGCTGGGTCATGGCCTGGCGCTGAAAGTTGTCACCGAAGGCTACCAGCAGGTGTTGCACGTTGTGGCGATCGCATAACTGAGGCACGTCATCTTCGCCGCCGAGGATCAGCATGCCATGCAAGCAAGTACCTGCTGGCTGGAAGGAATCGATCAAGCCCACAGGCCTGTAACCGCCGTGGCGCTGTAGCAGCGCCAGCAGGGAATGGGCATGGCCGCTGGCACCGATGACAAGAATTCGACGGTGCGAATTCATAGGCAAAAGACGAAAAGGTGAGACAGGATTCAATGATCGGGACCAAAAAACACGCCACCGAGATCAACAGCCGATGACTGAACTTGCCTGAATTCCAAAAGCAAATCAGAAGCATTCAATTGGTAGTGATACCCAAGACCATTCTCGGCATTGGACCTCGAAGAACGGGTCTTGACCGCAAGGTATCGCTCGACAAGCAACGAGTAACTGGTGTACTTGAAGTGATACAATTTATGCCCTAAACTGCAGACACGAGCCTTCTTTAAGAACCTGGCACGTGGATTGCA
>CAMBZX010000185.1 GCA_945872185.1 Synechococcus sp. UW140 | reverse complement strand
CATCAACACATCGCTGAGATCAGCGCCGCTGAAGTCCGCATCCGGGAAGGCGGCCTGGGTGAAAATCGCCCCGTGCAGATCGGCACCGGCGAAGCGGGCCCGCCGTCCCTGCACGCCGGCGAAGGAGGTGTGGGCCAGGTCCTGACCGCTGAAGTCCTGTTCATTCTGGTTGGTGAGGGTGTAGTCGATGCCGCTGAACTCAGCCCAGGCCGGAGCGCTGGGTGCGGCGAGCAACAGCAGCAGGACCAGCACCAGGCCGAGCAGGCGGCGCTGCAGGCGGCTCTCGGGGGCGGAGGCGGCAGCCGGCGGGATCGGGACCATGGGGAGCGTGGGACTGGGGGGCCGATGCTGATGCTGGCGGATCAGCTCCCGCCCCGTCCAGGGCCGATCCGACAGCCAACGCCTCTGGCCCTGATCAGCCAGAACCTCGGCTCCACCCGATGGGCTCGGCAACCGCTGAGCGCGACTGGTCAGAACACGGCGGACAAACCTGTCTTGACCATGGTTGAATGCTGCTTCGCCACCCGGCACCCCCGGGTTCATTGACTTTTCGGCCAGCCGGCACTGCGTCAGTCAAATCGGCTGAGGGCTTTTTAGTGGTCTTTTGGCCCTGCGCTCGCCAGCCATCCAGCAGCGCTCAGCCCGGCTCCAGAGGATCCAGCAGGGGGATCAAGGCACCGAGCAGATGCAGCGAACCGGTCACCACCGGCAGGGGCCCCGGGGCCGTGAGCCAGTTCAGTCCCGCCACCGGATCGGCGATTGCTTCGATCCGGTCGGCCAGGGAAGGCCGCTCGGCCTGAAGGTCGGCGGCGCTCCAGCTGACATGCGCCGGGATGGCCACCACCGCCAGCCGATCACCAGGAGCCAGCAGGGCATCCAGCAGCTCCGGGGCCTGCTTATGGCGCTGCATCCCCAACAGCCAGCGGCGCCCCTGCTGGCCATCGAGTTCCCGGCGCAAAGCCACCGCCGCCGGCGGGTTATGGGCGCCGTCGAGCAGCAGCTCGCGGCCCTGCCAGCGGCGACGCTCCAGGCGGCCGGGCCAGCGGGCGGTAGCCAGGCCGCTGGCGATCGCCACGGCATCGATGGGCCAACCCCGCGCCGCCAGGGCCTGGGCCATCGCCAGGGCCACCGCCCCATTGCTGCGCTGCCAGGTGCCGGCCAGACCCAGCGGCGGACCGCCGGCTGCAGGTGTCGCCAGGGGCTCGAGCCAACGCAGCTCACAGCCCCGCCGGCTGGCTTCGGCCGTGAGCACGGCCGCCACCTCTGGAGACTGGGGAGCGCTGAAGGCCAGGCTCCCCGGGGCCATCACGGCGGCCTTCTCGTGGGCGATCGCCGTCAACGTGTCGCCCAGATGCTCACGGTGATCGAGGCCGATGCTGCCGAAGCCGAGCAGCGAGCGCTGGGGATGGGCCGTGGTGGCATCGAGACGACCACCGAGACCCACCTCCAGGATCACCAGGTCGGGGGCCTCACTGGCGAAGCGATCGAAGGCCGCGGCGGTGAGCAGCTCGAAGGGGGTGAGCTGATGGTGACGTCCAATCGGCTGCCAGCGGGCGAGATCGGCGCGCAGCTGGGCGGGGCTGATCCAGGCATCATCGAGCTGGATGCGCTCGCACCAGCTCACCAGATGGGGGGAACGATAGCTGGCGCAACGCAGGCCGGCGGCCCGCAGGATGGCGTGCAGCAGCGTGCAGATCGAGCCCTTGCCATTGGTGCCGGCCACCTGCACAGCGGCAAAGCGGCACTCGGGATGGCCGCCTTCAGCCAGGGCCGCCTGCACCCGTTCCAACCCCAGATCGACCCCGCGCCGGGCGAAGGGCTCGAGCAGGTCATCGAGATCGACGGGGGCCGGCAGGCCGAGGGCGACGGGTTGCCCCTGTGATCCCTGCGGGCCAGGGGCCAGGGCCGCCATCAGCGCAGGGGTCGACGGTGGGATGGCGGCCGCAGCGGCAGGGTCTGGCATCGCCACCTCAGCAGGCGCTGATCAGAGCCTTCTCCAGGCGCTTGATCAGCTTGCGCAGATGGCGGCGGCGAATCACCAGGGGCGGCACGATGCGCACCACCCGGGGTCCGGCCGGCACCAGCAGCAAGCCTTCCGCCATCGCCGCCTTCACCACCTCCGCTGCGGTGGGGCCAACCTCGGACAGCACCACGCCCTGCAGCAGGCCCCAACCGCGCACCGCTGCGATGCGGCCGGGATGGCGGCTGGCCAGGTCCAGGAGCTGATCGACCAGCAAGCGCTCCATGGCCTGCACATGGCCCAGCAACTGGCGACGCTCGATTTCAGCGATCACCGTGAGGGCGGCGCGGCAGGCGAAGGGATTGCCACCGAAAGTGCTGGCATGGTCGCCCGGGCGGAAGTGATCGACGGCGCTCTTCACCGCCAGAGCGCCGATGGGAATGCCGCCGCCGAGGCCCTTGGCCATGGTGAAGGCATCCGGTTCAACGCCGAGCCGTTGATGGCCCCACCACCGGCCGCTGCGCCCGACACCGATCTGCACCTCATCGAAGATCAGCAGGATCTGATGCTGATCACAGAGCTCCCGCACCCGGCGGAAGAAGGCCGGATCCCCGGGAATCACACCCCCCTCACCCTGGATCGGTTCGAGCAACACGGCGGCCACGCGCGGGCCCTCGGCCTCACATTCGGCCAGCAAGGCTTCGAACGCCGCAGTGTCGTTGTAGGGGAAGTAGCGGAAGCCTTCCACCATCGGCTCAAAGCCCTGGTGGTACTTGGGCTGGCCCGTGGCTGTGACCGCAGCCAGGGTGCGGCCGTGGAAACTGGCTTCCGCCGTGAGGATCAGGGGCCGCTCAATGCCGCGCACCGTATGGCCGTGTTTACGGGCCAGCTTGATGGCGGCCTCGTTGGCTTCAGCGCCGGAATTGCAGAAAAAGACCGCATCAGCGCCGCTGCGCTCGCAGATGGCCCGGGCCAGGGCTTCCTGCTCGGGAATCCGGTAGAGGTTGGAAACGTGCTGGAGTTTGCCGAGCTGGCGGCAGAGTGCACGGCGCAGCACCGGATCGCTGTGGCCCAGGGTGCAGACGGCGATCCCAGCCACGGCATCGAGATAGCGCCGACCCTGGCTGTCCACCAACCAGACACCCTTGCCCCGCACCAACTCGAGCGGATAGCGGCCGTAGGTGCCCATCACCGACGAGGCCGTTGAGCCCTTGGCCAGATCCGTGCCTGTTGGAGCACGCGACTCGCTCAGGGCCGCAGAGCCTGGAGATTCAGCAACATCCTCGAGCGCCGCGCTGGACGCCGAGGGGGGGATGGGAGCGGTGGGACTCGAACCCACAAACCCGAAGGCGCTCGATTTTGAGTCGAGTCCGTCTACCAATTCCGGCACGCTCCCGCGATGACGATCTTAAGCCCCAACAGGGCTCTGAACCCGATTGGGGCCGGCTTCGCCTGGACTCAGGCCGCCAGGGGCAGGCTGGTGGGCTCGTCGTGAAGGCGCCGAATCTCGGCACCCACGGAGTTGAGCTTGCCTTCGAGATCGGCGTAGCCGCGATCGAGGAACTCCAGGCCCCGCACCGTGGTGGTGCCCTCCGCCGCCAGACCGGCCAGCACCATGGCCGCCGAAGCGCGCAGATCGGTGCCGTGGACAGGGGCGCCGCTGAGACGTGCCACGCCCTCAATTATAGCGGTGTTGCCCTGCATGCGAATCGAAGCCCCCATGCGCTGCAGCTCGGCGACGTGCTGGAGGCGATTCTCAAAAATGTTCTCCACAATCATGCTGGTGCCTTCAGCCGTAGCCAGCAGGCTCATGAAGGGCGCCTGCAGATCGGTGGGGAAGCCGGGGAACGGTTGGGTGCGCAGATCCACAGCGGAGATGCGCTGAGCATCAATCACCACACCGAGGCCGTCGTGCTCGATGCGGCAGCCCGCCTCTTCCAGCTTGGTGATCACGGCACCGAGATGTTCGGGCACCACGGGCGCCACCCGCAGCACGGAGCGGGTGATGGCAGCAGCCAGCAGGAAGGTGCCCGCCTCGATGCGATCGGGGATGACGGCGTAGTCGGCGCCATGCAGGCGCTCGACACCGACGATCGTGATCGTCGGGCTGCCGGCTCCGCGGATCTTGGCTCCCATGGCAATCAGCAGCCGGGCCAGGTCGATCACCTCCGGCTCCTGGGCGGCGTTGTCGATGGTGGTTTCACCGTCGGCCAGGGTGGCCGCCATCATCAGGGTTTCGGTGGCTCCCACGCTGGGGCAATCGAGATGGATGTGGCCACCGGTGAGGCGATGGCTGCGGCCCGGCACCACGGCGGTGACGACACCGTGCTCAATCGTGACCTGGGCACCCAGGGCCTTGAGTCCCTTGACATGCTCCACCACTGGACGGGAGCCGATCTGGCAGCCACCCGGCAGCGGCACCTGGGCCATGCCCATGCGGGCCACCAGGGGGCCGATGCAGAAGAAGCTGGCCCGCAGGCTGTTGACCAGCTCATAGGGCGGCGCGGCCTTGCTGATGTGGTCGCCATTAAGTTCAATGCTGTCGCCGCTGCGCGTCACGGCGACGCCGAGGGCACCGAGGATCTCGCCCATGCCGGTGATGTCGGTGAGGGGCGGCACATTGCGCAGCCGCAGGGTGTCGCGGGTGAGCAGGCAGGCGGCCATAAGCACCAGGGCCGAATTTTTGGCGCCGCTCACCCGGATTTCACCGGCGAGGGATCGGCCACCACGGATCTCAAGCCGGGGCTGGCCCAGGGAGGCAAGCGGAGCCACGTCGACAAGCGAGAGGGAAGGGCCGATTCTGGAAGGGGTGGGGACGGCAGTATTGGTCATGGTTTGGCTGTCCACACAGATCATCTGGTTCGGAGATATTGACAATGAAACGACACACCGTCCAGATGGCCGCCACTCAAACTGGCTCTTGATTACCCATAAACCTCCGCGACCCTGAGATCCCGTTCTGTGACCGGCATACAGCAGCAGACCGCATTGGCGATCCGTTCGGTCATCCCAGCCATCGAGAAGCGACGGTTGAAGCGGAAGCAGTAGCCGCCCAGGTAGCGCC
>CAMBZX010000184.1 GCA_945872185.1 Synechococcus sp. UW140 | reverse complement strand
AGATGGGCGCAGACCGTGGCGATGTCGGCCGCATGGATGAAATGGAAGCTGGCATCCGTGCGCAGCCATTTGGCCAGCCACAGCCAACTGATGCCTTCCTTGACACCGGCAGTGAGGTAGCTGATCGGGTGCGGATCGCCGGGCACGATTCGACCGCCGAACACCAGCGTCGGGAATACGGCCACGATGCGCTCCGCCAGCGGATGCTGTTCCAGATCCTGCAGGCACTGGGCTTTGGTCTGGATATATTCGGTGCCGTAGGCCATCGCCTCCGGCAGCAGCTGCAGCTGGCGATCGAGGATGCTGGCGGTGGAGAAGTAGATCACCTGCTCCAGTCGCTCCGGATCGAGCAGGGCTAACAGGCGCTTCACGGCCACCACGTTCACCTGCAGCGCCCGCTGTGGATCCCCCCAGGCGGTGGCGGTGTGGATCACCCGGGTGGCCGTGGCGATGGCCTCAGCATGGGGCTCAAGATCGCGCAGATCGCCCACCAGCAGGGTGATGCGCGGATCATCCGCCGGCACCGCCTTGAGCTTGCTGGGATCACGCAGCAACAGCAGTAAGTGGGCATCGCTGTGCTTGTAGAGCTGCTCGGCCGTGTATTGGCCCACACAGCCGGCGGCTCCGGTGATCAGGATGCGAGCAGTTGGCCGTGGGCTCACGGCCTGGCCTGCTGCCGAGGGGTCTGGGCCGCTGGCGTCAGACCGATGGATGTCTCCGAGGCCGCTCAAACGGCTGCCTCCAGCAGCTCGTTGACGGCCTTGCCGGTTTCAAAGAAGACGCGGGCGTTCTCCTCGGGAGTGCCGGGCAGGATGCCGTGGCCAAGATTGAGAATGTGGCGGCGGCCCTTGGCCTTGCGCACCGTGTCGAGGATGCGGGCGCGGATGCCTTCCGGTGTGCCGAACAGCAGTCCCGGATCCACGTTGCCCTGCACGCCGATGTGCTCCGGCAGGCGGGCGAGGCCCTCGGCCATGTCCACGGTCCAGTCCAGGGAGATGATGTCGATGCCGGTGCGGGCCATGCGCTCCAGCACGCCGGCGCTGCCGGAGATGTAGAGAATCAGGGGGGTGTCGGGGTGGGTCGCCTTCACCTGGTCGATCACCCGTTTCTGGTACGGAGCGGCGAAGGTGTCGTAGTCGATCGGGCTGAGCTGGCCAGCCCAGGAGTCGAACAGTTGCACCACCTGGGCACCGGAATCGATCTGGTAGCGCACATAGGTGGCAATCGAATCGGCCAGATGGCCCAGTAGCTGGTGCAGCAGCGCCGGCTCCCGGAAGGCCATGGCCTTGATCACCGAATAAGTCTTGGAGCTCTTGCCTTCCACGGCATAGGCCGCCAGGGTCCAGGGGGCTCCGACAAAACCGAGCACGGTGGCGGCGTTGCCCACATCGGCCCGCAGCCGGCCCAGCACCTCGCCTACAAACGGCAAAGCCTCGGCGGGATTGAGCGGGCGCAGGGCATCCACCTGGGCCTGGGTGCGGATGGCGGGCTCGATGATCGGCCCCTTGCTCTCGATGATGTCGAAGTCGATGCCGATCCCCGGCAGGGGCGTGAGGATGTCGGAAAAGAGGATCACGCCATCGGGCTTGAAGGCGTGGAAGGGCTGCATCGAGATCTCATAGGAGAGATCGGGATTTTCCGAGCGTTCGCGGAAGCCGGGATGGCGATCGCGCAGATCCCGATACACCTTCATGTAGCGGCCCGCCTGCCGCATCATCCACACCGGCGGCCGCTCCACCTGCTCACCTCGGGCGGCGCGCAGCAGCAGGGGGAGGGATGCGGCCATGGCGGGGGACATCAGGCGGATTCGGCAACATAACCGACACCCCCGGCCGAACCTGGCGGCTGTCACGGGCTGCAGCGTTGTCGCTGATGGCCGGGATTCAGTCCTGGCGGCACATGCCCCCGTGGGCCATTCCGCTGCAGGCGCGCTGGCCATGGCGCCGCAACCCAGCCGGTGGCGCCTGGGCTGGCTCCGCGGTGACCGTGTCCGTGCTGGCCCTGTCTGCGCTCAGGCCAGCACCTAGGTTTCCGGAGGAGCTTGGTCCACCTGGATGAGCAGCAGCAGTGCCGGCTCGCTGCCCACCGCCCCGGAGAGATGGCCCTGCTTGCCATCCAGGCAGCGGCAGCCCTGATCGCCGCCGAAGGAGAGCTCTCCGGGACCCATCTCAACGCGATGGCCGTCCATGGTTTCGACGAACCAGCGGCCCGACAGGGTCACGATCCACTGGGGCCGGGGATTTTCGTGCCAGTCGTAGATCACCCCCGGCACGACGTGGAGAAACAGGGTGCCGCTGGTGCCGCCCTGGGTGGGGGTGCGCCAGATGTCCACCATGCCGTCCGCCAGATGGGTGAGCTCGAAGTTCTCCACCCAGGCCTGGTGCTGGTGGCTGATGCCCTCGGCGTCACGCCACACCTTCCAGTAGGGAACACGGGGTTGGGGGCTGGCGTCCATGGCGAGGTCTGGCGGGTACGGTCATCGCCACGGATGGCGACGACGGCGACGACCCCCAGAATGAAGCCCAGTCGGATCGGGGCCTGTGCTCAGTTCCCGTTCATGCCTGCGCTGGATTTCCGGCTTGCCATGGCGTTACGGCCTCTCATGGCGTTGGCGCCCTGGTTTAGGCCGTTTCGCTGGCCCCGGCGCTCGTCTAGTGGCTCTGGCGCTGCTGCTGCCGCTGGCGGGTTGCCAGTCGTTGCCGCTGCTGCGCCGCCAGACCCTGCACGTGACGCTGGCCCTCAGCCCCGGTATGGAGTGGCTTTCGGCGGACTTTCGCGGCGGCCGCAGCTGGGCGCCGCTGCTCAAGGCCTTTGCCCGAGTGCATCCGGAGGTGCACGTGCAGTTCGCGGTGGTGCCGGAAGCCAACCTTGCCGACGAACTGGCCCGCTCCCATCGCCAGGGCCTGGGACCGGATCTGCTGCTGGTGCGCGGCTCCATGGCGAAGGAACTGCTGGCGCAGGGTCTGGCCAGTGTCATGCCCCGCAGCGCCGAGGTGGAGGCCACTGTCACCACGATCGAATCCCGGGCGCTCCATGTCGTGCGGACCCCCCGCGGCCTGGCTGGGCTGCCGGTGTTCAGTGAGCCCAGCCTGGCCTGCTACGACAACCAGCTGGAGGCCGAGCCCCCTGCCAGTACCGAGGCCCTGCTGGCGCTGGCGGCGGGGGGTCGGCCAATCGGACTGTCTGTCGATCCGGTGGGCCTGTGGTGGAGTGTCGGGGCCCTGGGCGCACGCCAGGCTCTGCTGCCGTTGCTGACGGGGAAGCGACCCGTGGCGGCGGAACGGGAGCCGGATCGAGCGGCGATCGTGGCCTGGTTGTCCTGGCTGCGGCAGGCCGCCCAGCAGAGCCGCGTCGATCTGGCGGCCGGGCCCGAGGAGTTGGCCCAGGGGCTGGAGTCCGGACGACTGACCTGGATTCCCTGTTTCAGCCTTGCCATCCCCAGGCTGGAGCGGGCCATGGGTAGCCGGCTCGGGGTGGCTCCCCTGCCATCCGGTCCAGGCGGTCTGCCCAGCCCGTACTCCACCCTGAGGGTCTGGGCGCTCGGGGCCGATTCCTCAGCCCATCAGCGGCGGCTCGCCATTGACCTGGCACGCTTCACCCTGGATCCCGGCGTCCAGCGCGGGCTCGCCCTGGAAAGCCATGTGCTGGTGCCGGTGAATCGCTTCGCGGCCATTCCGGTGGCCAGTTCCGGTCGTCTGGCGGCCCTGGCCGAAGCTCAGCGGCAGTATCAACAGACCTCCGTCAGCGGTGATCTCTCCCTGGCTACGACCCGGATGGCCAGGATCCTGCCGATTCTGGAAAGCGTGGTCTCCCAGGTGATGGAGGGCGTGATCTCTCCCCGTCAGGGGGCTGAGGTGCTGCTCAAGTTGGAGGCGAAGCGCTGATGGCTCTGTTGCTCAATGTGGTGCTGGCCTGGCTGGCCTACCTGAACCGTCCCTTTGTGCTGCTCCAGCTGCTGCTGCTCGCGGGCGGCATGCTGCTGGTGCAGCAAGTTGGGCGCCGCTGGCCGGCCCTGCGGCGGTTGCCCTGGGCCCTGCCGTTGCTGGCCTGGCTGGGCCTGATGGCTCTGTTGCTGCAGCTGGCGGGCCAGCGATTCGGACTGGTGCAGCTGGCCGCTCAGCTCAGCCTGGGCTGGCTGCTGTTGGGCCTGCTGGAACGGCGACTGTTCAGGCCCCGCCTGCCGCCAGCCCAGTATCAGCTGTTGGTGAGCCGCTTGCTGCGGCCCTGCTTTTTTGGCGTGGTGCTGCTGCAGATCCTGAAGGCCCTGGGCGGCCTGCAGGATCTGGCCGGGCTGCCCCTGGGTGTCTGGTTCGGCAGCCCGATCAGCCTCGGGGATCTGACTCAGGTGTTGGCCCTGCTCTACTTGCTGTTGGTGGGCATGCCGCTGCCGGCAGCCTGGCTGAGCTTCTTGCTGAAGCAGTCCCTGAGCCTGAGTGAGGGCAGTCGTAGGGCGCTGGATCAGATCCTCCAGTACGGCATCGTCGTCCTCGGTCTGATCTGGGCGCTGCAGCGTCTGGGCATCAACCAGACCGGCCTGCTGGCCATCGCCGGGGGCTTTTCGGTGGGCCTGGGCTTCGGCATCAAGGAGGTGTTCTCCAACATCGTCAGTGGCCTGTGGCTGTTGATTGAGGGATCGGTGCGGCCCGGCGAGGTGCTTATTCACGACGGCGAGGCCTGTGAGGTGCGCCGGCTCGGGCCCCGCGCCACCACCCTCTGGCGCAGCAGCGATAACGCCGAACTGGTGGTGCCCAACCAGACCTTCTTCACCACCTCGACCACCACCTACACCCACACCGATCGCCTGCGGCGCTGCACGATCAACCTGGCCGTCGGCCGTCGCTGGGAGCCGGAGCAGATCGTGGCGTTGCTGGAGACCATCGCCGCTTCGCTGCAGGAGGTGCTGGCCGATCCAGCGCCCCAGGCGCGCCTGCAGGAATTCGGTCTCGACACCTATCGCTACAGCCTCACCGTGGCCGTGGGCGACCCACTGCGGGCTGGGGCCGTGAGTGCGGCGTTGCGTCTGGCGATCTGCCG
>CAMBZX010000183.1 GCA_945872185.1 Synechococcus sp. UW140 | reverse complement strand
GTCGGGGTGGTGCTGCCCCCCAGCCTCAGCGGTGGCCTGGCCAGCCGCCTGGGTCTGTCGATCGAAGCCGAACTGCCGAGCCGCTCCCGGGGCTTCAGCCTCGGCGAGAGCCTGGACTGGCGCTGGGAGCTGATGATCGGTGGTGTCACCCTCAGCCTCAAGGAGCTCGATCGGCTCGAAGCCAAGCGCAGCCCCCTGGTGCAGCACAAGGGCGCCTGGATCGAGCTGCGCCCCAACGATCTCAAGAACGCCAGACGCTTCTGCGCCGCCGAGCCGCCCCTGAGCCTCGACGATGCCCTGCGTCTCACCGCCACCGATGGCGACACGCTGATGCGCCTGCCGGTGCATCGCTTCCTCGGCGGCCCGCGCCTGCAGGCGGTGCTGGAGCAATACCACCAGCAGAAGGCTCCCGATCCGCTGCCGGCGCCCGAGGGCTTCTGCGGCCAGCTGCGGCCCTATCAGGAACGGGGGCTGGGTTGGCTCTCCTTCCTCTATCGCTTCGACCAGGGGGCCTGCCTGGCCGATGACATGGGCCTGGGCAAGACAATCCAGTTGCTGGCCTTTTTGCAGCATCTCAAGGTGGAAGAGGAGCTCAAGCGCCCCGTGCTGCTGGTGGCCCCCACCTCCGTGCTCACCAACTGGAAACGGGAGGCGGCCGCCTTCACCCCTGAATTAGTGGTGCGCGAGCACTACGGCCCCCGGCGTCCGTCCACCGAGGCGAAACTGAAGCAGGCGCTCGAAGGCGTCGATCTGGTGCTCACCAGCTACGGCCTGCTGCAGCGGGACAGTGAGCTGCTGGAGACGATCGACTGGCAGGGGATGGTGATCGATGAAGCCCAGGCGATCAAGAACCCCGCGGCGAAGCAGAGTCAGGCCGCCCGCGACCTGGGCCGCCCCGGCAAGCAGGGCCGCTTCCGCATCGCCCTCACCGGCACCCCGGTGGAGAACCGCGTCAGCGAGCTCTGGGCCCTGATGGATTTCCTCAATCCCCGCGTGCTGGGCGAGGAGGCCTTCTTCCGTCAGCGCTATCGCCTGCCGATCGAGCGCTATGGCGACATGAGCTCGCTGCGCGATCTCAAGGCCCGGGTGGGCCCCTTCATCCTGCGCCGGCTCAAGACCGACAAATCGATCATTTCCGACCTGCCGGAGAAGGTGGAGCTGCGCGAGTGGGTGGGGCTCAGCAGCGAGCAGAAGAAGCTCTACAACCAAACCGTGCAGGCCAGCCTCGATGCCATCGCCCGCGCCCCCCTGGGCCAGAAGCACGGCCAGGTGCTGGCGCTGCTCACCAAGCTCAAGCAGATCTGCAACCATCCCGCCCTGGCTCTCAAGGAAAGCCAGGTGGATGGCAACTTCGCCGCCCGCAGCGCCAAGGTGCAGCGGCTCGAAGAAATCCTCGAAGAGGTGGTCGAAGCCGGCGATCGGGCCCTGCTGTTCACCCAGTTCGCCGAATGGGGCCACCTGCTCAAGGCTCATCTGGAGCGCAAGTGGCGCCAGGAGGTGCCCTTCCTCTATGGCAGCAGCAGCAAGACCGAGCGCCAGGCGATGGTGGATCGCTTCCAGGACGATCCCCGCGGCCCCCAGTTGTTCCTGTTGTCGCTCAAAGCCGGTGGCGTGGGCCTCAACCTCACCCGCGCCAGCCATGTGTTCCACCTCGATCGCTGGTGGAACCCGGCGGTGGAAAACCAGGCCACCGACCGGGCCTATCGCATCGGCCAGACCAATCGGGTGCTGGTGCACAAGTTCATCACCAGCGGCTCCGTGGAGGAGCGCATCGATCGCATGATCCAGGAAAAATCCAAGCTCGCCGCCGACATCGTCGGCAGCGGCGAAGACTGGCTCGGGGGGCTGGCCATGGGCCAGCTGCGCGAGCTGGTGGCCCTCGACGAGGAGGCCTGAAGCCGATGACTGCACCGCCGAACCCGCTGCTGGACCGCCGCCGCCAGCTCCTGGCCCACAACGCCGGCATCTGGGAGGGCCAGTTCGTTCGGCTTGACGCCAGCGGCCAGGAACAGGAACGCTTCGCCAGCCACCTGCTGGTGGAAGACACGGACGGACAGATCGAGGCCAGCCTCACCAACCGCAACAGCGGTGAAGTGCGCCGCATGGCCTTCCGTGAGCCACCCGCCGAGATGCAGATCAGCCCCCAGGGGCACTGGAGCCTCGGCCCCGACCGCATCGGCCCCTGGCCCTGGGTGAGCGAACTCTGCCTGGTGCATGGCGAGCAGCGCCGGCGCGCCGTGGTGCGTCTGGGCAGCGAGCAGCCGGAGAGTCTGGTGATCGTCTGGGAAGGGCGGCCGCAGCAGGCGGAGCCACCGCCGGCCGCACCCCTGCGGGCCTGGCCGGCCGCGCCCGCCGACCAGGCCATCGCCGGCCAGCAGGGCCGCACCATCTGGACGATCGCCGCCGGCCTCGAGATCGTCACTCCCGATCGTCGCCTGGGCGGTAGCCCCCAGAGCGTGGCCCTGCGCTGGCAACCGCAGCCGGGCCTGCAGCTGGAAATCCAACGCAGCTACGACGCCTACGGCAACCTGCTGGGCCTGGGGGCGACAGGCGGGGCAGACTGGCCGAGGACAACGCCTCTATGACCGTCACCCCTGCCATCACCACCCAGTTGGGCCAGCAGGGCCTGGGCCAGCAGCCCTGGTGGGTGGTGCACTGGATGGAGCTGATCAACTCCTACCGCTACAAAAAACGGCTCGAGCGCGCCTGGGACTACGCCCGTTCCGGCAACGTGCTCTCGATCCGCTTTGAAGGGCGGCGGGTGCACGCCCGGGTGCAGGGCAGCGAAAAGGATCCCTACAAGGTGAAGCTCTGGCTCGACGTGCTCAACGACGAAGACTGGGGCTACGTGCTCGAAGCCCTGAGCCAGAAGGCCCGCTGGTCGGCCCAGTTGCTAGCCGGCATCATGCCCGAGGACATCGAACGGGCCTTCGCCGCCAGTGGCAAGCGCCTGTTTCCCTTCAAACTGCAGGAGGTGCGCAGCGAGTGCAGCTGCCCTGACAAGGCCAACCCCTGCAAACACACCAGCGCCGTTTACTACCTGATGGGGGATCGCTTCAGCGAAGACCCCTTCGTGCTGTTTCAGCTGCGCGGCCGCACCCGCAGCCAGCTGCTGGCTGATCTGGCCGCCCGGCGTCGCGAGGGCAGCGTCAACGGCATCAGCCACGCCCCCCATCCGCTCCATGCCGCCATCGGCGATCCGGTGCGCTGGTGGCGTTATGACGCGGCCCTCGACCCCGATCTGGTGGTGATCACACCGGCGCTGGAGGGGGAGTTGGGCCTCGATGGGGCCGGCCCCCTGCCCCTGGCCATTGATCCGCGTTTCCCGGACGCCAACCAGCAGTTCCTGCAGCGGCTGCACCACCAGGGCACCACCATGGGCCAGCTGGCCATGGTGCGGGCCATGGCCGCCGGCACCGAACGGGAGCCCAGCGCTGACGGCCATGCCGTTGGCAGTGACGACCCTGGCAGTGATCCAGGAAGTGGCGCTGGAGTGGCCGCGGCCACTGGCAACCGCGGCGCCCCGTGAACGAAGCAGCCTGGCTGACGCCGGAGCGGCTCGAGCTTGCCGGCACGATCCTGGCGTCGCACCAGCGGGGCTTCGGGCACCCCCTGCTGGCTGGTTGCACAGCGGACCGCTCCCAGCGCCAGTGCGCCCAGGAGCTGTTCCAGGCCACCGCCGCGGTGCTCGCCCATGACGGCGGCAGCGACCCGCGTCTGATCTATGCCAACCGCAGCGCCCTGCACCTCTGGCGCCGCGACTGGAGCGCCATGGTGGGCCTGCCCTCACGGCTCACCGCCGCCGCCGCGCAACAGCCGGCCCGAGCCGCCGTCCTCCACCAGGCCCGCGCCCAGGAGGCGATGTCCGGCTACTGCGGCATCCGCATCGACAGCGGGGGTCGTCGCTTCCAGATCCAGGGCGCCCGGCTCTGGAGCCTGCGGGATGCCGCCGGCCAAGCCTGCGGCCAGGCGGCCAGCTTCGAGAGCTGGTGGTGGCTCTGAAGGGGCTCTGCGGCCCCGCCACCGCCAGCCCAGCAACCGAGCCAAGCCAGCCTGATCGGTTCTCGCGCCAACCCTGGCGGGGCAGCCGAACTCACGGGTGAGCGCCGAACCGGGGCGGGCGGTTCTCGCCCTCTGCCGGCCGGTTCGAGGCCGGCACATTGGCTGTGCGGGTGCATCCCGCCCCCATCTGAGGCCATCGCCATGCTCACCCTGCGCCATTCCCCCTTTGATCTCTTCGATCGCCTGGAGCAGCAGCTGCAGACCGCCGAGCGCGTGCCAGCCGCCGAGGTGATCGACACCCCCCAGGCCTACGAAATCACCCTGGAACTGCCCGGCGTCGACAAGGACAGCATCGATGTCAAAGCCACCGATCGCAGCCTGATCATTTCGGCCGAGCGTCGTGGCCGCCAACAGGCCGCAGGCAGCGAGAGCGAGAGCGCTGGCCCCAGCGCTGGTCGCGGCACCCTGCTCAGCGAGATTCGCTACGGCACCTGGAGCCGCAGCTTCCGCTTCCCCGGCGGCATCCAGCGCGAGGGGCTCGAAGCCCAGTACCGCGATGGTTTGCTCTGCGTGAAGGCACCCAAAGCCCAGACCATGACCAGCGTGAGCGTCAAGGTGGAGGGCTGATTCCGCGGTGGGTTCCCAGGCGGGCTCCCCAACGCCACCCGCCCCGCACACGAGAGAGAGGACCACGCCCCGGCCGCCTTCGCAGCCGGGGCTTTTTGTCGGTGATCACCGGCCTGGCCTGCTTGGATAGGGCTGTTGAGGAGTTCGCCGCCGATGTACGCCACCCTGCGGGAATACGAAGGAATCCAGGATCCGGCTGCAGCCCTGCAGCCGCTCCGGGAGGGCCTGCTGGTGGAGATGCAGGCGCTGCCGGGGTTCATTTCGTACTACTTCGTGGATGTGGGGGAGGCCGGCGATCGGATGATCTCCCTGAGCGTGTTTGAAAACGAGGAGGCCGCCGAAGCCTCCAATCGCCTCGCGGCCCGCTGGGTCGAGCGCTGGATCGCCGCACACCCGACCACCGCGCCCAAGGCAAGCCG
>CAMBZX010000182.1 GCA_945872185.1 Synechococcus sp. UW140 | reverse complement strand
TGATTGTGATGTGAAGGAATTGG
Source organism: Synechococcus sp. UW140 (assembly GCA_945872185.1). Classification (GTDB taxonomy): domain Bacteria; phylum Cyanobacteriota; class Cyanobacteriia; order PCC-6307; family Cyanobiaceae; genus Cyanobium. The sequence goes on along the minus strand of CAMBZX010000182.1, from coordinate 5,032 downwards.
CGGGGTCGATATCGAGCCGTAAGGTGACGATTGCATTCCGCAATGAAAGCTTTTCCAGGGCCTTTAATACTGCCTTGCTTTCGGCGGGTTTGCAGGGCCGTCGGGATGGGAATATGATCGTGGTTGGGCCGAATGTGCTCGACAAGGGTTTCGGCTCCACGATGTCGAAGGTTTATCGGCTCAATCAGGTTTCGGCAACTGCTGCTGCTGATTATCTAGCCAATCTCGGTGCCACTGTCACTAAGACCAACACCATCACCACGGCGGTCACGGAGGGGGCTTCCGTGAACAATGCTGTCGCCGGTGCCCCCAATGCGGCCACAACCCAGGCCAGTACCTCCACCACTGTGGAGGCCTATGGCTCTGGGGTGGGTCCGCTGCGGGGACTGATCGGCACCACCGACACCCGATTGGCAACGATCACCTTGGTGGGGCCGCCCCAAGTGGTGGCCGTTGCGGAGCAGTATCTCAAGCAACTTGATCTGCGCCAGCGGCAGGTGGCTCTCTCCGTGAAGATTCTGGATGTCAACTTGACCAATGACGTCAGCTTAAGTAATTCCTTCGCTCTTAAGTATGGAAATAACTTGATTGTCAACCGAGGCGGCAGGCTCGAAAACTTTGTCAATAGTTTTCCTTCCGGACTCGTTCCAAGTCAAAATTTCATTGATGAGTTCACGGCTCAAATAGAGTCTAGTAATGCTAAGGTGCTTGCTTCTCCAACGCTAATACTTAGTGAAAATTCTGAGGCGGTTGAGGGTGGGGCTGACGTCTCGGTATCGTCTTCATCTAGTGGCTCTGACGGCGGATCTGGTACCGCTACTCCCTCTACAATTGGGCGAACTCGTGCCAATGAGTCTTTTGTCACTGTCGGAGCACAGGTTGTTACTAACTATACTTTCCAGCCGTCGACTCCTACTCAGGGGGCTGTGTGCACCGCGGAGCTTTCAACGGCTGGGCTTACTTTTGGAGCCCGTATCAACAAAATAGATGATAATGGTTTTGTGACTTTTACGCTTTCTCCTCAAATATCTGCAGTGGTCGATTCCGCTAACGGCCCTTCGCAATGCGGAAAAATTGATATTTTGAGTGTGCGACGCTTGGATACCGGCAAGGTGCGGGTTCGAGATGGGCAGTCCCTGATTCTGACTGGTGTTATTTCTGACCAAGATATTCAGCAAGTTACTAAGTGGCCTATCCTGGGAGACATTCCCATTGTGGGTCAGTTTTTTAGGAATACGAGCAACCAAAGAAAGAAAAGTGAGTTAGTAATAGTGGTTACACCTAGAATTATTAATGATTATGAGGGTGGTAATTTTGGCTATGGGTATCAGCCTTCCAGCGCTGATGCCCGTCGCCTGCTGGGTGGCAGCAATCCCTGAGATTGCCTCCCTTGAGTTTGGCTCAGTTCAGAAGGCTATCGGCGCCAGGAATTTCACTGCCAGCGGTGCCAGGACCTGAATGGCGCTCATGGTGCCGCTGAGAATCTGGGAACCCATGCCGTTGCCGCCCTTGTTCTTTTTCGGTGCCTCGAGCAGCTCTTCCGAAGCCTGGCGCAGTTTCTCGGCGGTGAACGCATCGCCGCTCTGGGCATACAAGCTGGCTGCATAGCCGAAATCCTGGGCAGCCAGGGCGTCCTTGCCCTGCTCCTTGCGGCTCATGCCCCGGGCCAGCCAGCTGATCGAGGCCTCGGGCCGTTGGCGCAGGGCTTCGCCAAAAAGCCGCTCCGCTTCGGGCGCCTTGCCGGCCAGGGCCGCCTCCACGCCGGCATTGTGCAGATCGGCGTAGCCGAGGCTGTCGTTGGCGATGCCTCTGGCCTTCTCCCAGTGGCTGCGGGACAGGGCACCGGGATCGAGCCGGGCGCCGCTGAGGTCGCTGCCACGCAGATCGGTGCCCTCCAGCCGGGCGCCGCGCAGATCGGCGCCGCGCAAGGAGGCCCTCTGCAGGCTGGTGAAACTCAGATCGGCTCCTTGGAGCTGGGCGCCATCAAGCAGGGCGCCGCTGAGGTTGGCCCGCTGCAGCTGGGCACCGCTGAGGTTGGCGTCCCGCAGGTTGGCCTGTACCAGATCGGCATCCTGCAGTTTGCAGTTGGGGCAGGAGCCCTGCTCCAGCAGTTTCAGCAGCTGGTCGGTGTTGGCCGCCCTGGCCGGCAGGGAGCCGAGGGCGAGCACAGAGGCGAGACCGCCGACGGCGATGGCGAGCCGCCTCAGGCTTCCGGGGCTGCCGCTTCGGCGTGGACGGGCTGCCAGCTGGTTGTCCGCCGGGCTGCCGGTGGCGCCATTCTGGGCCGCTCGGATCGGGGCGGGCATCGCCATCGCGCACAGATCTCCACCGTTGTACTGGGCTTGGGGCCTTCTGGCTCAGCGCGGCAGCCGCTGGATCCGGCGCTGGAGCTGGCGCCGACTGTGCCGCAGCTCCCGATCGGCGCGGTTGGGGCGGGATGGCGGGCCGTAGCGCCGCTGCTGGTACAGAGCCACGAAGCGCTCCAGCTCCGGGGTCAGCTGCGGCCAGCGTTGCTCCACCCGAACGGCAAAGGCGGGCAGGGTTTCACCCGGCTCCGGGCCCAGGCCTGCCCTGGCGAGCTGGCGCAGGATGGCTTCCAGGGCCCGCCGGGGGCCATCCCCCGCACTGCGGCGCTGCAGCCAGCTCAGCAGCGCCAGAGCGGCCGCCAGGCAGAGGCCGACAGCCATTAGCACCAGGGCTCCCAGCCATTGCTGCTGGTCGCCCAGCAGCCGCTGCAGCAGGGCCTGCTGGCTCTGGCGGTCGTAGCCCAGCCACAGGCGCGTCCAGCTGATGTCCAGGCCCCACCATTGCTGTTGCAGCCATTCCATGGCGCCCGAGCGGGCCTTACCCAGGCCCGGGCCGCCGCTGGCGATCCAGAGGCTCGGATCCACTAGCCGCCAGCCCTCGTCGGGCAGCCACACCTCGCTCCAGGCATGGGCGTCGGCCTGGCGCAGATCCAGGTAGCCGTTGCCGCCGATCGCCTGCACCCAGCGGCCCCCTCGGTAGCCGCTCACCACCCGGGCAGGAACCCCGGCCGCCCGCATCAGCGCGGTGAAGCTGCTGGCGTAGTGGCCGCAGAAGCCCTGGCGGCGCTCAAACAGGAAGGCATCGAGCGGGGCTTGCCGCGGCAGGGTGCCGGGGGTGACGCTGTAGCTGAAATTCTGGCTGCCGAACCAGTGGCGGGCCGCCTCCAGGCGCTGGGCCGGCGTCGGCAGGGCGGCCCAGATGGCTGCCAGTGCTTTGAGCCGCGGGTTCTGGCCCCGCGGCAGGCCGAGATCAGCCGGGCTGGGGGGCTGCTGTTGCCAGGGGTTGAGGCTGTCGTCGTCGGCGATGGCGTACACCCGGCGCTGATCGCTCGGGCCCCGGTGCCGCAGCTCGCCATTGCCAGCGGCCAGCAGCTCCTGGCCCAGGGGCCGGCCGCGGCCACTCCAGGGCACGGCCGGCAGGCCGCTGGCTTCATTCAGCCACAGCTGGGTGGCCGCGGCGGTGGCTGGTGGGTTGGCGCTGCCTTGGCGCGGGTCGTTCGGCTCCGCCGGGGCTGCCGTCGAGCCGGTCCAGCGGTGGCCCTCGAAGCGGTCGTGCACCAGCACGCGCCAGTAGCGCTGGTCGGTGGCTGGCGGCTGGCCGCCTGGAAAAGCAACTCGTGCCGCCGGGCTGGGATTGTCCAGCAATTCGGCGATGCTGCCCGGTTCGAGGCTGTCGCTCAGGCCCACCATGGCCGTCGAGCTCCGCTGGTTGGGCATGGCGCTGAAGGGAGCCAGCCGTGGCACCAGCAGCAGCAACACCAGGGCCAGGGGCAGGGCCGCCGCCAGCACCTGGGCACTGCGCCGCAGCACCACCTGCCAGCCCAGCCCCTCGCCCAGTTCCAGGGCCAGCAAGCTCGCCAGGGCCAGCAAGCTCGTGCCAGCCTGCAGCAGGCTTGGGCCCAGGTCCGGTCGCATCGAGGCCTGCAGGCCGGCGCCGATCAGCAGCAGCAGGCTGACGATCCGGTGTTCGCCCAGGCTGCGGGCCTCCCACAGCTTCAGGCCGGTGAGGCCCCCCAGGCCGATGGCCATCGCCCCCAGCAGCAGGTTGGGCTGCAGTCCCGTCAGGCCGATCGCGAGCAGGGCCATGGCCAGCGCTTGCAGTGGGGTCGTGGCGCCACCGAGGCGGGGCAGGTGGGATCGGCGGCGGGCAGGGGCCATGGCGATCAGGCGAGGGCGGCGGGCTTGGTTGGGTCGCCGGGGCAGCGGGCCAGGAGCGCCAGGGCGCGTTGCCGCTGGGCCAGGCCGCGGCCCGGTGGAATTCGCTCGCCGCCCAGCACCAGGCCGTAGCTGGCACCGCGGCTGTGCAGCCGGCAGATCTGCTCACTGAGGTGTTCCAGGGCTCGCTCGAACGGCACCGTGGGATCGGGGGCCAGCAGCGGGCTGGGCTCGCTCGGGTCGCTGAAGCGCTTGGCGTAGCGGCCCCGTCCCTGGGCCAGCAGCTTCCAGGCCACCCGGGAGGAGCCGTCTTCGGGGCGATGGGGGGACAGATCGCGCCATTCGTCGCTGCCCGCCTGGGGCTCCACGCGGGTCGGGGCGCTGGGCTCGCCCTCGCTGGCCTGATGCAGGATCCGCACCGGCCCGGGCTGCCGGGCCGGAACGACCAGCTGGGGCACGGTCGGCTCCCAGCGCGACCAGCAGATGAACAAGCCCAGGGGGGCGGTGGTCTGCAGGCGCAGGATGCCGGGGCGTTGCAGCCCCCGCCGGCGCGGGGTCCAGGGCACATTCAGCCGATGCTCGCCGGCGGCCAGCACCAGCACCGGTCCCAGGGGCTCTTGGCCGAAGCGCAGGCGCAGCCCCTCGCAGCGGCCCGGGCAGTGGAGGCGCAGCGGATAGGCCAGCGGGCTGCCGGCATGGCCCGGCTGGGGATCGCCGCTGGCCAGCTGCAGGCCCTGGAGGTTGAAGTGGGTGAGATGCAGGGCCAGCAGGACCAGCCCCAGCATCAGGAAGCTGAGCAACAAGGGGCCATTGCTCTGCATCTGGATGCCCACCACCTGCAGCAGCAGCAG
>CAMBZX010000181.1 GCA_945872185.1 Synechococcus sp. UW140 | reverse complement strand
TAGCCATCGGCCAGCCCCTGCATCAGGGCACTGGCGCCGAGCCGGTTGGCACCGTGTTCGGAGAAGTTGGCCTCGCCGAGCACGAACAGGCCGGGAATCGTGCTCATCAGGTGGTAGTCCACCCACAGGCCGCCCATCGTGTAGTGGGGTGCTGGATAGATGCGCATGGGCGTGCTGGTGGGATCCTCGCCGCTGATACGGGCGTACATCTCCAGCAGGTTGCCGTAGCGGCTCTCGATCGCCTCCTGGCCATCGCGGGCGATCGCCTCGGCCAGATCGAGATAGACGGAGCGGCCGCCCGGACCCACGCCATGGCCGGCCAGACAGAGCTCGCGGGCGCGGCGCGAGGCGACGTCGCGGGGCACCATGTTGCCGTAGGTGGGGTATTGGCGCTCCAGGAAGTAGTCGCGTTCAGCCTCGGGAATGGTCTTGGGATCGCGCTGATCACCGGGTTGCAGCGGCAGCCAGAGGCGGCCGTCATTGCGCAGGCTTTCACTCATCAGGGTGAGCTTGCTCTGGTCGCCATCACCGCTGGGAATGCAGGTGGGATGGATCTGGGTGAAGCAGGGGTTGGCGAATAGGGCGCCGCGGCAATGGGCACGCCAGATCGCCGAGGCATTGCTCTGCACCGCATTGGTGGAGAGGTGGAAGACGTTGGAATAGCCTCCCGTCGCCAACACCACCGCATCGGCGAGGAACGTCTCCAGTTCACCGCTGAGCCGGTGGCGGCAGACCACCCCCCGTGCCACCCCATCGATACTGATCAGCTCCAGCATTTCGCGGCGGGTGAACAGTTCCACCCGCCCGGCCTCCACCTGCCGCAAGAGCGCCTGCACGGCGCCATAGAGCAGCTGCTGGCCTGTCTGGCCGCGGGCATAGAAGGTGCGGCTCACCAGGGCACCGCCGAAGTTGCGCTGGGCCAGCAGGCCGCCGTATTCGCGCGCGAACGGCACCCCCTGGGCGACGCACTGGTCGATGATCGCGCCGCTGATCTCGGCGAGCCGATGGCAGCCGGCTTCGCGGGCGCGGAAATCACCGCCGCGCACCGTGTCGCGGAACAGGCGCTCCACACTGTCGCCATCGCCGGCGTAGTTCCGGGCGGCATTGATGCCCCCCTGGGCCGCCACGGAATGGGCCCGCCGCGGGCTGTCGTGATAGGTGAGCACCTGCACCTGATAGCCCTGTTCCGCCAAGGTGGCGGCGGCCGACGAACCGGCCAGGCCCGTGCCCACCACCAGGACCCGCAGTCGTCGCTTGTTGGCGGGGCTGATCAGGGGCAAGCCCTCGCGGCTGCGCTGCCAGGCGCTGGCCAGGGGCCCAGTGGGCAGGCGCGGATCGAGGTGCGGCGTCGTCATCGGCCGGCTCCGGCCAGGCCTGGCCCGACCAGCAGCAGCACGGGCAACAAGGCAAAGCCAGCCCCCAGCAGCAGGGCCAGCCCCCGCCCACTGGTACGGATGCGGCCGCCATTGGCGCCGTCCAGCAACCCCAGGCTGCGGTGGGCGCTCTCATGGCCATGGAACAGATGCAGGGCCAGGGCCAGGCCTGCCGCCACGTAGAGCAGCAGCGACCAGGGCGAGGCCAGCACCGCCAGCAGGGTGGCCAGTTCCTGGCCCGCTGGCGGCCGAGTCCAGCGCAGCTGGCCCAGATGCACCGCCAGAAACAGCAGCAGCAGGCCGCCGCTGGCGGGCAGCAGCCGGGCGCTCCAGGCCGCCAGGGCCTCGGCACCCTGGCCGCGGCGACTGACCAGCGGAGCGGCGGCCCCAGGCCGGCGGCCGCTGGCCGCGATCAGCTTGAGCAGGGCCAGCAGGGGATGGGCCAACAACGCGGCGGCCAGGGCCAGCTCCAGCGGCGCCAGCCACCCCTGCCCGTGCAACCAAAGGGCGAAACGCTCGAAGGCCGCCGGGTCCACCAGGGCCAGGGCCAGGCCGCCGAGATGGGCCACCAGGAACAGCACCAGCGCCAGGCCGGTGGCGGGGATCCAGAGAGGCCGTGGCAGCGGAGCGGTCAAGCGGCAGGTGATCGGGCAGCGTCCAGCCATGGTCCCCCATGGAAAGGCTTCCGGCTGGCGTCGGTCGCGGCATTGGAACCAGCCGCGGCGTGAAGGCCGCCATCTCCAGGGGGCGGCGCCGTCATCGCCCCGGGAGCCAGGCCCGCCGGCCCCGGCCCCGGCCATGGGAGGGTGACCTTCACCGTGGATGGCCGATGCGACTCACGCGCCCCTCGACGCTGCTGAGCGCCTTTCTCACCCTGCTCAACGACCGCCTGGGCGAAAGCATCGTTTTCCCGCTGCTGCCGTTCCTGCTGGCGGGCTTCACCAGCGACGAGCGCAACCTTGGCCTGACCGTGGGCCTGCTGGGGGGCAGCTACGCCCTGGCCCAGTTCATCGTTACCCCCCTGATCGGCGCCATGAGCGACCGCTTCGGCCGCAAGCCGGTGATCACGATCTGCGTGGCTGGATCGGTGCTGGGGCTGGCTCTGTTCGCCCTCACCATCAGCCTGCCCTGGCAGCAACGCTGGCCTGGGGCTACGGCGGCGGGTTTGCCTTTGGCCCTGATGTTTGTTGCCCGCCTGATCGATGGTGTCAGCGGCGGCACGGCGGCCACGGCCGGGGCCGTGCTGGCCGACATCTCGCCACCGGAGCAGCGGGCTCGAGCCTTCGGTCTGATCGGGGTGGCCTTCGGCCTGGGCTTCATCCTCGGACCAGCCCTGGGCGGCCTGCTGGCCGGAATCTCCGTCACCCTGCCGGTGCTGGTGGCCCTGGGTTTCGCGATGCTGAATCTGGTGGTGGTGCTCACCCTGCTGCCGGAAACGCACCCGCTGGAAGCCCGCCTGGCCCTGCCGCGCAAGCGGGAGCTGCAACCTTTCAGCCAGCTGGCGCGGGTGTTCCGCAATCCCCAGGTGCGACGCCTCTGCCTGGCTTTTTTCCTGTTTTTTCTGGCCTTCAGTGGCTTCACCGCCGTGCTGGTGGTGTATTTCAAGCAGAATTTCGGCTGGGGTCCGGGACTCTCGGCTGCCGCTTTCGTGGTGGTGGGGGTGGTGGCCACCGTGGTGCAGGGTGGCCTGATCGGGCCGCTGGTGAAGCGCTTCGGGGAATGGCGGCTCAGCCTGGCGGGGGTGGGCCTGGTGGTGGTGGGCTGTCTGCTGATCCCGCTGGCGCCGGTGGATCGGGCGGTGGCCGTGGTGTTCCCAGCGGTGGCGATCCTCGCCAGCGGCACCGGCCTGATCACCCCCTGCCTGCGCAGCCTCGTGTCGCGCCGTCTCGATGACAGCGGCCAGGGGGCCGCCCTCGGCAGCCTCCAGGGCCTGCAGAGCCTGGGCAGCTTCCTCGGCCCACCCCTGGCGGGCCTGGCCTACGTCAATCTGAACCAGCAGGCACCCTTCTGGCTGGGCATCGCGCTGATGCTGGGGGTGGCGGTGCTGGTGGCTGGCGGCTTGCCCGGTCAACGGCCGGCGATACATGGGTCAGGCCAGTGAGATTGCTACGTTCGAACTCTTGATTGCCCTGAGCACGGAGCACCATGGCGAAACCGGTCGTTGCTCCTGAGCTGTACATCAACCGCGAGTTGAGCTGGATTGACTTCAACCAGCGTGTGCTGGCGCAGGCCCTGGACGAGCAGACGCCCTTGCTGGAGCAGGCCAAGTTCAGCGCCATCTTCAGCAATAACCTCGACGAATTTTTCATGGTGAGGGTGGCGTCCCTCAAGGCCCAGCTGGAGGCTGGTGTCACCACCCGCAGCGACGACGGCCTCACCCCTCAGGAGCAGCTGAAGGCCATTCACGCCAAGCTGCGGCCCTTGCTGGAGTTGCAGCAGCAGCACTACCGCCATTCCCTCAAGAGCCGTCTGGCCGAGTACGGGGTGCAGCTGATCGACTATCTGCGCCTCAATGAGCCGCAGAAAGCCTGGGCCGACGACTACTTCCAGCGCTCGATCTTTCCGGTGCTGACGCCGCTGGCTGTGGATCCGGCGCACCCGTTCCCGTTCATGAGCAATCTCAGCCTCAACGTGGCGGCCCTGATCCGCGACCCGGACACGGGCCAGCAGCAGTTTGCGCGGGTGAAGGTGCCTCAGAAGATCCTGCCGCGCTTCGTGCAGATCCCCACCGAGCTCTGCAGTCGCATCCCCGCCCCCTGCTTCACCGCCGTGCCGCTGGAGCAGCTGGTGGCCTTCAACCTGCAACTGCTCTTCCCCGGCATGACGGTGGAGGGGCACTACTTCTTCCGCGTCACCCGCGACGCCGACCTGGAGCTGCGCGATCTCGAGGCCGATGACCTGATGGAGGCCCTGCAGGAAGGGCTGCGCAAGCGCCGCATGGGCGGTGAGGTGGTGCGCCTCGAGGTGGCCGACGAGATGCCGGACGAGATTGTCCAGGTGCTGCTGGAAGGCACGGATGTGGAGGTGGAGGACCTCTACCGCATCAATGGTCCGCTCGGGCTCGACGACCTGATGAACCTCACCGGCATCCCCCTGCCCCAGCTGCGCGACACCCCCTACCAGGGCCGCACCGTGCCGCGGTTGGTCCGGGCCCAGCGCAGCCGCTTGGCCGATGGTTCGATCAAGCAGGAAGAGTTTGAGAGCATCTTCCGGGTGATCCGCCGGGGCGATGTGCTGCTGCACCACCCTTACGACCTGTTCGCCACCTCGGTGGAGGAATTCCTGCACCAGGCCGCTGAAGACCCCTTGGTGCTGGCGATCAAGATGACCCTCTATCGCACCTCGAAGGATTCGCCGGTGGTGGCGGCCCTGATCCGTGCGGCCGAGAACGGCAAACAGGTGATGGCGCTGGTGGAGCTCAAGGCCCGTTTCGATGAGGACAACAACATCCAGTGGGCGCGTCAACTCGAACATGCCGGTGTGCATGTCGTGTATGGGGTGATCGGTCTTAAAACCCACACCAAGGTGACGCTGGTGGTGCGGCGGGAGAAGGAGCGCTTGCGCAGCTACATGCACATCGGCACCGGCAACTACAACTCCAAGACCTCAAATCTCTATACCGATATCGGTTTGCTCACGGTGCGCGATGACTTCGGTCAGGACGGGGTGGAGCTGTTCAACTACCTCACGGGCTTCTCCAAGCAGCAGAGCTTCCGCAAGCTGTTGGTGGCCCC
>CAMBZX010000180.1 GCA_945872185.1 Synechococcus sp. UW140 | reverse complement strand
GCACTGGTGAACATGGAACCGCCGCTGGCGGCCAGGCCGCCCATGCCATCGCCTTTGGGGCTGTGCAGCAGCACACTGATGATCATCAGGATGCCGCTGAGCATCCAGAACCAGGTGGCTGCAGTGCGAAGCATGGTGGCCGTGACAACAAGCTGGGAGAACCTTAAGCGGCCCGCCGAATCCCTGGGAGCGACCCAGCTGCCGAGTCGGCCACGGGAATGGCGGACTCGGCAGCACTCATATCGGCGGGCAGGGGTGAAAGCCCTGTTGTCCAAGGCGCTAAGGAGGCTGGCCGCTTGTTAGGGGACGGCCACGGCTCCTGCCAGCTCGGCCAGCTGAGGGCTGTGGACGGCTTCGTTGCTCACTGGCGCCACCAGGGAGATGCCGCGCATGCGGGCGGGCTTGGGCAGATCGAGCAGTTCGAGCAGGGTGGGAGCGATGTCGGCCAGGCCACCGCCTTCACGCAACAGCACATTGGTGCCGTGGCCCGGCAGTTTGCGCTTTTCGCCCTCCACCAGAATCACCGGCACCGGGTTGGTGGTGTGGGCTGTCCAGGGGCGGCCGTCGGGGCCTTGCATCAGCTCGGCGTTGCCATGATCGGCCGTGATCAACAGCGTGCCGCCCATGCGATTGGTGGCTTCCATCAGGCGGCCCACACAGCGATCCACCATGGAGATGGCTGCAGTGGTGGGGCCCATCTGACCGGTGTGCCCCACCATGTCGGGATTGGCGTAGTTGATCACCACCAGGGAATAGACGCCTTTGTTGATGGCGGCGATACAGCTTTCGGTGAGCTGAGCGGCTGACATCTCCGGGGCTTGGTCATAGGTGGCAACCCGGGGAGATGGCACTAGATGGCGATCTTCGCCCGGGAATGCCTGCTCGATGCCACCATTCATGAAATAGGTGACATGGGGATATTTTTCGGTTTCGGCCGTGCGGAACTGGCGCAGCCCGTGTTGGGACACCACCTGGCCCAGCAGGCCATCGAGCGATTCGGGCGGGAAGGCCACCTGCACCGGTAGGCCCTGCTCGTACTGGGTGAAGGTCACCACATGCAGGGGGGCGATCAGGGTTCGCTCGAAATTCTCGAACTGGGGCAGGACCAGAGCTCGGATCAGTTGCCGCACCCGATCGGGGCGGAAGTTGAAGCAAATCAGCCCATCGCCAGCCTGCAGCTGTCCTGGGGTCAGTCGGACCGGTTCCAGGAACTCATCGGTGATGCCCTCCGCATAGGACGCAACCAGTACTTCGGCCGGAGTGGCGCTGCTGGTGATCGCATCCTCTGTGAGCAGGCGGTAGGCCTTTTCGGTCCGTTCCCAGCGGTTGTCCCGGTCCATGGCCCAGTAGCGGCCGCAGAGGGTGGCGATGCGGCCGACGCCGGCTTCGGCCATCGCCTGTTCGATGCGCTCCAGAAACACCTGGGCGCAGTTGGGGGCGGTGTCGCGGCCGTCGGTGATCACGTGGATGGCCACATCATTCAGCCCGCGGCCCGCGGCCCAGCGCAACAAGCCGGCGAGGTGGTCCACATGGCTGTGAACGCCACCGTCCGAGCAGAGGCCGATCAGATGCAGGGTGCCGCCAGCGGCCAGCAGGGTGTCGGCCAGTCCATTGAGGGCGCCGTTTTCGGTCAGGCTGCCATCGCGCACAGCCTGGCCGATGCGCACCAGTTCCTGGCGAATGATGCGGCCTGAACCAATCGTGAGGTGGCCCACCTCCGAGTTGCCCATCTGGTTGTCAGGCAGGCCTACGGCAGCGCCGCTTGCCTCAATCAGGGTGTGGGGATAGGCATGCCAGAGGGCATCCATCACCGGGGTGTCGGCCGAGCGAATGGCGTTGTGATCGGCGTCGTGGCGGTAACCCCAACCATCGAGGATCGCCAGTACGACGGGAGCCACCGGGCCCGAAGCCTCAAAGTGAGACGCTGGGCTGCTGGTACCGAGATCCCCTTTCGCCTTGGCGCTGCCGGGGCCCGTGGAGACGTGCTGGGAGGAGGAAATGGCAGTCACCCGAATGGCCGGATGTCGTAAGAACGACGTCTTTACGACTCAACTTACAGCGCTTTGTGACTCTGACCCCCCCGAGGCTGGGGTGGCGTCAGGCTTTGGCGACACTGTTTCAGGCTGACTCTGCCGCACGATCTGGGCCGCTTCAATATCCCAGAACGGCCAAGTTGCCTGGCCAAGCGATAAGGGGAGATCCGCTCGCCTCAGCCGGTGCCTGGCAGGCCAGGGCATGTCCGATGGCCACCACCGGGGGCGGACTTCAGGGTCGCCAGTCGGAGGGAACCTGGGCCATCGTGCTTGAGACCCCCGCGTACGACGTCTTCAGTTGTGGGGGATCGGCTGCTCTTCTGGGAGTTGTTTGCCCTTCGATTCCCGAATAGACAGCGGCGCCGTCGGCGCTGCCGAGGCGATTCCATCTGGCAGCGGGCCGAGACGGCCGTGAACGAATCGCAACGTGCCGGCGGCGGCTGTCTGCAGCGTGGGCGTATTTGCGATCAGAACGGGCTATGGGCCGCACACGCCGGGACGCCAGTCGGCAGGTGCGGGCTGCCTTGGCGAGTCACTGCCTTGGCGAGGCACTGCCGGGTGAGGACCTGGAAGCCTCTCTAGGTTTGATGGCATCAGGATCAAGCCCGTTCCATCCGCGCCATGGCCAGCCCCAGCGACGCTTTGCCGGCCGACGTTCCCCCGGCGGATGCGGATTCAGACCTGACTGGGCCTGGGGGCTCTGGGGCAGCGGCGGCTAGCGGCGCGGCAGCTGGCGGCACGGCGGTGGCGCGGCTGGAGCTGCTCAGTGCCGAGGATCTGGGTCGCACCTGCGATCGCCTGGCCTCCCAGGTGCTGGAGCGGGTGGCGGATAGTCAGCAGCTGGTGCTGCTTGGCATCCCCACCCGGGGTGTGGCCCTGGCCCGGGTGCTGGCAGCCCGGTTGGCGGCGATCTGCGGCCATCCGATCGCCCATGGCAGCCTCGATCCCACCTTCCATCGCGACGATCTCGAGCGGATCGGTACCCGCCTAGTGGAAGCCACCCAGTTGCCGGGCAGTCTCGATGGGCGTCAAGTGGTGCTGGTGGATGACGTGATCTTCACCGGCCGTACGGTGCGGGCAGCCCTGGAAGCGCTGCAGGCCTGGGGCCGGCCGCGCCGGGTGCTGCTGCTGGTGATGGTCGATCGCGGCCATCGGGAGCTGCCGATCCAGCCTGATTTCTGCGGTCGGGTGGTGCCCACCGCCCGTCAGGAGATGATTGAACTGTGCCTGCATGCCATCGATGGCGAGGAGGGGATCTATCTGCGCCGGGTCTGAGTCCCAGGCGATCCAGTTGTGCAGCGTTGTATGACGCGACCGGCCGAATGCTGATTCGCGGCTGCACAGGGGTTTTCAGCAAGCCTGCGGCGCTGCAGACCTCGGTCCTCCATGGGGCAGAGCCCATGGCAGGCGGCCGTGATTCGGGGCGACGCTCCAGGGCCGGGGTGCAGGCGTGTGATTGCTTGCCTGTCTGCAGGCGTTGGCTGAACCAGTCGAGCAGTTCCGCCGCTCGGCATCGCCTCCCGGTCGTTGGCCTCGGCTCAAACGGCGCTGAGCTCCTCGGGGCGAAAGTGAGCACGGTATTTGCCGAAAGCCACCACCACCGGCAGGGTCGGGCTGATCGGCCGGCCCTTCCAGTCTTCGAGCAGTTGGTGCACCAGGCCCTGCTGGCCCTCGAGATCGAAGGCCTCACCGCGATGCTCCGGGTGGTTGTAGACCACCACGCTCTGGCATACCTTCACCTGATCGCCTGGCTGCATGGGCACCGGGTCTGTCTTTAAGGGCAATCCTGTCATGGGCCCGGCACCCCGGGGGCTGTTGCTCGGCAGGGCGCGCCGGCCTCTCAAGGCTGGCAGGTGGTTTCCGGCCCCGACTCCACCACCCGACCCCCCAGCTGCTTGCAGCCGGCCTCGAAGGCTTTCCACTCGTCCATGCCGGCGGCGACGTGTTGTTGCACGATCCGGTCGAGCTTCTGGGGATCGACACCATGGGGCAGCTCCCCATGGCTCTCGTGTTCCCGCTCCGCCCCCTTGAGGGAGCTCATGCCTTGTTCGAGCCGCTGCCGCACGGCGCTGCTGCGGCGTTGCCACCAGGGGTGATCGATGCGGTTGAGGGCATCGAGGGCCTCCCACCAGCGGGCCTGGGCGGTGAGCTGCTCCGCTCGCTGCAGTTGCACCCGATTGCGGTTCCAGTTCTCAGTGAGTTCATCGCCGAGGGTGTTGCCATCGCCGCGGGGCGCCTCGCCGATCGGTTTGAGGGCCGCCAGGGCCGCGTTGAGATCGCCGGCCTGGAACTGGGCCATGGCCTTTCGGCGCAGGGAGTCCTGCCAGAGGCTCAAGCGGCGGCGATCGCCCTCAACACCGGCGCTGGAATGGACCAGTCGGCGCTGCAGAGTCAGGGCCTGGTCCCAGTGCTGCGCCTGCCAGAGCTGCTCAGCTCGCAGGCGCTGGCAGCGGGCCTGTTCCTGGGTCGATCCCCCCGGCCGCCAGCTCAGGGCCGCCAGCTGTTCACCGAAGCGCAGGCAATCATCCAGCTGGCCCGTTGCCGCCGCCCGTTCGATCCGGCTCGGCAACTGCCGTTCCCACCAATAGACGCCACCGACGGCGACGGCGACCGAACCCAGGGTGATGGCCAGCCAGAAACGGGGAAGCCTGTGCTGGCGGAGGGCCAAGGTGGGGAGCCGGGGAGAGCGCTACACCCGTTGTATGCAGCCAAGGGCCTCAGCGCCCCTGGCGGCGGACGCTCAGCGCACCGGTCCCAGGGGTAGGGGCCCAAGGCGCTGTCCGTTGAGCAGATCCTTGCTCTCCATCATCAGGATTCCCTCGCCATTGATGCTGAAGCGCAGGCGCAGCCGATCGACGCCCCTGGGGCCGGGGGTGGCCAGGGGAAGGGCGGGTGGTGCCAGCGGCCAGGGCTCCACCCGGGCGGCACCGGCGGGTCGGCGCCGCAGCAGCGGCAGGCCCGCCTCGAAGATCACCTCGCCCCGCTCCTCCGGCAGCGGTTCGCCCAGCCGCAGCTCCAGGTCCGGTTGGTCGTCGCGGCTGCAGGCCAGCACCAGCTCCAGGGGCGCCTCGGTGGGCCAGCTCTGGCCCGCCACGAACAGGGGATGCCAGTGATGGCAGTCGCTGCGCCGATCCCA
>CAMBZX010000179.1 GCA_945872185.1 Synechococcus sp. UW140 | reverse complement strand
AAGAAGGACCGGTTGAACAGGCCTTCCGCCGGGCCGGCGGGATCGGAGCCATCGACGATCACCACGTCGTAGCTGGCGTCAGCTGCCGCCGCCACCCAGGCGATCCCATCGCCGACGGTGAGCTGCAGGCGCGGGTCGCTCCAGGCAGCACCGCCGATGCTGGGCAGGTGCTGCTGGCACAGCTCCACCACCAGCCCATCGATCTCAACCAGATCGAGCTGGCGCACCCCGGCGTGACGCAGGCATTCACGGGCGGTGCCGCCATCGCCGCCGCCCACGATCAACACCCGCTCGATGCTGGCGGCAGCGCAGAGGGCCGGATGCACGATCGCCTCGTGGTAATGGCGCTCCTGACGCTCGGCCGTCATCCAACAGCCATCGAGCAGCAGCCCTTTGCCATAGGCCAGGCTGTCGATGATCGTGACCCGTTGGTAGGGGCTGGTCTGCTCGGCGATCACCGTGCCTTCGAGGCCATAGCGCACACCGTTGAGGTGCTCGTCGATCCAGCCGGGGGATCCACTGTCGTTGTCGCCCATGCGCTGAAGAGATGAGGCTTCCAGCTAAACCTCTGACCAGGCCTCCTGTCACGATCCCATGGCACCTGATCGCGATCGAGTCCAGCGCTGGCCCGGACTGGGTCGGCGGCGCTTCCTGGGGGGGCTGACCCTGCTGGGCACGGTTCTGGCCCTGCAGCCGCAGCGGCTGGAGGCGGCCACCCTGCCCCTGGGGGAACGGCTGCAGCTGTGCCAACCCCCAGGCGATCCGTTGCAGGAGCTGTTGCGTCGCAATCGCGAATTCGCCGCCGTCTGGGCCGAGGCCGATCGCAGCGGCGATCCGCTGCTGCGGGCGCGCCTGCTGCAGGAGCGCTGGCCCCTGCACTGTGCGCTGCGACCCCGGGCCCTGGCCCTGGGCCAGCGGCCCTGGGCGGCGGTGCTGGCCTGCGCTGATTCACGGGTGGCGCCGGACTGGATCTTTGCCTCGGGCTCGGGCGAGCTGTTTGAAGTGCGCACCGCCGGCAATACCGCCTCCGATGCGGGTATCGCCTCCCTGGAGTACGCCGTGGCCGAGCTGGCGGTGCCCCTGATCCTGGTGCTGGGCCATAGCGGCTGCGGGGCGGTGGCAGCGGCGCTGGCCTCCAGGCCGCTGACGCCCCTGCTGGAGGAGCTGGTGCTGCCGATCCGGGCGGCCCTACCCGCCGGCGCCAGCCTGGCGGAGGCGGTGGCCGCCCATGCCCGCGCCGCGGCTGGCGCCCTGCCGCAGCGCAGTGCGCTGCTGGCTGAGGCGGTGTCGGCGGGCCGGCTTGCCATCCAGCCGGCCTGCCTGGACATCGGCAGCGGCCAGGTGAGTCTGCTCTAAGCGATCCTGAACCGATGGGCTCCGCCGCCGATCTGCCGATCAACGAGACGCTGGTGCTGCCGGCGGCCGAGCTGGGCTGGCGCTTCTCGCGCGCCTCCGGCCCAGGCGGCCAGGGGGTGAACACCACCGACTCGCGGGTGGAGCTGGTGTTTGATCTGGCGGCCAGCCAGGCGCTGCCGGAGCACTTACGGCAACGAGCCCTGGCGCGGCTGCAGGGGCGGCTGACGGCTGGGGTGCTGGTGGTGGTGGCCGCCGAGCACCGCTCCCAGTGGCTCAATCGCCAGGCGGCCCAGAAGCGCCTGGCCGAGCTGCTGCGCCAGGCGATCGCACCGCCACCGCCGATCCGCCGCCGCACCAAGCCCACCAGGGGATCCCAGGAGCGGCGATTGGCGGCCAAGAACCGCCGCGGCGCGATCAAAAGCCAGCGGCGAGGTGGGAAGCAGGCGGAGGAGTGAAGCGGGAAATACGCCGGGATCAGCGGTGGGTGCGACCCGGTCCCTTTGTTGAGAGCGGTGACTGATGGCGTCTCCTACGAGCGGCCGCGCGTTCAGGCCTCTTCACGGTGGGCCGCCTCGGCCCGGATCGCCGCCTTGGCCTGCTGCCAATGCTGTTCAAGCTCGCCAAGGCTGCGGCCGCCCAGATCCCCGCCCAGGGCCGCCTCCAGCCTTGAAAAGCGATCGAGGAAGCGGCGATTGGTGCCGGCCAGCCCCTCCTCCGGGTCAAGCCGGCACCAGCGGCCCACATTCACCAGGGTGAACAGCACATCGCCCAGTTCCGTTTCGGCATGGGCGCGGGCGGCGCTGTCGCCGCTGGTCGGGCCCCGCCCAGGGCTGCCGGCTGGAATGCCACCGTCGCTCCAGGCCAGGGCTACGGCTTCTTTGAGCTCCTCAAGCTCTTCGTGCACCTTGGCCCAGACGCCGTCAAGGTCGTCCCATTCGAAGCCGGCGGCGGCCGCCTGGCGCGAGATCGTCATGGCGCCAGTCAAGGCGGGCTGGCCGCGCACCTTGCGGGCCAGTTGATCGCTCAGCGGGCTCAAGGGCTGAGCGGCTCTGTGGGTGGGTGGTGGGCCCTCGTCCACGACGACGGTGGCGGCGGTGGTGGTGGTCGTAGCGGCGACCTGGCCACGCCGTTCCGCCTGCTCTTCGGCCTTGATCGCCTGCCAGAGCCGGCGCACAGCGGCGCTGTCGGCAGCCTCGGCGCCGGCGAACACGTGGGGATGGCGCCGCACCAGCTTGGCACTGATGCCGCGGGCGATGGCGGCCAGATCAAACTGGCCGGCCTCACTGGCGATGCGGGCATGGAGCACCACCTGCAACAGCAGATCACCCAGTTCGTCCTGCAACGACTCGGGGTCACCCTGGCGGATGGCATCCGCCACCTCATGGGCCTCTTCGAGCACGTAGGGGATCAGGGAGTGGTGAGTCTGTTCCAGATCCCAAGGGCAGCCGCCTGCGGGATCACGCAACCGATCCACAATCGCCACCAGCTCCACCAGGGCCGTTGTGGCGGCAACGTTGGAGTCAGCGCTGGCCCCGGCGGCTGCAAGCGCCTGGGCTTCGGGCTCGCCGCTGCTGACATTGGCTGAGGCAGTGGTCTCGCCGCTGATTCCGCCGGCAGCGCCGGCCTGGGAGTGGGAGTGGGCCAAGACGCAGCTGGCGGCGAGCCCGTTCACCTTGCCATTGTTTGCCTTGTCACTGATTGCCGTGCAGTTGATTGCCGTGCCATTGATTGCCGCGAACGGCGGCGTTGGAGCAGCTGGCGGCAGGGCCAGTGGCGCCGCAGCAGGCGCGGCAAGCGCGGCACCGGATCGCCGTCCTGGATCAGATGCAGCCAGCTGCTGGCCTCCAGGCTCACCAGAGCCGCCAGCAGCCAGGGGCGCTGGTGTTGCCACAGTTTTGGCGCAGCCGCAACCAGCTGCCCTGGCGTGGGACTGCCCCAGGGCGCCAGCAGGGCGCTCAGCAGCAGCACGGCGCCACCGAGATAGAGCAGGCGCAGCCCCATCCCCAGCAGCGGCGTGTGGGAAAACAGGGAGCGATGGCTGAGCAGGCGCCGGTACGGCCACCACAGCAACCGCAGCGGCCCCCAGCGCTTGGTGGAGCGGGAGATGGTGTCGAGGTCAGGAGAGAGCCAGAGGCCGCCGAACAAAAAGCAACCACTGGCGATGGCGACGCCGGCCAGGCCGAGGGCGGGCCACCAGAGCAACCCGTAGGGAAGGGCCAGCAAGCGGGTGACCCGGTCGTGGCTGCGGCCGCTGGCCATCGCACCGTTTCCACTGGCCGGAGACTAGGAGCGACCCTCCCCGCTGACGTCCACTCCCACACCAGCACAAGCTCGCAGGGCGCCGGCGGCGACCGGAATCCCGTCCGGCGCCGCTCCGCGCCTCAGGCACCGAGGGCAGGCCGCAGGCAGGATCAGGTGCAGAATGAATCGGCGCGCGATTAGCTCAGCGGTAGAGCGCCTGCCTTACAAGCAGGACGTCACTGGTTCGAATCCGGTATCGCGCATTCCAGGCAGGACCTTGAAAATCGGCTGAAACCCTCTTCTGCACTCGCTTTCAGGCTCCCAGCGCGTGGCTGGCTCTGCACGGGCATGCCAGACTTTGAGGGCGACCTTCTCACATACCTTCTCACGTTCCTTCTCACATGGCTGCCGCCCTTGCCTGGGAGACAGTGCTGCGTGCGGGGGTGTCTCACTCCTTGTCTCGTCTCGGCTGTCGGCGTGGCTGGAGTGTCGCCAACCATCGCGGCCTGGTCAGGCTCAATATCACCGCCCACGCAGGCGGCGGTCGTCGCCGCCAGCTGCTGCTGCCCATTCCATGGGACGCCAATCACGTCGATCAGGCTCGGGAGGCGGTGGTTGCCCTGCATACGGCTTATCAGGAAGGCGAGGATCTCGATGCGGCCATAGCCCGATTCCTCCCGGAAGCCCAGCTTGAGGCTTGTGAATCCAACCAATCCTCGGTCAAGTCTGCTTCAGATGCAGGCTCAGGCGTTTCCTGGCCCGTCCTGGTGGACATCTACCGCGATCACAAGCTTTGCAGTGGTGACGTTAAGGCCGCGACCTGGGAGCGCATGTATCGGCCTCGGATGGGCCTCATGCTGGATCTGTTGACCGGCGGTGGGTCAGAGGATGCCGATACGCTGCTGCGCCTGACAGCGGAGCAGTGGGCCGAACGGCCTGGCTGCCGCACCCGACAGTTGCAGGTGCAGTACACCGCAGCCTTGCTGCGCTGGTTGGTGCAACAGGACTATCTGGGACAGTCGTGGATGCCTTCTCAGGATCTCGGCCCTTACATCGGCCGCTCCCGCCAGCAGCGGACGGTCACGACGCCCATTGCCGACGAGCACATCCTGGCAATGGTGCAAGCCATCCACGATCAGCGCTGGCGGTTCTGCTTCCAGCTGATTGCTGCCTATGGGCTGCGTCCGGAGGAGATCCAGCACCTTGAGCTGAGGCAGGGTCGCCTCTGGTGCCTCTATGAAAAGGTCTCGGCGCGTGGCAAGACCAAGCCCCGGCCGCTGCGTCTGCTCCCTTGCGACCAGTGGGCCTCCGCCTGGAACCTGGAGACAACTTTCTCATCGGATCTGCTGCCGCCGATGCGACCGGGGCATGGGGCTCAGGACATCAGCCAGTACCTTCGGCGCCGCTCCCTGTGGATGCAGCTCAGGTGTGACTACGAGGCCCAGGGCGAAAGATTGGTCCTTTATTCCTGCCGCCACGCCTACGCCCACCGGGCCCATGTGATCTGCGACCTGCCGCCCAAGGTGGTGGCCGCGGCGATGGGCCATAGCGTTCAGACCCATCTGGCGGCCTAC
>CAMBZX010000178.1 GCA_945872185.1 Synechococcus sp. UW140 | reverse complement strand
TTGGGTGAGCCGGCTGCGCGCCTTGCATGGCCATCAGCCGGGCCCTGAGGGCTCCGCGGTGGCGCTGCTGCGGGAGCTGCGCAGTCAAGAACCGTGAGCGAGAGCCGCTCCGGTTGCTATGTGGACACCTGCCTGCTGGTGTCCCTGTTCCACAACGACAGCGGTTATTCGGCGGCCGTGGCCTGGCTGGCGGGCGCCGCTGCTCAGGAGCTTTGGATCAGCCACTGGGTGCTGCTGGAATTCGCCTCAGCCACAGCCGTGCGCCACCGCCGCGGCGAGCTGGAGGCCGCAAAGGCCGCCACTCTTCAGAGCGAACTGGAAGCGTTCCGGGCCGAGCGACTGGCGTTGCTGGAGCCTCGGGCCGAGGACTTTCTGCTGGCACGCACCTGGGTACAACGGCAGAGCGCCCCCGGCCTGCGAGCTGGCGCTGCCCTGCATCTGGCCATGGCCCATCGCCAGAAGCTGACCCTGGTCAGCGCCGATCAGGCGTTGGTGGCAGCTGCACAGCAGTTGCAAACCCAGGCGGAGCTGGTGGGCTGATCGGGCTGGAGGGGCATCTGGCTGACGCAGCGGGTGCTGCCCCTGATCGGCCCTGGTGCTGCTGCAGCTGGCGGTGGTGCTCAATCCCGACAGCAACCGCCTTCGCCGCCGCCGCGATCGCTTCTGCCGGCTGGCCCGCGTGGCCGCCCTGCCCATTCCCCAGAGCGGCAGCGGTTCAGCCGCCGATCTCGCCCTGCCCTTCCCCCCAGCGGCAGCGCAACCTGCTCGAGGGCCTGGCCCGCTCGGAACGCCAGCTCACCCGTGCTGCCGCCACGGCCCCCATCCCCTGGCCCGCCCTGATCGAAACCAGCCTGCGCGTGATCCCCACGGCACTTGCCCTGGCTGGCGGTTTCGCTGCGCTCGCGCTCGGCCACGGCGGCCGGTTGCCTGGCAAGCAGGCCCTGGCAGAGGAGGCCTATTTCGAGGCGCTCGGCAGGGAACAGGCGGGTTGAAGGCAGCCACATTCAGCGGGCCAAGCCCAAAAACACCAGCAGCGAACGATTGAGGCGCAGCAGGTCGTCATCCGCCAGCTGGCCGATGCGATGACCCAGGCAGCTGCGAGGCACGGTGGTGACCTTGTCGACCATCAGGCGGCTGATGACGTGAAGGCCGTTGTCCGGGTTGGGGGCCACCGGGATGCGGAAGACGGGGAGTTCCGTGGCATCGGTCGTGATCAGGCAGACCGTCACCGAATCCCGCTCCACAAAGGCGTCGTCCTGAACGATCAGCACAGGCCGGGGTTTGCTCGCATAAGCGGCGCCACCGGCCATCGTCCAGAGCTCTCCTCGCTTCACTGGCAGTCGTTGTCATCGGGCCACGCGTACACCGAATCGATGAAGGCCTGGATCTCGGCCTCCTCGGGGCTGGTATTGGCCAGCAGGCTCTGGCGCCGCGCCTCGGCCGCAAACTCCGGCGAGCGCACATCCGGCACCCAGATCTGAATCGGCCGCATCCCCTGGGCCCGCAGCCGCAACCGGTGCTCACGCACCTTGCGGCGGGTGGCGGCGCGACGAGCCTGCAGAGGGCCCGCGGCCGCTGAGGCTTCGACCTCCATCACGCTAGCAACGATGGTTACATGTAATCCTAGCGTCGACAGCAGCGCTACCACCTACGACGACTGGTGCTTCATCCAGTTCGACGTCGCGGTTGCGCTCGCGCTGATCCCTGGAAACCATCCTCCCGGCGAGGGTCACGGCAACGGCTGAGCAAGCTGGCTCAACCCACCCCCAGATCCCCCACGGCGCCGATCCACTGCTGCAGGCTCCAGTCGACGCAGCCGCTGGTCAGCATCGGGTCCTGGCGGATCAGGGCTTCGGCAGCCGCGTGATCGGTCGCCTCCAGCAACAGCAGCCCGCCGCCGCCGGGACGGCCGTCGCCATCCACCAGGTAGCCGCTGCTGATCCGCACCCCCTGCTGGCGCAGCTGCTCCACCCAGGCGCGATGGGCCGCCAGGTGGGGGCGCGCCTCGACGGGCGCGACGATGAAGGTCTCGGTCTTGATGAACCAGGGCATCGGATTGCAAGCCCGCCCGCCGAACCATCCAGGCGTGGAGCAGGCGCAGCGCGACCGCGGGCAACGCAGCGAATTAACCCCGCAGGCTGTCCCACCTGAACCAGCGGCACCAGCATGAAGCTCTCTGCGTGCCACGGCCATGACCACCCCTGCAGGCCTTGGCCACCGCGTTGCCAGCCAGCTGCGCCGCACGCCGCCGCTGGTGGCGGCGATGGCGGTGCTGGGGGTGGGCCTGGTGTTCTCGAGCGCCATCCTGGTGAAGGGCCTCCGCCGCGCCAACGACACGATCACGGTCACCGGCGCCAGCACCGAGCGCATCCGCAGCGATCACGCCGATTGGAGTGTTTCGGTGGCCGTGGCCGGCCCCAGCCAGCCGGCCTCCTACCAGGCGCTGCAGCCGGCCGTCCAGCAGACCATGGCGTTCCTGACCAACCAGGGCATCCCGGCGGCCCAGATTCAACGCGATGCGGTGCGCTCCGAACGGGAGGATCAGCGCGATCCCCGCACCAATGAATTGCGCTCCACCACCTGGACCACCCGCCAGGAGATCCGGGTCAGCAGCGCCGATGTCGACAAGGTGCGCCAGGTGGCCGCCGCCGCCAGCGAGCTGATCGGCCAGGGGGTGCCACTGACGATCAACCCGCCCGCCTTCACTTACACCAAGCTGGCCGAAAAACGGGTGGACATGCTGGCCAAGGCCACCCGCGACGCCGCTGAGCGGGCCCGGGCGATCGCCCGCGAAGCCGGCAGTGCCATTGGTCCGATCACCAACGCCGACACCGGCACCTTCCAGCTCACCGCGCCGAACTCCACCGATGTGGGCAACAGCGGCTCCTACGACACCACCACCGTGGAGAAGGACATCACGGCGGTGATGGCGGTGAGCTTCCGGGTGCGCTGAGCCCGCGGACGGCGTGGAGCCGATCTCACCCCCAGACCGGGCTCTGATCGAACGGTGTTGAACCGGCGCCGCGCCGCTGCCGTGAACATCGCGGCGGCTGGTGGGTGATCAAGATCCAGGGGGAATGGAGAAGCCCATGAAGATCGCCCGCTACAGCGACCCCGACGGCGCCGTCCTTTACGCCCTGGTCCACGGCGATGGCAGCCACGAGCGCCTGGAGGGCAACCCCCTGGCCGCCGGCGGCAGCGTGCTGCCCAGTGGCGAGGCGGCCCGCATCGGCCGCCTGCTGGCGCCGCTGGAGCCAGCGGCCATCCTCGGCATCGGCGTCAACTACCGCCGCCACGCCGCCGAGTTCGGCTCGCCGATTCCCCAGCATCCGGTGCTGTTCCTGAAGCCGCCTTCGGCCCTGCAGCACCCCGATGCCCCGATCGAGCTGCCCACCAGCCTGGCCAGCCACCAGGTGGATGCCGAAGCCGAGCTGGCGGTGGTGATCGGCAAGCGCTGCCGCAATGTGTCGCGCGCCGAGGCCCTCGCCTATGTGCTCGGCTACACCTGCGCCAACGATGTCAGCGCCCGCGACTGGCAGAAACGCCCCGAACTCGGCGGCGGCCAGTGGTGCCGCGGCAAAAGCTTCGACACCTTCGCGCCCCTGGGCCCCTGCCTCACCCTGGCGGCGGCGATCCCCGATCCCAATGCCCTGCGCCTGCGCGGCTGGCACAACGAGCTGCTGGTGCAGGACGCGGGCACGGACGACATGATCTTCGACGTACCCGCCCTGATCGCTTTTCTGAGCGGCAGCACCACCCTGCTGCCGGGCACCGTGATCCTCACCGGCACCCCCAGTGGCGTCGGCATGGCGGCCGATCCGCCCCGCTGGCTGCAAGCGGGCGACCGGGTGGCCGTGGAGATCGAAGGCATCGGCCGGCTCTGCAATCCGGTGATCGCCGAGCCCCGGCCTTGAGCGCCGCGGCCCGGGGCTGGTGCCAGGTGCAACCGCAGAACCTTGGGCTGCTGCAGGGTTTTGCGGCGTTGCTGGTCGTGGTGGTGGTCAGCGCACTGGCCACCGGCAGCACCGTCGCCCGCCGCGTGATCCGCCGCGACCTTGAACCCGGGGCCTTCGCCGTTGCCGTCGGCGGCTTCGCCCTGCTGGCCCTGCTCTGCCTGGCGGGCCTAGCCCTCTGTCCCCGTGCTTGAGGCGCCAGGTGTTCCGCCCAGGCCGCACCGGCTCCGTGCGTCAAGCTGGCTCCAACCCCCTGATCTGCCCCCGCGATGGCGCCCCTGCCCGCCCCGGAAACCAGCCAACACCTGGAAACCACCGCCAGCCTCGACGCCCGCAAGCTCCGCTTTGAGGTCAACCGGGTGCGGCTGCCGATGGGCGTGGAGGGCCAGTTCGGCATCATCCGCCACCCCGGCGCCTCCCTGGCGGTGCCCCTGCTCGACGACGGTCGGGTGGTGCTGCTGCGCCAGTACCGCTTCGCCGTGGCGGCCCGCATCCTCGAGTTCCCGGCCGGCACCCTCGACGCGGGCGAGGATCCGCTCAGCACCATGCAACGGGAGCTGCAGGAGGAGGCCGGCTACAGCGCCAGCCGCTGGGATCCGCTCGGAACAATGTTGCCCTGCCCTGGCTACTCCGATGAGGTGATTCACCTGTTCCTGGCCCGCGAACTCACGGCCCTCGAGGAGCAGCCCGCCGGCGACGACGACGAGGATCTCGAGGTGCTGCTGCTGCAGCCCGCCGAACTCGATGCCGTTCTGGCCAGCGGCAACGAATACCTCGACGGCAAGAGCCTGGCCGCCTGGTTCCAGGCCAAGCAGCTGCTGGGGCTCTGAAGCGGTTGGGCCCTGAACGGCCCCAACCCTGAAGCCTGGCCCCGCGGCTCCCTACCCGCCACTCCCGGCCCGCTACGGCCCGGTTGCCGCCAGGGCCTCTGCTCAGGCCGAAGCGTCCCTAGATCCCCGCCATCCCTCACCCCTTCTGCGCCCCCTGCCCCCATGAGTCCTGAGCGCTGGCTGTTCTGGCATCGCCGTGATCTACGTCTGGCCGACAACCTCGGCCTGGCCGCAGCGGCGGCCGCCACCCCGGCCTTGACGGGGGTGGTGGTGCTGGATCCGGCGGAGCTGAACGCCCCCACCATGGCGCCGGCTCGGCGCTGGTTTTGGCGTGAAAGCCTGCGGGAGCTGGGCGAGCGCTGGCAGGCCGCCGGCAGCCGGCTGCTGCTGCTGGAGGGCGATCCCGTCGAGCTGCTGCCGCAGCTGGCAGCGGCCCTTGGGGCCGGCGTGGTGGCCTGGAACCGGGAAGGGGAACCGCTTGGCCGCGAACGGGATCGACGGGTGGC
>CAMBZX010000177.1 GCA_945872185.1 Synechococcus sp. UW140 | reverse complement strand
TGCATGTGATCGCCTTCTGCCAGAGCCTGGTGGTAGCGATCGGGGTGCTGGGGGCGATCGTGCTGTTGCGCCGCTTGCTGCAACTCAATCTGCGGCAGTGGCTGTGGCTCAGTGGTTTACCCCTGCTGCTGGGGGCCGGGGGCCGCTGGCTGGTGGCGGCGCCCTTCTAAAGCCAACTGGCTGGTGGCGGCGCTTTTCTGAAGCAAACCGTGGCGCCGTCGATCCCGCCTTAGCGGGCGCTGTCGCAGGCTCGCTCCAGATCGCTTTCGGCGTAGAGAGCCACGGGCGCTTCCGGGGGGCTCTGCTGCAGGCGCTGCATCTTGGTGAGGTAGTGGGCGGCCCCGATCTGGTTGCCGAGTTCGAGGCGGGCCAGCCCATGGCTGCTGTGCCAGCGGTTGCAGACGGCCAGCCCAGTAGCCGCCTGCAGACTGGCCGGGACCAGTAGTGCCGGGATCAGGGCACTGATCAGGAGCAGCAGGGCCGGCCAGCGACCGGTCGCCAAGGCGGGCCGATGCCGCACCTGGTGGGGCTGGCCGAGGTAGATCCAAACCCGGCGGCCATCGAGCAGCTCCAGCTGCTGGCGCTGGTAGAGCCGCGGCACCCCTTCCAGCCGATCCAGCTGCTCCAGCTGCTCCAGGGTTTCGTCATCGACAGCAAACACTTCGCCGGAGACCGGAACGGTCTCGGGATCGGTTTCGGCTCCTGTTTCGGGCTGGGCCGCAGCGATGGCCATCGGGAAAGGGCCGAGGTCATGGAGGCTGAGTCCGAGGGCCTGGGCTTCGCCGGCAAAGCGTGCCGTGGCGAGCAGGTGGTGATGGGTCTGGCCGCGCTTGAGAGTGCCGTAGACGAACACCAGGTGCGTAGCTGGCGTTACACCCATGGCCTGACCTCGCCGCAAGCTCCTCCATAATCCTTCCTTGATGAGGCCCCCTGATGACCATTGCTCTGTTAGTTGCTCTTGTCGTTTCGATGGGGCTGATGCTGACGATTGTGCGCCGGCTCGAGAAGGCCTCCTGAGGGGCTGGGCTGGTTCACCGTTCCAGCCGCTCGGCCTCGGCCCGCAGGCGCGTCAGGCGCTGCAGCAGCGATTCGTTGCTGAGCCGATTGGTGAGGCGTTCGGCCAGCAGCGGAAAGGCCAGGGGGCCGGGCCGGGCGGTGCGTTGCAGCAGCAACTCGCACTGTTGCAGCCGGGCCAGGGCCGCCTGCAGGCGCTGGCGCTCCAGCTGCTCATCGAGCACCTCCCGGCGTGCCTGGGCCAGCAGCAGATTGCCTGGTTCGTGCTGCAGGAAGACGTCGTAGAGCAGGGCGGCGCTGATCTGCAGCTGGCCGCCGGAGCGAGCCTGGCCGGGATAGCCGTTCAGCACCAGCCCACTCACCTGGGCAATGGCACGAAAGCGGCGGCGGCAGAGCTCTGAAAGATTGATTGCCTGCTCGAGGTCGGCGTCCAGATCGGCGGCGCTGAGCAAGGCAGCAGCGTGCTCAGCCACCAGGGCCTCGAAGGGATAGCCCCTGGGAGCCAGCAGCTCGAAGCCGTAGTCGTTCACTGACACGGTGATCGTGCCGGTTTGATGTCGCGCCAACCGCCAGGCCCAGAGAAAGCCCAGGCCTTCATGCACGAAGCGGCCCTCGAAGGGATAAGCGTAGAGATGGCTGCCCTCGCGGCTGGGGCACACCTCGATCAGCAGCTGGTGGAGCCGGGGCAGGCAGGAGAGGTCGGCCTGGCGGCGCAACAGCGGTTCCAGGGCCCGCAATTCCGGGCTGTCCAGCGTGGGGCGGGCAGGCTGGAGCTGCTCCGGCCTGGGCTTATGCCGATCGGGGTCGGCCGGATCAGCTGACCTGTCCCCGTGCGAGGGATCGTTGGTGTTGGCCAGGGCCTGGGAGCAGCGATCCACTTCCTGGCGCAGGTGTTGGCTGAGCAGATCGGAAATGGCCAGCTGGCCGCCGGACCAGGCAGGCACCGTGCTGCTCTTGCGGCTGCTGGCCTTCACCTGGGCGGTCATCTCCCGCAGCCGCACGAATTCGAGCTGGCGGCCGGCGAAGAAAAAGACATCGCCTGGCCGCAATCGCGAGATGAAGGCCTCCTCCACGTGACCCAGCACGGCACCGCGCACCACGCGCACCGTGACGGCCCGATCGGCGGTGATCGTGCCGATGTTGAGGCGATGCAGCCGGGCCAGGGCCGCCGCGGTGACCCGGTAGCGGAAGCCGCTGCCGGGGCTCTCGGCCCGGCTGTCGTCGGCCTGTCGACCGTCCGGCTGTTGCTCAGCGCCGCTGGCGGGCGCCGAGTCGGGCTCCCTTTCCAGCTTGCGGTAGCGGGGATAGGCGCCGAGGCAGTCGCCGCCTTGTTCGAGAAAACGCAGACACCAATCCCAGGTGTCCGCATCGAGCTGGCGATAGCTCCAGCAGCTGCGCACGGTTTCCAGTTCCAGCACGGGATCGAAACCAGGGCCGCAGGCCAGGGTCACCAGGTGCTGCAGCAGCACATCGAGCGGCTGGACCGGCGGTGAGCGGTGTTCCACCAGGCCGGCCGCCAGCCCCCGCCGGATCGCCGACACCTCCAGCAGCTCCAGAGCATGGGTGGGCATGAACAGCACCTGGGAGGTGCCGCCGGGGCAGTGGGCGGAGCGGCCGGCGCGTTGCAACAGGCGGGCCAGGTTTTTGGCGGAACCGATCTGCACCACCATCTGCACCGGCTGGAAATCCACCCCCAGATCCAGGGAGCTGGTGCAGACCACCCAGCGGATCTCGCCCGCCTTCACCGCCGCTTCGATCGCCTCGCGCCGGCTGCGCTCGATCGAACTGTGATGCAGGGCCAGGGCGTCCTCCATTTCGGGAGCGGCGTAGCGCAGGCATTGATGCCAGCGTTCGGCCTGGTTCCGGGTGTTGGTGAACAGCAGGGTGGACACCTCGGGCTCCAGCTGTGCCACCAGCTCTTCGTGCATGCGCAATCCCAGATGGCCCGCCCAGGGGAAGCCGTCGATGCTCTCGGGCAACAGGCTGCGGATCGTGGTGCGGCGCTGAAGGCGAGCCGTGATGATCGTGGCGGGCGCGCTGGCCGCCCAGTGGCCGGGGTGGCGGTGGTTCTGCAGCCCATCGGCGCAGTGCCGGGACTCCTGTTGCGGCCCTGGATCTGGTTGCCAGCGGCTGACACCGATAGCGGCCTGGGCCGCTTCGGTGAGATTGCCGATCGTGGCGCTGATCGCCCAGGTGCGCAGCTCGGGCCGCAGCCGCCGCAGCCAACCCAGGGCCAGTTCGCACTGGCTGCCGCGCTTGCTGCCCATCAGTTCATGCCATTCATCGAGCACCACCGCCTCCAGGCCAGCAAATAAGGTGGCGGCCGCCGGGTTGGCCAGCAGCAAGCAGAGGGATTCGGGCGTGGTGATCAGGATCTCGGGCGGTTGGCGCAGCTGCTTGCTGCGCACGGAGCTGCTGGTGTCGCCGTTGCGCAAACCCACCCGCAAGGGCCAGCCCATGGCGCTGATTGGGGCCTCGATCGCGAGCTGTAGATCGCGGCTGAGGGCGCGCAGGGGCGTCAGTACCAGCAGGCGCAGGCCGAGGCTGGCGCTGGCCGGCGGCATTGTGCCTGACTTCGTCTTGCCTGGTGGTGGTGCCTGGGTTGGCGGCTGGGTTGGCGACGGTGGCGCCTGGGCCAGAACGGCCTGCGGTTGGGGCAAGGGGCCCCGTTCGGCCAGCATCTCGGCGATTGGTCCCATCACGGCGGCGTAGGTTTTGCCCGAGCCGGTGGGCACCTGGATCAGGCCGCTTTCGCCCCGCAGATAGGCCTGCCAGCACTGGCGCTGAAAGGGCATCGGCCGCCAACCCTGGTGCGCGAACCAGGCTTCGATCGGGGCCAGCTGCCGCACCATCACAGTGGTAAAGGCTTCAGCTGGAGCTGCGGATGGCAGGCTGACCAAAGCTCCAACTGTTGGTGAAGCTCCGCCGCCAAGGCCAGGGCACTGGGGTACTCGGCCCAGGCATGGCGCAACATCAACGCCTCGCTGCTTGGCAACGGCAGCCTGAGGCGCCTGCGCACCAGCGCACCGGCCACCTGCTCACTGAGCACAGTGGGGTAGGCGAAGATCAGCACCATGGCGTCCATGCCTTCCCAGCGATCGCGGCGGTAGCGGTTCATGCGGTTGGGGCTCCTCCACCAGCAGGGGTAAATGCGAGGCGATCACGGCATGGACGGGCGTTCTAGGGAGGCCAATCACCCTAAAAGCCGAGTCGTCCGCCTCGGGCCAGACAGGCCCCCGATCAGCCAGTCGTCGATCACCCGGTCCTGCAGCCATTGCAGGGGCCTTTGCCTGCTGACGATGTCGTGGCGTTCACCCAGCCAGCCCTGGCAGCTGCCCGGAAGGGTCGCGCAGCTGCCTTTGCGGCTCCCGTATGAGCAGGTTCAGCTCGAACCGCTCCAGGCTCGTTCTTTCGCTACGGCTGACGGTGAACTGAAAAATCTTCAGTCGGATCGTCGTGAGCGATCGCTTCTCGGCTTATGAGCACCTGCCAATGATGCAAAGCCAACGGTACTGGGCGCATCTGATCCGTGATCTGAGCGCCAACGCCGAACGCCAGGAGGACAGGGGCGGGATCGGCCAGGAGCTGTTGGCGCTGCAACAGCAGCTGGTTGTGCAGTGGAACCAGTGAAAGGACGGCCGAATCAATTGGGATTCACACCAGCAAAGTTGCCGGCCGATCCGCCAGCAGTTCGAGGACACACTGCAGCGGGGGTGGATCTGGGGTTTGCGCCAAAGAAGCGAACCCCATGGGCCCAGACCGTACGCACCTGCCATAAATGCTGCAACGCAAAGAAGCCCTCTTGACCTTCCTGGCGATCCAGGGCATCGAACCCACCAACAACGCCGCCGAACAAGCACTGCGCCAATCGGTGATTCAGCGCAAGATCAGCTTGGCGTCAGGACCACCAGCGAAGCTGACTGCCGCAGCGGCTTGCTCGCGGTCACCACCAGCTTGCGGCAACAGGGACGGGATATCTGGAAGTTTAACGAGCAGGGCTGAATTGCCCATCATCGCGCTGGCGTGATGCCCTGATTACTGCCGGATCCCTGAGCTAGTATCACGTCCCGGAAATTTGTGAGCAAAGGCGCTGGAGCTTCTCCAGGATCGAATCTGCGGTTGCAGTCCAGCTGAAAGGAGTTGAGCCCCTGACTGCCCGACACATCTCACCCGAGACGCTCATGCGACAGCGAGCGGCAGCTGATCGAGGCGCTGAGTTTGTGATCGTGGCGGCAGCTCAATCCGGGTGAACCAGGGCTGCTTCCGGCGGCGCCTGACGCCGCGGCTGGGAATGC
>CAMBZX010000176.1 GCA_945872185.1 Synechococcus sp. UW140 | reverse complement strand
CTGGCTTAGCCAGCGGCCAGCTCCAGCAGCCGCCGCCCATCAATCCCGCCCGTGGCGGGATCACAGGCCCGCTCGGGATGGGGCATCAACCCCAGCACATTGCCCCGAGGATTGCAGAGGCCGGCCACATCACCCAAAGAGCCATTGGGATTGGCCACATACCGCAGCACGATCTGCCCGCCGTCTTCCAGTCGTTTGAGCTGGTCAGGTTCTGCCTGGTAGCGCCCCTCACCATGGGCGATCGGCAGGCTGATGCGTTCATCAGCGCCGTAGTGGCGCAACCAGTGACACTCGCCGGGCGCCACGCTCAGCGGCGTCGCTTCGCAGAGGAAATGGAGGCTGCGATTGCGGGTCAGGGCTCCGGGCAGCAGCCCCATCTCGGTGAGCACCTGAAAGCCATTGCAGATGCCCAGCACCGGACCGCCGCGCTCGGCGAAGGCGCTCACCGCCTCCAGCACCGGCGCGAAGCGGGCGATGGCACCACAACGCAGATAGTCGCCGTAACTGAAGCCACCGGGGATCACCACGGCGTCCAGCCCGTTCAGATCCCGCTCCTCGTGCCACAGAAAGCGGGTGGGTTGGCCCAGACAGCCCTCGAGGGCCCAGCGAACGTCCCGATCGCAGTTGGATCCGGGAAACACCACGATGCCGATGGTCATGCTTGCGTGCCTCTGCTTGTGCTTGGGTTGCTCAATCGGCTTCCACCAGGTCCAGCGTCCAGTCTTCAATCACCGGGTTGGCCAGCAATCGGTCGCTGAGCAGCTCGAGCTGGGCCTGGGCCGCCGCCCGATCGGGAGCGTCCAGGGAGAGTTCAATGCACTTGCCGATCCGGAGCCGTTGCACTCCGGTGACACCAAGACGGGCGGCGGCAGCGCGGGTGGCTTCGCCCGCCGGATCAAGCACCGAGGGCCGCAGCGACACCTGAACACGGGCATGGAAGAGAGGCACCGGCAGCGATGGCGTTTGTTAAATCTTGCCAGCCCGTCCTCCGCTGCCGACAGGGCGAGTCCAGCTTGGAGGCAGGAACCTGGGCAGGACGGGCCGTGGCTGCGCCACGTTGTTGGAAGCTGTGGCGCTGCATCGCCCTGGTGTGCTGGCTGAAGCTGCCTGCAACGCTGACGTTGACGGCCCAGGCCCAGGCGGGCTCCTATGCCGTGCCCCTGCAATGCCGCATTGAGACGGCCCCCTGGCGCAGCTGTCTCATGGTGGTGCAACAGGTGGGGCACCAGTGGTATCTGGAACTGGATAGCCAGCGGATCGAGTTTCGCCACAACGGCGATGGCCGCATTCGGATGCTCCGCAAGACCACGGGCTGGCGGCAGGTTGAAAGCTACTGGGATCAGGAGGGCGGTCTCTGCTGGGGCGAGGTCTGCGCCAAGGGCGACATTCCCCTGGATTGAGCCAGGAGCCACCCCTGGGACAAGCCAGCCCGAGAGCGAAACCCCGCGCGTGCCATGGGCCCATGGCACCAGGATCGAGGATCGAGGCGCCCCGGCTCGATCAGGCGCTGCCGGGGCGCAGACGCTCCAGGGCGATCGCCACCTGGTCGCGGTGACTGGCGGCTGTGAGCACGACAAGCTCCAGGCCCTGCGCCGCTGCCGATGCGGGATCGGGCGCGTTGCCGTTGTCGTACCAGCAGTCGAGCCGGGGTCCCACCGCCTGGATCTGCAGCGGCAGGCGGCGCTCCGGCTGACGCAGTCGCCCCTTGAGCCGCAACACCGGCTGCTCCAGAATCAGATCGCCGAGCTGCCGTTCCAGATCGCCCCGCTCCCAAGGGCCGGGATGGCGATGCACGATCGACTCGACCGCCACATGGGTGTGGTCGTGCAGGTGGTCGTGATCGTGGTCATGGTCGTCGTCGTGATCGTGGTCGCCCGCCTGACCATGACCCTGGCTGTGACTATTGCTGTGGCCATGGCTGTTGCTGTGGCCATGGCTGTTGCTGTGGCCATCGCTGTTGCTGTGGCTATGGCTCCGGAGCTCGCTGGTACCGAGGATCAACGCCGGATCAATAACACCACGGGCCATCGGCAGCAAGGCCGTGCCCTGGCGCAACCGGCCTTGCAACCCGGCGCTGACGCTGGCCAGGGCCTCAGCACTGATCCGATCGGCGCGGCTGATCAACACCAGGTCGGCGGCCTGCAGCTGGTCTTCGAACAAATCCTCAATCGCGCTCAGGTGATCCAGGCTGGGATCGGCCAGGCGCTGGGCTTCGACGGAGGCCGGATCGCCCACCACATGGCCACTGGCGAGGGCCTCACCATCCACCACCGTCACCACGGCATTGACCCGGGTACGAGTGCGAATCTCCGGCCAGTTGAAGGCAGCCACCAGCGGCTCCGGCAGGGCCAGGCCACTGGTTTCGACGACGATGCCATCGAGCCGATCCGCCTGCTCCAGCAGCCGCGCCATCGTGGGCAGGAACTCATCCTGCACCGTGCAGCAGAGGCAGCCATTGGCCAGTTCCACCAGCCGGCCGGCCAGTTCGTCTTCCGGGCAGAAGCCACAGCTGGCCAGCAGCTCGCCGTCGATGCCCACCTCGCCGAATTCGTTCACCAGCACCGCCAGCCGCTGGCCGCTGTGCAGCAGCAGCTGGCGCAACAGGGTGGTCTTGCCGGCGCCGAGGAAACCCGTCACCACGGTGACGGGCAAGCGCGTTGCCGTTGGAGGCGCCATCTCAGCCCACCAGGGCCGACCAGGTCCAGGCGCCGCCACAGCCGATCAGGGCCGCCGCCAGCAGCTGCTGCACCGGCGCCGACAAGCGGGCACCCAGCCTGCGCAACACCGTGAGCGACAGCAGCAGCAGCCCCCCCTGGCTGAGCAACAGGCCGACGAGATAGGAGGCCATCGGCATCGTGGTCCAGCCGAGTACCGATCCGCTCAGCACGTAGCCATGCACGGCAAAGGCGGGGAACAGCACTGGCAGCGGCAGGCGACCCTGCAACACCAGGGCCAGCACCACCAGGCTGAAGGACACCAGGGCCTCGGCACCGGGCAGGCCGGGCAACAGCAGCCCCAGAGCACTGCCAGCGAGGCCGGTGGCCAGCAGCCCGAGCATCCAGGTGGCGCGATGGCGCAGCCCCACCAGCGACAGGGCCAACAAAAACAGCAGATGGTCGGGTCCCAGCACCGGGTGGGCCAGGCCACTCAACAAGCCGCCGAGCGGCGAGGGCTGCAGATGCAGGAGGTGCAACAGATGGTGAGCCTGGGCGGCTGGTGCCAGCAGCAGCAGCGCCGGGATCACCAGCAGCGGCGCCATCCAGGCCAGCAGCGCGGGCCTGGAGCCGTGGTCAGAGGTCTTCATTGTGGGATTCCGGTCCTCGCCGGGCTTGTCTTGGGTCAACGGTCGGCGGGCGTTCTGACTCGATCACTCCAGGGTGATCTCACAGCTGCGGGACAGTGCCGGCCTGGTTGTCCCGAAGGACAATGCACCGAACTTTCCCCGTTACCTCCGCGGGCTGATCCCCCACGGAACCGACTGGGGTCGACTCTATGGGGCCTGGGGCCAGGAAACCTGATGTGCTGACGCACCGGCACAACGCCGCTGGAGCCGGCAGATCAGGAACGTGCCGATCTGCAGCCAATGTCGAGGGGCAGACAATGCCAATCCGCAGACAATGCCAATCGGCAGGCAATGCCGATCGGCCGCTAAATCAGAGCGTTGCCCTGCGGCCAGCGCCTGAGCAGGCAGGCCAACGTGGAGGGCGCGACAGCCTGCTCGTCACTCGGCCGATCCCCGGGCCCAGCATCAGGAGCGGCGTGATCGCCAGTGGCTCACCCCGCCAGCCAACGGTTCAGGCGCCATCGCCCCTGTGGTCGAGGCCCCACGGATCCAGAAGCCGCTCCAGGCCCGCTCCCCTGCCGACCAGGCGAAAGTTCTGGCAGTCAACGCCAGGAGCGCTGCTGCTTGGGAGCCGATGCCGCGCAAACGCGGCCAGGGCGCAATGGGCTCAGAAGCTGGGAATGCAAGCCGAGGCTTAACGGCAGGCCAGGCTGTCCCTGGTGCTGATCCCGGTGCGGCTATTGGTACCGCTGGCCCTGGCGCAGAGAGCCTTC
The DNA here is from genome assembly GCA_945872185.1 of Synechococcus sp. UW140. Taxonomy (GTDB): domain Bacteria; phylum Cyanobacteriota; class Cyanobacteriia; order PCC-6307; family Cyanobiaceae; genus Cyanobium. The sequence goes on along the minus strand of CAMBZX010000176.1, from coordinate 1,276 downwards.
TGTTCCGGCAGATCCAGCACCGCATCACTGAAGTCGGTGCCTTCGATGCTGGCATCGCGGAAGTGGCTCTGCATCAGCATGGCGTTGCGCAGCACCGCATCGCGCAGATCAGCGCCGTCAAAACGACTGGCGAAAGCCACCACATCTTCCAGATTGGCCCCACTGAGATCGCTGGAGCGCAGATCGGTGCCGTTGAACACCGCCCCGCGAAGATCGGCGCTGGAGAAGTTGAAACCCTGCAGATCAGCCTTGAGAAATTCCTGTTGCTGCAGATTGCGGCCATGCATGTCCGGTTGCAGATCCTGCATGGAGCGCTGGGCCCGTAGTTCCGGTGCCGTGATCGCCCCGGCGGGCATGGCGACCAGGGTCAGCGGCAACAACAGCAGGGCCACGGCCAGCCAGCTGGCCCAGGGCCAGCTTCGACGGCTGCTGGTTTGAGTCGCCATGGCCACACCGTTACGCTGCAACGCCAAGTTATGGCAGGCATGAGCATGACCCTGCGGGTGGTGGTTCCCCCCCATCCCTTGATTGCCCATTGGCTCACGGTGCTGCGGAATCGCGAAACGCCAGCGCCCCTGTTCGCCACGGCCATGACCGAACTCGGACGCTGGCTCACCTACGAGGCGCTGCGCGATTGGTTGCCGGAGCGGACCGTGGCGCTGCAGACCCCGCTGGCGGCCAGCGAAGGTCGGGTGATCGACAGCTCCGTGCCGGTGCTGGCGATTCCGGTGCTGCGGGGGGGACTGGGATTGTGGCAAGGCGCCCAGACAGTCCTGCCGGCCTGCCATGTGGCGCACGTGGGCCTGGAGGTGATCGGCGGCCTGCCTGCAGCGGGGAGCGCCAGCAGCAGCCACTGGTATCTCGATGATCTGCCCGAAGCCGTGGGCGAACGGGTGGGCGTGTTGGTGTTCCTGCCGGTGCTGGCCCGCGGTGCCACGCTGCTAGCGCTGCTGGAACGGCTCTCCCGGCTGGGCATCCAGGGCAAGCGGCTGCGGGTGATCACCAGCCTGGCGGCGGCACCGGGCCTCAAGGCCGTGGGGGAGCGCTTTGAGGACGTGACCATCTACTGCGCCTGCATTGACCCGGAGCTGGACGCCGACGGTCGGATCCTTCCCGGTTTCGGCGATGCGGCCCGGCGTTTGTACGGAACCGGGTCGCCAGGCTGCTTAGGCTGAAGTCGCTGCTTAGGCTGAAAATAACGTCTAACTCCGCTGCAGCTGTTCTGTAATGGCCGATTCCAGGGATCATTCCTCAGGCTCCAGCGGTGCCGTCCTGG
>CAMBZX010000175.1 GCA_945872185.1 Synechococcus sp. UW140 | reverse complement strand
GGACATCCAGGCATGGGGGTTGGGCTGGCCTTGGTGGGCGTCGCTGGCAATCGGCAGGGGGGTGATGCCCGCGGTGAGGGTCACGTAGGGCACATCCGGGAGGCTGGCGTAGAAGCGCTGGGCCCAGCGCTCAAGCCCGAAGCCGTTCTCCAGCACCATCTGGGCCCCCGAGGCCCGTTTCAGATCGCTGGGGGTGGGCTCATAGCCATGGATCTCGGCACCCAGCCGGGTGATCGATTCCACCCGCAGCCGCTCGCCAGCCACCTGGCGAGCCATGTCCGCCAGGATCGTGAAAGTGGTGAGCACCAGGGGCCGAGAGTCCGGGGCTGCGGCTGCCACCTCGCGCGCGGCGCCGTTGCCAATCGGCCTCGGGACACAGCCGCCGCTCAGCAGGGGAACCAGCAGAGCGGTAGCCATCACGGCCTGCTGCAGACGGATCCTGGGGCCCCGGGGTTGGCCCAGGCCATCGCTGCGAAGCTGGGGCATGCCGGCGGCGGGGGAACGGCAAAGCTTGGCACGACCCTTTTGACGGTCTTTCCGCCCGTCCCACGGTGTGCCAGCGGACACCAAAGCCCCCTCGCTTGAGGGGGCCAGGGGGTGGATCAGAATCGGGTTTCAGGAAACGGAACCGCCCGTTGGACCAGCAAAGGGTTCAACCGAGCGCCGGAGCGCTGAGGGCCACGGGGCTGGCCCCGAGGCTGGCCAGATCCAGCGGGAAGTTGTGGGCATTGCGCTCATGCATCACTTCGATGCCGAGGTTGGCGCGATTGATCAGATCGGCCCAGGTGTTCACCACCCGGCCCTGGGAATCGAGGATCGACTGGTTGAAGTTGAAGCCGTTGAGGTTGAAGGCCATGGTGCTGATGCCCATGGAGGTGAACCAGATGCCCACCACCGGCCAGCCAGCCAGCAAGAAGTGCAGGCTGCGGCTGTTGTTGAACGAGGCGTACTGGAAGATCAGACGACCGAAATAGCCGTGGGCCGCCACGATGTTGTAGGTCTCCTCCTCCTGGCCGAACTTGTAGCCGTAGTTCAGGGACTCGGTTTCAGTGGTTTCACGCACCAGCGAACTGGTCACCAGGGAGCCGTGCATCGCCGAGAACAGGCTGCCACCGAACACACCGGCCACCCCCAGCATGTGGAAGGGGTGCATCAGAATGTTGTGCTCAGCCTGGAACACCAGCATGAAGTTGAAGGTGCCGGAGATGCCGAGCGGCATGCCATCAGAGAACGAACCCTGACCAAACGGATAGATCAGGAAGACCGCGAAGGCGGCCGACAGCGGGGCGCTGTAGGCAACGCAGATCCAGGGGCGCATGCCCAGGCGGTAGGAGAGCTCCCATTGGCGGCCCATGTAGGCGGAGATGCCGATCAGGAAGTGGAACACCACCAATTGATAGGGGCCACCGTTGTACAGCCACTCATCAAGGCTGGCGGCTTCCCAGATCGGGTAGAAGTGCAGGCCGATGGCGTTGCTGGAGGGAATCACCGCGCCGGAGATGATGTTGTTGCCGTAGAGCAGGCTTCCGGCCACGGGCTCACGGATGCCGTCGATATCGACAGGGGGGGCGGCGATGAAGGCCACAACGAAGCAAATGGTGGCCGCCAAGAGGCAGGGGATCATCAGCACACCGAACCAACCGATATAAATCCGGTTGTTGGTGGATGAGACCCACTGGCAGAAGCTTTCCCAGCTTCCGGTGCGGCCGCTGCGAATGGCAGTGGTCATGGCAAAAGAGCGAGGGTGTGGACTGGATGGAGTCCCATGGCGAATAACTCACCAAGGATTTTTTGATGCTATGGCGAAATCTTGACGCCACTCGTCTCCTTCAAAGGTGCACGAGAATCGTCAGCTTTATTCATGAAGTTATTTGAAGCTATGCGGGGCCCGATTGGGCTCAGGCCGGCGCAGATGGGCTCAGGCCGCCGCAGGCTGTTGCTGCAGCCACAGCCTGCCCTGGTTGACAAAACCACTCCAGTTGAGTTTTTCGCTCTCGGCCGCCTGGGCCACCAGCACGGCGGCCCGCCGGCGGATCTGTTCCAGATCCGGTTCACTCACCCCGCAGGACTGGGCCAGCACGTCGGCCATCGCCCGGCCCACCACCCGGGTCAGGTAGGCCGCACTGAGCGCCTGCACCGCCCCCGCCACCAGCCAGGTGGCGCCATGCAGCTTCAGCAGCGTCAACAGGGCCTGGCTGCTCCACTCCACCAGCCCCTGGGCCAGGGCGGCGCGGCCCAGTTCGGTGGCGGCGGCACGCAGTTGCTCCAGGCTCCAGGGGCAATCCCAGAGGCGGGCCATCTCCTGCAGCATCAGGCCATTGGCGATGGCCAGCACCACCAGATCAACGCTGGGCAGCGGAGACGCAAACACACCAGCCGCCACGATCCATTGGGTTCGCTGCTGCAAGCCCTGCCACTCGCGCCGCCGCAGCAGCTCCAACTCCGCCTGCCAGCGGCCATGCATCAGCTCAAAGCTGCGCAGGGCGGTGCCACTGCGCAGCGATGGGCCTTGCCGCGCCAGCCACAGGGCCAGAGGCTCCAGGGCTGACGCCAGGGTCGGCTCGCTTCCATCCCAGAACAGCACCTGGGCGGAGTCCAGGGCGGACCACTGACTGGCCAGTTCCTCCAGCAGTGCCGCACGATCCAGCGGCAGGGGCACCTGGATCAACAACCAGATCGGTTGGTTGTGGCGACTGCTCTGGCTGCTGGCCTGCGCTTGCAACCAGAGCAGATCGGCGGCACTGAGGGGCAGATGCAGGTGAAACAGCAGGCCATCGGCCTGCTCCAAGGCCAGGGGCCAGCGCCAATCCAGGCTCTTGCTGGGCAGCGGTTCAGCCCAGTGCAGGCTCAGATGGCGGTTGCCGCGCAGGGCCTCGGCAAAGCGGGGCTGCAGCTCGGCCGCGGGCAGGCGACAGCCCGCCAGGGCCAGGGCCAGCTCCTTCCGTGCCAGGGAGGCACTCAGGGTCTCCAGCTCGGCGCGCCGCTGCCGTTGGTCGTTGTCACCCTCCGGCTCCAGCCGCTCAAACTGGCGGATCACAGCGTCACAGCGGGCGATCCAGCCCTCCAGGTTCAGGGGCAGCGTCGCGGCCACGGGTCGCCGCCGCCGCGACAACAGCCACCAGCCCCCGGCCAAGGCGCCAATCCCCAGCAGCGAGCCGCCATCGAGATGCAACAGATGGCTCAGGCCGTCGCCTGCAACCAGGGCCACACCGCCCAGCACGAGCGGTCGGCGCCAGAGGGGAGCGGCGGCGCCCTCGGGTTGGGCCTGGAGGGCATCGACCTGGGCGTGAAGGGCCACGGGGCCAAGACTGGAATCCGAGCGGGTCACGGGGGGCGCCGGGGGCTGTGCCTGTTTAGCTCAGTTGATGGGAGCCGCACCAACCCGGTGCCACGGGCGACACCTTCCGCCATTGCTTCGGCCCCATAGCCTGCAGGGGCGTACGGCGTCCTGTTCGGAGGCTCAAGGCTTGATGGTTGATGCCCTGATGTGCCTGCGACCTCACCAGAGGGAGGAGTTGCAACGTTGTCTGGCCCAGCAACAGCAGGAACAGCGTTGGCATGGCGGATTGCCAGTGCTGCTGCTCGATCGCTGCTGGCTGCGGCTGGACAGCGTGCGCATCGATCAGCTGGCCTTCCGGCTTCCCCCCGATGCCAGCCGCGATGCTCCCGAGTTGGGTCGCTACCGCGAGCTGCTGGCGGCAGGCCTGCAGGGATGGCAGGCCCAGCAGCAGTGCTGGCACGAGTTCGGCAGTGAGGCCTGTCGTGAAGCACTGCAGCGCTTCTGGCTGGCCCAGGAGCGGGGCAACCAGGGCTGGACCCTGGAGCGCTATCTCGCCCTGGTGCAGGAGTACCGCCTGCGCTTTCAGGGCCAGGGACACCGGCCCCTGCCGCTACTGGTGCTGGCCCGAGCGGCGATCCCGGCGGCCAGTCAGCATGGTCTGCACTGGCTTCACGCCGAAGGAGATCCCGCCCGTCGGTCGATGCGCCACACTTGCGCCTGAATGCGTGCTGCGGGCATGGCCGACGACTCCAACACTCCCCAGTCCAACGCTGGTTCCGAGGACTCGGGCCGCGGTCGTCGGGATCGGGGCTCGCGCGAAGGCGGCCAACGGGAAGGCGGCCAACCCCATGGGGGCCAGCGCGATACCGGTGGCTTCCGCATCCGCCTGAGCGATAACGAGCTGCAGGCCGCCAGAGCTCTGCAGGAAGCTTTCGGACTGCGCTCCACCGTGGCGGTGCTCGGCTTTGCTTTGCGCACCCTGGCCCAACAATTGGAAGCGGGCCAACTGCAGGACCTGGTGGCCCAGCAGCGCGCCCAGGGCGACCAACGGCCTTCTGCTTCCCGTGGCGCCGGCGCCAGTGAAGCCAGTGAAGCCAGTGGCGGTGGCGTCAGTGGCGGTGGCGGCGGGGAACGGGATGGCCGCCGCAGTGAGGGACGCCGTCAGGTTGGCGGCGGCGGCCGCAGCCAGCGGATCGATCCCTTCGCCAGACCCAGCCGGCCGGCACCGGCCAGTGTTGAGCCGGCTGCCGCAGACCCAGAAGCCTCGGAACCAGCCGACACCGAAGCCTCAGCCAGCATGGCGCCAGGCGCTGAAGCGGCCGGCGTTGAGGCCAGCCTGCATGAAGTCGGCGGCAGCCCCACGCCGTCCGAACCGGAGTCGGCTGCTCCAGAGCAGGCCACTCCCAGCAGCGATTCGGCGAGCAGCCCCTCGGCCAGCCCGGAGGCCGATGCCGCCGCGGTGAGCCCCGGCGACGCCTGAACAAGTCAGCGCAATGTCAGTGCCCGTTGCCAGCTCAGTGCCCGTTGCCAGCGCCAGCCCTGCTGGTGGCGCCAGATCAAGCGAGCGGCCGCGGGTGCTTTCCGGGGTTCAACCCACCGGGGCCTTGCATCTCGGCAACTGGCTCGGCGCCATCCGCAACTGGGTCGCCCTGCAGAGCGACCACGACACCTTTTTCTGTGTCGTTGATCTGCATGCGATCACGGTGCCCCATCAGCCGGAGCGGTTGGCGGAGGACACCCTCAGCACGGCAGCCCTGTATCTCGCCTGTGGCATTGATCCCCAGCAGGCCACGATCTTTGTTCAGAGCCATGTCAGCGCCCACAGCGAACTCTGTTGGTTGCTGAACTGCGTGACGCCGTTGAACTGGCTGGAGCGCATGATCCAGTTCAAGGAGAAGGCCGTGAAACAGGGGGCCGACGTGTCGGCCGGTCTGCTCGACTACCCCGTGCTGATGGCGGCCGACATCCTGCTCTATGACGCGGATCGGGTGCCGGTGGGCGAAGACCAGAAACAACATCTCGAACTGGCTCGCGACATCGCCCAACAGCGAATCAACGCCCGCTTCGCTTCCCGGGACAGCGCTGGTGAACCGATCCCGATTCTCAAGGTGCCCCAACCCTTAATTCTCAAAGAAGGCGCCCGGGTGATGAGTCTCACCGACGGCCGCAGCAAGATGAGCAAAA
>CAMBZX010000174.1 GCA_945872185.1 Synechococcus sp. UW140 | reverse complement strand
TTCTGGTTCCAACGGCCGCAAGCGGATTTGATCGAGCCGTTTTTCGAGAATTACGACGTGCGCCTCGGGGTGACGGCCACCAAGATCTTTCGAGCCGTTCTGGAGCAGGGAGATGCCATTGACACGGCCTTATCTGAACGCCCCTGGACCCTGGTCCATGGGGATCTACGCGCCGACAACCTGCTGTTCGGTGGGCTGGACACAGCCCCGAGCGCCACCATCATCGACTGGTCCTGGGCCTGCCGCAGCCTGGCCAGCATGGATATCGCCTTCCTGATTGGCGGCAGCGAACCGATCCTGCAGCGCCATGGCCATCTCGACGAACTCCTCAGCATCTGGCATGGCACCCTCCTGAACCATGGAGTGCACGACTACCCACTGATCGACGCCCGCCGTGATCTGCAGCTGGCAGCCCTGCGCTGCCTCACCACAGCGATCGCGATGTACAAGTTTCTGCTTGATCCAGGCGTCAGCGTGCGCACAGCATTATTTGTCGATCAGGCGATTCAGCGCCACAGTGCCTTTGTCTTGGAGCTGAAGGCCTGGGAGGCCCTGCCCGAGCGCGTGGCACTGAGCTGAAAGCGAAGCTCCAGAGATTGGAGCCAGCAGAACCGGAACCATGCGGCTTTCCGCTTGAAATGGGGAGGGGGTAGCGGGATAAACCGCTACCCCCCGGCTCAGACGTTTGGAACCCTCAGAATACGGTCGCCGTAAGGGCCTGACCATCCAGCGAAGCTCCGGGCAGCCCCGACATTGGACCGATTTCTGAACAAGACAGGATTGCGGCTACCGCGGCTCTGGACGCTGAATCAGCAGCCGATTAACCGGTCGAGACCTTGTCACTGACTGGCCGTTCAGCTTCACTCCTCGTCATCAGTACCAGCGGGCAACAGGCGGATCTGCTTGCGACCCAGCTTGATCTCGAACTCGTCACCGGGCTGGAGATCGAGCATGGCGGTGTAGGCCTTACCCACCAGCAGATTGCCATTGCCCTGCACAGTGGCCGTGTAGCTGAGCTTGCGCCCCGCTTTGCCCACCGACTTGCCACCCCCATCACCAAGGCTGACACCCTTGGCCTCAAGCAGCGCCTCATAGAAGGCTGTGAAGTTCAGCCGCTCTGAACCATCCTTCTTGACACTCACGTAGCCAGCGCTACGCACAAGATCGGACTTGGAGGACTCGCCAAGCTCCTTGACTTTGGCCAGTAGATCAGAGCCTGTCAGCATGATGAAAGGTAGGAAAACAACCGCTGCCAACCTTACAGCCCGACCAGGGACTTGCCACCCCAATCCCAGGCCAACCTGCCAGGCAAGCCAGCCAAGCGGTTCAGGGTTTGTCAGGATTAAGTGACTGCCTGCCCCGCCGCAATCACCGGCCTCCGGTGGGGCAGATTGCCGAAATACTCCCGGGCAATGGCCAGCAGCGCCTCAGGACTGAGGCCGCCGTCATCCAGAGTTTCGATCCCAACAATCCGATCCACCAGCTCGCGATGGTGGGTTTCCAGATCGTGGAGCACCAACTGACGCATGTCATTGGCACCCCGACCATGGCCCAGCAACAGCACGACATCGGCCTCAGCGATGGCGGCGGCGATTCGGGCCAGGTAATCGTGATCGACAGGTGCCCTCTGCCCGGCCTGATCGCGATCATGGCGATGGCTGAGATTCTGATCGGTACCCCAGATGCCATGGGGCTTGAGAACGGCGTGCTCCACCTCCTCTCCCTCCAGGCGGAACACATCGGTGTGGCGATGGTCAAGATGCAGAATCAGGCGACGACTTTGATCGCCTCTGGGGGCAGGTCCATCGGCCTCCGGGTGCTCGGGGCTGACGCCGGCTTCCTGCAACAGATGGCGAATGCGCATCACCGCTTCTGCATCAAGATCGGGCTGCCGCAGGCCACAGCTGGTATGAATCCAGGTTTCCTGACCTGCGGGCATCTGCAAGCGCAGACGCCGGTCACTCAGCTCGGTGACAGTTGCACCCAGGGAACGGAAGAGGGCTTCCACCTTCGCCACCCGCACTCCATGCTGGAGGGGATGGGCATAGAGAGCCTGCAGCGTGCGCAGATGGTGGCGTTTCATGGCGAGACAGCGACTGTCTGAAGGGCTGTCTTGACACTATCGAGATTGCATCAGGTTGCCCTGCAGGCCTTCACGATCGAAGACCTGAATCGCGTACGGAAAGCCGTCGCCCCCTTCATTCGATTTTCACCACATCAACCCAACCAAGGCCCAGGCGCTTGAGCTCGCCAGCAGCCCGCAGAGCCGCGTCATGGGTGTGGAAGAAATGGGCGCGATCCAGCTGCTCCACATCCAGCAGGCGCTGATCATCGGCGGCAATGGCGAGGTATGCCCCACCGACAATTCGCCGCAGTACATAACGTTCAGCCTGGGTGCACTCCAACGGATGGGCAGGATCGATTTCAGGGGCCCAGAAATGCATGAAGTCAGTCGGGTGCAGTCGCCGAACCAGATACAGCAACCGTAGAACGCTGGCGCGCCTTCAGCCGCAAGCCGCGCATGGCCCAATCCTTAACGACATCAAGCGCAGGCCTCAGAAATCAGCATCGCCGAATTCTTCGTTGTCGCCCTCGTAAGGATCGAATTCACTCCAACCGGGACTGGCATTCTGAAGCAGGCCGTACTGGGCATCCTTGTCATTGAGGTAGGTGTTGCCCGTGGGCACCGTGTCGCAGCTGATGGAACCGTCTGAGCCGTTGACACAGTTCTCGAACTGAATGCCCGCCCTGACTGCGGCCGGACCTGCCGCCAACAGCACCAGAAGGGTGAACAGCACTCCCGGCTGGAAAGGCTGGGGCAATCGCTTGGTCATCGGAAGGGAAGGGAGGCCTGCTGGGATGATGGCAAGGCTTTCAGCACTGCAGGGATGTACACCGATTGGACCGCTGTGATCCTGCTGCTGCTCACGGCAGCACCCCTGGCTGCCGTCGTGGCCACCACCGCCTTCTTCATCCTGCGGCAGAAGCAGAAGCAGCAACGCTGATCCTGGGCACGAACAGGGTGTTCGAAGCCGGTCGCAGCAGCTGGCCCTGGCCAAGACATTCCAGGCAGGTGCGGTAGCGCTGATCACCGAGCCGCAGCTTGCCGCTGCCGCCGCAGCGGTTGCAGGCTGCTGCGCCACTGGCGCCACTGCTGACACGGTTGCTGGCAGCAAGCCGGCAATCGGAGCTGCTGTTGCGATTGCCGTTGCCGATCGCAGGCGCAGTCAGCTGGGGAATGGTCATGGAAGGAAGCCCTGACAAGGTCGTGTTCTGGTCTCCACACTGTGGCGCCAAAACCCCGTCCCGATCCAGGAACTTTCCTTAAGCCTCGCCAGCCTTTGGGCCTGGCTGGATCGGGGTTGGCTCTGCGTGAACTGTGGCGATCAGATCCGACATCTGCAGTTGCTGACACAGCTCCCGGGCGCTGAGGCGGCTGCCGCCGGGCACCAACCCGAGGCTGGCGGCTAGAAGCCCGATCACGGCCGCGCCATCGCCACCGCCCTGCCTGAGGCCTTCAAGGCCCTCGGCGGCAGCGCGCTTGCTGAGGCGCTGGCCCTGGGGATCGCGCCAGAGCGGCACATGCCAATAGCGCGGTGGCCCAGCCCCCAGCACCGCCATCAGGGCCACCTGGGCGCCTGTGGAAGCCCAGAGATCATCGCCCCGCACCACCGTCGTGATGCCCAGGCTGAGCTCATCCACTGCCGTGGCCAGGTGATAGGCCACCAGGCCATCGGCGCGGCGCAGCACCACATCGCCCACCTCGGTGGCGCCCTCGAGACAGCCCGGCCAAGGGGAAACCTCCGGCCAGCGGATGGCCGCATCAGGCAATCGCAGGCGCCAACTGGGCAGTCGGCCCTGGCTCGGGCCCCAACCCAGGGTTTTCTGGCGGCAGAAGCCGGGATACACCGTCAGCGCCCCGTGGGGCGCTGAAATATCGGCCAGCAGCCGGCGGCTGCAGGCACAGGGGTAGAGGCTGCCGCCGCGGCGCAACGACGACAGAACACTGGCGTAGAGACCCCGACGGCGGCTCTGCAGCAGCGGCGGGCCATCCCAGTCCAGCCCGAGCCACTGCAGATCGGCCTGGATCCGGGCTGCTGCCCCCGGGCGGTTGCGGGGTTGATCAAGATCATCGAGTCGCAGCAGCCATTCGCCCCCCTGGATCCGGGCATGGAGCCAGCTCAGCAGCGCCGTACGCAGATTGCCCCGGTGCAGATCGCCGGTGGGGGAGGGGGCGAAGCGGCCGCGATAGCCCTGCTGCCGCCGGGTCAGGCCCGCCTGGAACAACTCCTGCAGATGCCGGGGCATGCCGGCCTGGATCGCCCCACGCAGAGGCTGGTCGGCGCCCAGTTGGGCCCCATAAAAAAAGCGGTCCCCTGCGGGACCGCCAGAGTGGGTGGGCTCGTTCATCGCCAAACCCAACATCAGGGTTCAGCCCTGCACCCGGTCCTTGAACAGTTTGCCGGCCGTAAAGGCGGGAACACGCTTGGCGGGAATGGCGATCTTTTCACCGGTCTTGGGATTGAGACCCTGACGCTCGGAGCGGTCACGGGGTTCGAAGGAGCCGAAGCCCAGGATCGAAACCTTCTTGCCCTCCACCACCGAATCGATGATGGTTTCAATGGCGGCGTCAACCACGAGGGAGACGTCGGTTTTGGTGAGCTCGGTGCGGGCGGCAACGAGGTTGACGAGATCAGCTTTGTTCATTGGACGGAAGTGCCTCCGGTCGTGCGGGGGTATCGGGAGTGGTGTCGGGGATGCGGTGGCCGCTGGGCAGCGGTGCGGAGAAATCCCCGACCGCCTGTTGGATTCAGCGCGCCAATCGTATGGAGGTTGCCACAGGGCTGCAACCGAGAAAACCGCTGATCGCAATGGTTCTGGCCTTCAGAGCCATCCGCGGGGGCCAAAACCACCCTCCGCAGCCCGGTGATCCGGTCAACTGGACAAGCCCGGATCGGGCTGCTGGAGGGCCTGAACCAGATCCAGACGGGCCAGGACATCGGCTCCTGCGGACACGAGTTTCTCCCCCTGCAGCGCCCCCAGACCGGCACCACTGGCGATCCAGTCGGGGGAGCCTGGGGGCAGCCATTGGCGCAGCTTTTCGACACTGCGCAGCTGTCGGGGCCAGTGAAAACAGCTGCGCCGCCGCAGGGGAGCGAGCTGCTGGGGTGCCAGCGGCACCAGCAGCCGACCACAGAACAACCCATCCACCAGCCCGCCGCCAGCGGCAACGCCGCTCCCCGTGCTGATGGCGTCAGCGGTGAGGCGCACATGCACGACGCAGGCGCCGGGACTCGGTCCCGGTGTCCACAGCAGGCGCACCCCCTGGGACAGCGTCCAATCCATCGCAAACGTGGTGAGCAAAGCCACACCGGGCAGCAGATAGGCCTCCTGTTCCTGAACCAGCACCGGCCAACCCAGCGCCTCCTGCCAGCGCCGGCAGCGCCCATGACCGTCGCGACCGGTGAGCACGATCCAGCCGGAGCGGTGATGGCAGCGCTCC
>CAMBZX010000173.1 GCA_945872185.1 Synechococcus sp. UW140 | reverse complement strand
TCGGCTGGTGCAGCTGGCCGCCAGCCTGGAACAGCAGAGCCGCCATCCCCTCGCCCATGCCCTGTTGCAGGAGGCCCAGCGGCGCCAGCTGCCGCTGTTGCCCCTGGGCGAGTGCCGCACGGTGGTGGGTGAAGGCCTGCAGGGCTGGCAGGCGTCCGCTGCTGCCGCTGGACCGCCCAGCCTGCTGGTGGGCCGCCTCGCCTGGCTGGACGCCTGCGAGGTGCCGGTCAGCGATCGGGCCCGCCAGCGCCAGGAGGCCCTCGAAGCCGGTGGGGCCACCGTGCTGGCGGTGGCCGAAGCCGGCCAACTGCTGGGTCTGGTGGCTGTGCAGGACAGTCCCCGCCAGGATGCGGCGGCCACCCTCAAGGCCCTGCGCCAGCGCGGCCTGCATCTGGGGTTGCTGAGCGGTGATCGCGAGGCCAGCGTGCGCCGGCTGGGCGGGCTCCTGGGCCTGGCCGACGACGAGCTGGCCTGGGAGCTGCGGCCGGAGCAGAAGCTGGAGCGGATCCTGGCCCAGAAGCGCTTGGGTGGCGCGGTGGCGATGGTGGGGGATGGCATCAACGATGCCCCGGCCCTGGCGGCGGCCGATCTGGGCGTGGCCGTCGGCACCGGCACCCAGATCGCCCAGGAGAGCGCCTCCCTGGTGGTGATGGGCGATCGCATCCAGGGGCTCGATGACGCCCTGGAGATCGCCGCCCGCACCATGGCCAAGGTGCGCCAGAACCTGGCCTGGGCCTTCGGCTACAACCTGATCGTGTTACCGATTGCGGCTGGGGCGCTGCTGCCGCGCTTCAACCTGCTGCTTACGCCGCCGCTGGCCGCCTTGTTGATGGCCCTGAGTTCGATCACCGTGGTGCTCAATGCCCTGTTGCTTCAGGATGGCCGCCGCCGCCACCGGAGTCCGTCGGCTTGAGCCTCGCTGAGCCTGCCGCCAGTCATCCCCTGCCGGGTCGCTTCCTGGTGCTTGAGGGCATTGATGGCTGCGGCAAGACCACCCAGCTCGAAGCGCTGCGCCAGTGGTTGCCCGCCAGTGGCCTGCTGCCGGCGGGCGCCCAGCTGCTGGTGAGCCGGGAGCCTGGGGGGACGGCCCTGGGCCAGGCTCTGCGAGGCCTGCTGCTGCATCCGCCCGAGGCGGCGGCCCCCTGCCCCACGGCAGAGCTGCTGCTCTATGCCGCCGATCGGGCCCAGCATGTGGAGGCCACGATCCGGCCGGCCCTGGCCGCTGGCCACTGGGTGCTCTGTGATCGCTTCGCCGGCTCCACAGCCGCCTATCAGGGCTATGGCCGCGGCCTGTCGCTGGCCTTGATCGCCCAGCTGGAGGCGATCGCCACCGCCGGCCTGCGCGCCGACCTCACCCTCTGGCTCGATCTGCCGCTGGCGCTGTCGCTGCAGCGCCGCCAGGGCAGGGCCGCCGACCGCATTGAGGCGAGTGGCGAGGCTTTCCTGGCCCGGGTCGCTGCCGGTTTCGGCCAACTGGCGGCGCAGCGGGGCTGGCCCAGGCTCGATGCCAGCCTCCCGGCGCTCGAGGTGACGGCTGCCTGCTGCAGCCTGCTGGAGGCCCGGTTCGGCTGCGGCGGTTCCGATCCGGTCTCGCCGTCCTGGGGCCCCGTTGCGGAGGGGACCTCGGTGCTGACGGGGGATGGCGCCTGAATGGCTGAGCTGTTCGCCGATCTGCTGGGCCAGCCCCGGGCCGTGGCGCTGCTGGAGGCCGCCCTGGAGCGCCGCCGGATTGCGCCGGCCTATCTGTTTGCAGGGGCCGATGGGGTTGGTCGGCGGCTGGCGGCCCTGCGTTTCCTGGAGGGGGTGGTGGCCGGGCCCGAGGCCTGGCGTTCGGGACTGCCGAGCCTGCGTCGCCGTCTGGGCCAGGGGAACCATCCCGATCTGCTCTGGGTTCAGCCCACGTATCAGCATCAGGGCCGGCTGCTGAGCAGCGCCGAGGCCCTGGCGGAAGGGGTGAATCGCCGCAGTGCCCCCCAGATCCGTCTGGAGCAGATCCGCGAATTGACCCGTTTTCTGGCCCGCCATCCGGTGGAGGCTCCGGGGGGCCTGGCGGTGCTGGAGGGAGCCGAGGCCATGGCCGAGGGGGCCGCCAATGCCTTGCTCAAGACCCTCGAAGAGCCTGGTACGGGGATGCTGATCCTGATCAGCGCCGCGCCAGACCAGTTGCTCAGCACGATCCGTTCCCGCTGCCAGCAGATTCCCTTCGTGCGCCTTTCCACTCAGCTGGTGGGCCAGGTGCTGGCGGGCCTGCCGGCGGTGGCGCCCCCCGTAGCCGTTGCCGAGACAGCCCTGCCGAAAAAAGCTTCGCCCGGGAAAGCCGCTGGCAAGAAAGCGTCGGCGAAGTCCGTGGCCACCTCTGGCGCCATGGCCAGCGAGGGCTTGGCCGAGGCCGAGCTTGCTGCTGGCGAGCCGCCGCCGCCGAGACCCGATCCCCCTGAACTGCTGGAGCTGGCAGCGGGTTCCCCCGGAGCTTTGCTCGACCATCGCCGCCAATGGCGGGAGTTGCCGGAGGGCCTGGCCGAGCGGCTGTTGGCGTTGGATCGCGATCCGCTCACGGCCCTGGGCCTGGCCAGGGATCTCAGCGAGGCCCTCGACGCTGAGCAACAGCTGTGGCTGCTCAACTGGTGGCAGCTGGCCCTCTGGCGACGGCAGGGCCCCGGGGTGGCTCTGCAACGGCTGGAGCGGTTGCGCTCCCAACTGCGCGCCTATGTCCAGCCCCGTCTGGCCTGGGAGGTGGCCCTGCTGGAGCTGGCTGGGATCGGGGTCTGAAGTTCAGGCCGCTTCGCTGCCGTCGCCGGCAACGCCGGAGCTGGCCTTGACGCGGGCGTCGCGGGCATCGCGCATCAGCCGCTCCAGGGTGGCCAGTTGGTCACCGGTGGGCAGCTCCAGGCAGTAGCCGGCGCCGTAGACGGTTTTGATGAAGCGCGGTTTGCGCGGATCGGGCTCGAGCTTGGTGCGCAGATGGCGCACGTGGACCCGGATGGTTTCGATGTCGTCGTCGGGCTCGTAACCCCACACTTCCTTAAGGATCAGCGAGGGGGCCACGGTCTGGCCATGGCGCTGCAGCAGGCAGTGGAGCAGTTCAAACTCGAGATGGGTGAGTCGCACCGGCTGGTCGAACCAGATGGCCTCAAAGCGCTCTGGCACCAGGGTGAGGCTGCCGTAACTGAGGATCTCGTTGTGCTTGCTGGAGAGCGGCGCCCGCTCCGAGCGCCGCAGCAGGGCCTTGACCCGGACCATCAGCTCCTCGAGATCGAAGGGCTTGGCCAGGTAGTCGTCGGCGCCGGAGTTGAAGCCACTCACCTTGTCCTTGGTGCTGCCCAGGGCGGTGAGCATCAGGATCGGGATCTTGGCGGTGCGCTCATCGCGGCGCAGGCGCTGACAGAGGGTGAGGCCATCCACTTTCGGCAGCATCAGATCCAGCAGGATCACGTCCGGCCCGTACTGCAGAGCCAGGGCCTGGCCCTTGATGCCGTCATCGGCCCGCTGCACATCGAAGCCGCCGTGCTCAAGGTGACCAGCCACCAGCTCGCGCATGTCGCCGTCGTCTTCGATCAGCAGGATGCAGGGCTTCATGGCGGTCGGCGGGTACGCAGGGAGCGCTCGAATGTGGCTCCCCGGCCGCGGTACTCCTTACCGCGACAACGGAACAGGGCGCCATTCTTAATGTTGACGCCCCCCCCATCGCTTCCCCTGCGGCGGTTTCGGGTGCGGCGCCCGGCTGGCCGGTCGCCGCTGCTCAGGCGAGGCTGGGCGATCAGATGCCTTGCCAGGACTGGAAAAATCAGCAGCCTGCGGCAAGCTGCGTCGCGGAAATCTTCAGGTTTTTTTCGCCGGAATTTGTTGCATTGGCTGGCCGTTTCACCTCGGGCTTGCGGCGCTGTTCGTCCCCGGGCTGCAGCTCTCTGCTTCTGGGCCTTGAGCCGGTGGGCAGGCCGAGGTGCGCTGGCTGGTTTGATCGAAGGCCCAGGGCGCAGTTGGCGGGGCCAAGGGCCGGCTCACCCTGGCGAGGTCCGACAACGGCCCCTGAGGCGATGGGCAGGCCTGTTGACCTGGCTGTGAATGGATGAAACTCCCCGGGCGGGATTCGAACCTGCGACCAATCGGTTAACAGCCGACCGCTCTACCACTGAGCTACCGAGGAATGAACCGGCTGGAACCGGATCGCTAGCGACCTTACCTTTCAGCCCGTCCAGTGGGCAAGGGGGTGAGGCCGACCCGTAAAGCGGCGCCGCTCTGCCAGGGGCCGATGCGACCGGCGTCCATGCGGGCGGCCCCATCGCAATGGTCGAGTTCCTCCAGCCGATGGGTGATCCACAGGGCCGTCAGCGGGGCCTCGGCACGGCTGCAGAGTCTGCGGATCAACGTGATCACCTCCTGCTGGCTGGTGGGATCCAGCAGGGCGGTGGGTTCATCGAGCAGCAGCAGCTCCGCGTCGGTGGCCAGGGCGCCGGCAATCGCCAGCCTTTGCTTCTGGCCGCCGCTGAGGGTGTGGATCGGCCGCGCCCCCATTCCGGCCAGCCCCACCTGCTCCAGGGCCAGTTCCACCCGTGCCTGGCGCTGGGCGGCGGAGAGCTGCTCGGGCAGGCCCAGTTGCAGATCGCTGGCGCAGCTGGGCAGCAGCAGCTGGTGATCGGGGTTCTGGAACACCAAGGCGGGTTTGAGCTGGGTGTGAATCGCTCCGCTGCAGGGCTGCAGCAGGCCGGCGATCAACCGCAGCAGGGTGCTTTTGCCACTGCCATTGCTGCCCACCAACATCCACAGCCCCGGCCGCTCGATCCGCAGCCCACAGCCGCGTAGGGCCGTTTTGCCCCCGGGCCAGGCGAAGTCCAGGCTGTCGAGGACGAGCGCGGGGGGCATGACGCTGGCTGGGCCCCCTTGGGGCCGGGGTTGGGAGGCGCTCAACTCTCGAGGCTGAAGCCGGGCCGTTTGCCACCGCCACCGCCGGCCGACTTTTCATAGGTCTGCACGGCGAGGATCTCACTGCTGAGCAGGCTCACCTGTTTGTGCTCGTCCTTTTCGCAGCTGAGGTCGAAAACCTTGGGATGGCCGCTTTCAATCGCCTGACGCACCTCTGCGAAGAGCGCCTGAGCCGCTTCGAGCTCCTTGCGCTCCACGGCGATGGGCATGGGGCTGAGCCGAAGGGAGAGCTCGACGACGTACATGGTTGGGGATTTGGTGACGCGATCGCCGGCCGGAGGCGGCGGTGGGCAGCCCACTCTGGCGAATCACCGGCGAGCACGGGTTCGCCGTAGGCACTTTTACTCATTCAGCCCATCCCGGGCGAAGGCGGTCCGCACTAACGCCCCATGACCCGTACAGTGGCTGTGTAACGCATCGTTAAGCACTCTCATGACGATCGCAGTTGGGCGCGCTCCTGCCGCTCGCGGATGGTTCGACATCCTCGACGACTGGCTCAAGCGCGACCGCTTCGTTTTTGTGGGGTGGTCCGGTCTGCTGCTCTTCCCCACCGCCTATCTGGCACTGGGTGGCTGGCTCACCGGAACCACCTTCGC
>CAMBZX010000172.1 GCA_945872185.1 Synechococcus sp. UW140 | reverse complement strand
CGAGCCAACGGATTGGAGTGAATCAGCCGCGAAGGCCTTGCCCATGGAGTCGGGCGATCCAGCGGCCCCGGGGGAGTCTGCAGACGTGGCAGTCTCAATTGCCTCAGCTTCTATTGCCCCAGCCGCCAACGCCCCAGTCGCCAGCGCCTCACCAGCCAGCGCGATGGAAACGAGCGCTGCCGCTGGCCAGGCCCGCGAGGCGCTGCTGGAGCTGCTCCTGCGTGACCTGAGCCAGCGGCGTCTGTCCCTGGAGCAGGAGATCGCTGGCCTGGAGCAACGGCGCACCCAGATTCAGAAGCAGATCGCCAGCAGCTTCAGTGGCCAGTCCGATGGCATCGCCCGCCGGGTGAAAGGCTTCCAGGAGTACCTGGTGGGGGCGCTTCAGGATCTGGCCGTGGCCGCCGAGCAGATTGAGCTGGTGGCCCAGCCGGTGTTGGTGCAGCCTTCGCCGCTCGACAAGCAGGCTGCCGCCAGCCCACCGGCCATCTCGCCGCCAGCTGCCGCCGGGCTGTTCAGCCAGGACGAGGCCCTGATCCGCAGGCTGCTGAAGCGCTACGGCGGCCAGCCGGATTTCAACGCCGATCCCTGGAAGCTGCGGCGCACCCTGGAGCCCGCCGGCGCCAGCCTGCTGGACGACTGGTTTCTCGGCCAGGGGGGCCGGGGGGCCCAGTCCAGCAGCGGCAGTCGCAATCGCAACGTGCTGATCGCCGCCGCCGCCATCGCCATCCTCGGCGAGCTCTACGGCGATCGCTTCCAGACCCTGGTGCTCGCCGGCCAGCCGGAGCGGCTGGGGGAATGGCGTCGCGGCCTGCAGGATTGCCTCGGCCTCAGCCGCGACGACTTCGGCCCCAGCAGCGGCATCGTGCTGTTCGAGCGTTCCGAGGCGGCGATCGAGCGGGCCGATCGACTGGAGGAACGGGGCGAGCTGCCGTTCATCGTCATCGATGCCGCCGAGCGGGTGGTGGACATTCCCTTGCTGCAATTCCCCCTGTGGCTGGCCTTCGCCGCCGGCCCCGACGAGCTCGTGCTCGATGAAGATCTCTACTGAGGCCGGCATCAGGGCTGAGCCGGGTGCCAAGCCAGGGACCTGGCATCACGTCAGCCCAACCCACTGCTTGCCAGCCCCCGATCCAGCCCCCTCATGCCAGAGCCAAGCCTCCACCAGGGCTGGGGAGTTCGCTGCTCAGCCCTGACCCGTCCCAGAGCACCCGGCAGTGCCGGCCGTGATGCCGCCCGGAAGGCTTGCCCTCAGGCAAGCTGATCGCCGAAACGGAAGTCCCAGGCCACCGCTGCCGCCACCAACCCAACTGCCACCAACCCAACTGCCGCCAGCCCAACTGTTGCCAGCCCAAAGGTTGCCAGCCCAAAGGTTGCCAACATCACGGCCCTTCCAACCAGCGTTGCCTCAGCCCGGCGGCCAACGACGGTGCCACCAACGCCATCCAGTCTGGCCCCGGGGCCGCCTCATCCCCTCTCCCATTTCCCAAGCCTGCTCACCACCTGCCCATGCTGCTGAACCTCCTCGTACTGGTGGCCGGCTATCTGCTCGGCTCGATCCCCAGCGGCTGGCTGGCGGGCCGCTGGCTGGCCGGTCTCGATATCCGCCAGGAGGGTTCGGGCTCCACCGGCGCCACCAACGTGCTGCGGGTGCTGGGCAAGGGGCCGGCTTTAGCGGTGTTTGTGGTGGATGTGCTGAAGGGCAGCCTGGCGGTGCTGCTGGCCAAGGCCCTGCTGCAGCCGCAGCCGCTCGGCTTCGACGCCGGCAGCGACTGGTGGGTGGTGGCCGCCGGCCTGGCGGCCCTGGCGGGTCACATCTGGCCGCTGTGGCTGGGCTGGAAGGGCGGCAAGGCGGTTGCCACCGGCCTGGGCATGCTGCTGGGCCTCACCTGGCCCGTGGGCCTGGCTTGCTTCGGCATCTTTCTGGCCCTGCTCACCTGCAGCCGCATCGTTTCGCTCTCCAGCGTGGTGGCGGCCCTCTCCTTGCCAGCGCTGATGCTGGCCTGGTTTGGCGGCAACGGCCTGCGGCCCGCTTACCTGCTGCTGGCGGTGCTCACCACCGTGCTGGTGGTGTGGCGCCATCGCAGCAACCTGCAGCGCCTCCTGGCCGGCCAGGAGCCCCGGCTCGGCGCCGCCAAGGCTGCTGGTGACAAGCTTGCTGGTGACAAGGCTGCTGGCAGTTGAGAAGGCTGCTGGCGCTGCCAGCGACGCAGCCCAGGCAGGTTCAGGGTCCCGAACCGCGGCTTGGGAGACGGCTGAAAAATCCTGGCGAAGCCCTGAGCAGTATTTGCCGGCCCTATCCAAGCCGCTGAACACTGGGTTGCTGGCTGGTGAGGAAGTGGTCAACCCGGGCCGAGACCGGTTGTTCAGCCGCTTCTCCGGCCAGCTCGCGGCTGCGATCTGCCGCCGCCAATACCGCCTCGATCAGGGCCGAGCGCAGCCCGGCTCGCTCCAGATGCCGCAGTCCGGCGATCGTGGTGCCGGCCGGGCTGGTCACCATGTCCTTGAGCTGGCCGGGATGGAGTTCCCGCTCGTGCAACAAAGCGGCGGTACCCGCCAGGGTGCGATGGGCCAGATGCTGGGCCAGGGACCTGGGCAAGCCAGCCGCCACGGCGCCATCGGCCATGGCTTCCGCCACCAGGGCCACGAAGGCGGGACCGGAGGAGGTGAGGGCCAGGAAGCCATCGAGCTGGGGCTCAGGCAGCTCCAGCACTTCCCCCACCCGGGCAAATAGCTGCTGAACCCATTCCTTCTGTGCGGCACTGAGGCCCTCACCCCAGGCCAGGCCGGTGAGCCCCGCCCGCACCAGGCAGGGGGTGTTGGGCACCGCCCGCACGATCAGGCAGCTGGGAAAAAGGCGCTGCAGCCGGGCCAGGGTCACCCCGGCGAGCACGGAGATCAGCAGCCTCGGGCGGGGCGGGGCCTCGGCCGCAGCCAGGGCCGCGGCCACCCCCTCCAGTTGCTGGGGCTTGACCGCCAGCAGCACCACCGGAGCCTGCCAGGCCTGCAGGGGATCGGTGCTCACCACCAGCTGATGGCTGTGGCGCAGCCGTTCGGCCGAGGCCTCGCTGGCCACCACAGCCCGCAACCGTTGCCGGTCAAGCAGCCCGGCTTCGATCAGAGGCAACACCAAGGCCTGGGCCATCCGACCCAGGCCGATCACGCCGAGTGTGGTCTCACCGGCAGTGATCTCACTGGCAGTCGTGCCGCCAGCAGCTGCGCAGATGGCGGCCTCCGCGGTGTCAGGGCTCCGGTCGTCAGACCAGATCATCCTTGCGGCCCCAGGCGGGACTCGGGGCGGCATCCTGGGGCTCGTGGGGGGTGCGGCCGGCGGTGACCGTGGGGGAGGCGGACTCTTCGCCACCGGCGGTGGTGACGGTGACACAGCTGGGCGCGAACAGGAAGATGCTCTCGCCCACCCGCTCCTGATGGCCATCAATGGCGAAGGTGCCGCCGGCCACGAAATCCACGGCCCGCTGGGCCTGATCGGGCTCCATCATCGTGAGATTGAGGATCACCGTCTTGCGCTCCCGCAGGGCCTGGATGGCGCGCGGCATCTCATCAAAGCTGCGGGGCTCCATCAGGCAGACCTCCACCGCCGAGGTGGAGAGGCCGGGCATGCCGATCACGTTGGTGCCGGCGAAGGGGTCGTCACTGCCGAAGGGTTCGCTCAGAGCCAGAGCGCTGCTAGGGCTGCTGCTGCCGAAGCTGCGACTGCTGGGGGCGGGCTCGCCCTCCTCACCAGGGTCGTAGTCGAGCTCGTCGTCGTATTCGCCATCGAGGTAGTCATCTCCTGAGACGACGGCACGCAGACGGGAAAACAACGACACGGATAGCCTCTGATTGGGTGCTTCAGACCTGAATAGCGTCCCACGCCAGCGGTGGCAAGCTCTCAACCGGTGTTCGTCAGCGATTCTGGCCCTTGGGGGGCCTGGGCTCCTGGGCGAGTGCCAAACAACGTGGTACCAAGCCGCACCCAGGTGCTGCCGGCTGCCACCGCTTCCGGCCAGTCGCCACTCATGCCCATCGACAGCTGCTCCAGGCCGTGCTCGGCGGCCAGATCGGCACACTCCGCAAAAAGCTGGCGGCGCTGCTCCAGCGTCAGGCCCTGGGGGGCGATGGTCATCAGGCCCACGGGCCGCAGCGGCGTCAGGGCGCCCAGCACTGGCCAGGCCTGGCGGAACTCGGCGGCACTGAAGCCGGTCTTGGCTGGATCCTCTCTGAGCTTCACTTGAAACAGCACCGCCGGCGTCAGGCCTTCTTCGGCGGCAATCCGCTGCAGCCGCTGGGCCAGCTCCAGGCTGTCAACCGAGTGGATCGTGCCGAAATGGCGCAGCACTCCCCGGGCTTTGTTGGCCTGGAGCCGACCGATGAAATGCCAATCGAGGGGGGGCAGATCGGTGAGTTGCTCCTGTTTGGCCTGTGCTTCCTGCAACCGGCTCTCACCGAAGCTGCGCTGCCCCAGGGCCACCGCCGCGCGGATGGCCGTCGCGTCCTGGCCTTTGCTGACGGCCAGCAGCTGGGTGCCGCCAGGCAACTGCCGGCGCAGTTCAGCCAGCCGCGCGGCCAGGGCGCCGCTGGTCATCAGATGAAGGTCTGGTCGAACAGCTGCCGCCAGCGGGCCAACACCTCGGGGCTTTCGCGGCGGGCCCGAGCAAGATTTTGTTCAGCGAAATGGCGGGCATCCATCAGTGGAATCACCTCGAACATCGCCCCACGACTCTGCAGCGTCACCAGAAAAAAGATCCGCTGGGCGTAGAGGGTGGCAAAAAGATCCTTGCTCTCCGCTACGGGGGCAACCCGATAGAGCATCCCGAAGGTCGGGTGATTCAGGTAGCGCTCGGAACTCACATCGCCAGACGAACTTGAACCATTCAACCCCACCGCCTTCAGGCCAGAGCGCCATCGCCGTGGGCCAGAGTGGAGCAGGCCCTGGCGAGGCGAAGGGCCCAACGCCGCTGCGGCCAGGATCGGTGGCGTCGGGCCGGCGGATCTGAGCCAGCTTGCAGGCGGCCGCATGGGGCCTCCGTTCAACAGCCTTCGCGATCGATCCAGGCTGCTGGCTTGGGTCCTGGGGTGGGCCCAGTTTTTCGCTGGCCGCAGTGGCTCACAGCCAGCTCTGGGGTGAACAGCCGCCCAGGAGCGTGTTGCCCGTAGCCCGTTCGTGCGGATCGCCAGGTCCGCAAACGCTCCAGACCAATGTCCAGCGTGGTCTCAGACAGATCTCGGCGGGATCGCAGCTCAGGTTTCTCTGGCGATCGCGAGCCATGGCCGGCCAGCCGGATTCCGGATTGAATCGCCTAGGCGGCACCAAGACGAACCCGCAGTCCCACCAGCAGCACCAGGCCGGCAGCCGCCAGCAGAGTCGGCAATGCCGCGAATGGGGCGGGTTGATGCAGGCTGGCGGGAGTCAACCAACGGCCGCCACGGGCCATCAGTGCCTCGGCCCCCTGCTCTGAGCGCAGCAGCACATTCGCCAGCAGGCGTTCCCCCACCGCCAGGGCCAGGCCCAGGCCCGCCTTCCAGCCCAGGGCCTTGAGGTTCACGGCCCGGGTGGC
>CAMBZX010000171.1 GCA_945872185.1 Synechococcus sp. UW140 | reverse complement strand
GATTGCCTTCAACACCACAGGTGGTGGAAAGAATGACAGGGCTGGTGACGACAAGTTTGGTTCGATCTGGACTCTGGATGTGGCCTTCAATGCTGGCGGTACCGCTCCGGTGAGTGCTGATCTCAAGCACCTCTACGACGGTGATGCGGGGGACAACCTGCAGCAGGGTGTGCGCAGCCCGGACAACCTGGATTGGTCGGCTGATGGCTCCATCTATGTGAACGAAGACCGCTCGACCACCTTTGAGGGGACGGAGGCTTCTGTTTGGAAGGTTGATTCCAGTACGGGTGATGCCGAGCGCATCTTGGTGATGAACCGTGATGCGGCACTGCCAGAGGGTCAGACTGATAAGGAAGCCGGCAGCCTCGGTGCCTGGGAGAGCAGCGGTATCACGGATGTTTCGGAGCTCTACGGCAACACCCCCGGCACCGACTTCTTCACCGTGGTCCAGGCCCACGGTGTGACCGGTGGCGCCATCGACAAGCTCAACCTTGTCGAAGGTGGGCAGATTCTGAGGGTCAGCCGTCTTGAGCAGGACAGCGAGTCACTGCAGGGAGTCAATGCTTTGCAGGGTCCTGATCAGCCATTTGTCTTTGATTTTGGCTCTACTGGCTTCACTTCCATTGCCGCCACGGTCGAGGCTTCTCGCTCGGCTGATTACGAATCCACAGTGGGTTTCTATCTAGTCATCAACCAGGCTGGGGATGTGCTCGATCCCGTCACCGGTGGGGTTCTGAAGGCCGGCGATGCCGGCTATGCCGAGGCTGCCCTGGCCAGTTCCAACCAGGTGACAGGTTCCATTCTCTCTCGGCAGGATGATCAATCCGCAACGGAGACCGTTGTCTTTGAAGGGTTCACGGGGGGATTCGTCGCCATGTATGGCACCGTCTTGAATACGGGCAAGACCTTCTTCAGTCCTGAGGCTGCCAACTATGATCGCTACGATCATTTCAAGTACCTTGAGCCTGGTATAGTAGGTTTTGAGGATATTCAGGGGGGAGGCGACGGGGATCATAATGATCTGAAAATCATCCTCACTCTTGCTTGATTTCCGGCCCCTGATTCTTCTCTAATCTCAGAGTGTCTCGGTTTCCGTGCTTGCCCGCTTTCGGGTTTGCACGGAAACTTTTTTTGGACGTCGTGTTGTTGCTCCATTTCGCCGAATACTGGCGGTCGCAACATCGCTCAGTGCCTTCGATTGCTGTCGTTGTGACAGGGGCATGGATTCCCTTTTCTCTGCTCCAGTGCCGCATACTCTCGAGGTTTTTTCTGTAGGCTGCGCTGATGGAGTTGCGGCGGATGGCGATCGTTTCGGCGATCGTTTCGACGATCATTAAAATATTGTTTGCTTTGTTCGTGTGGTTGCTGCGGCTGGAGGACCGGTGTCCCGCGAGTTCGCCAAGGCTTTGCGGTGACGGCTGGCCGAATTGAGGCAAGGATGGGGCAGAAGATTCCCGATTGCCCCAGCGATCCAGCGCGATGGCCAGCAAGACCACGCTTAATGCCAAGAACCTCGAGGCCCTGGGGGCGGCGCGTCTGGCCGAGCTGTTGATCAGCCTGTCCCAGGGCAATGCTGCCGCCAAGCGCAGCCTGCGCCTGGCCCTGGCGGCTGAGGCTGGCCCCGCCGATGTGGCGCGGGAGGTGCGCAAGCGGCTGGCGACGATCGCCCGCTCCGGCAGCTTCCTCGACTGGCGCCAGTGCGACGCGCTGCTCAAGGATCTGGAGCAGCAGCGCCAGGCGATCATCGGACCGATCGCCAGCGCTGACCCGGCCCTGGCGGTGGATCTGCTCTGGAGTCTGCTGGAGCTGGTGGAGCCGCTGGTGGAGCGCTGCGCCGACAGCGATGGCGTCCTGATGCCCCTGTTTCACCAGGCCACGGCCGATCTGGGGCTGGTGGCGGAGCGGGCCCAGGGCAAACCCGAGGCCCTGGCGGATCAGGTCTACGGGGCCTTGCTCGACAACGGCTATGGCCAGTTCGACCACCTGATCGAGCATCTGCACCCGGCCCTGGGTCTGGCGGGTCTGGAGCAGCTGCGCCTGCGGCTGAATGGGTTGCGGGGCCGCAAGTCGGGCTGTGAATCGGCACTGATCACCGTGAGGCTGGCGATGCTGGAGATCGCCGATGCCCTCGGCGATGCCGAGGCCTATCTGGCCGAGTATCGCGACCATGACCCTGAGGGCTTGAAGGTGCCGGTGTTCGCGGCTGAGGTGGCGGAGCGGCTCACCGCTGCCGGCCGGGCCGCCGAGGCCCTGGCGATCCTGGAGGCCGCCGACCCGGAGATCTGCGGGCGCCAGGCCGGCTCGACCGCGTGGCTCGATGCCCGGATCGCCGCCCTCGAGGCGCTCCAGCGCCAGGAGGAAGCCCAGGCCCTGCGCTGGCGCCAGGTGGAGCGCTCGCTTTCAATTCAGTATCTGCGCGATTACCTGAAGTGCTTGCCCGCTTTTGAAGATGGGGAGGCGGAGGATCGGGCCCTGGATCTGGCCTTCACTGGCGCCGACTTTGAGCAGGCGCTGCATTTTCTCCATCTCTGGCCCGATCAGCGCCGGGCCGCCCGGCTGATTTTGGAGCGCCACGAGGAATTGGATGGCGACAGCTACGAATTGCTCTCGCCGGTGGCCGAGGCCCTGGAGCGCCAGCAGCCGCTGGCGGCCACCCTTTGCCTGCGGGCGATGATCGATTTCAGTCTCGATCAGGCCCGCTTCAGCCGCTACAAGCATGCCGCCCGCCACCTCGCCACCTGCCGCTCCCTGGCGGCGCGCATCGACGACTGGGCCGGCCATGGGGATCACGCCAGCTACCGCCTGCGCCTGGGGTTGGACCATGTCCTCAAGCACGGTTTCTGGGGATCGGTGGGGGAGGATCCCTTGTCGTTCCCGGCAGCGGGCCATGAACCGGCAGTGGCGCCGCTCCGCGTGTCCGCCACCGCGTCCTCCCAGGCCGGTGGGGGTGAGCTGAATCAGGGCCAGCTCACCTTCTGAGCACAGCCGGTCTCTGAGTACAGCCGCCCTCTGAGCAGAGCTATCCCGAGGGTGAAAGCCACTCCCGGGCGCGACCGTCTTCCGCTGTGGCGTTGGTCCGCGGCCTCCTGGCAGGCGGTGATCTGGCCCTTGGCAGGCCTGGGAGCAAGCCAATGCGGCGGCGCCGTCATTGAGGCGCCATCAATTTCCAGGGAGTGTTCCCCGCCGATTTCCTTGTTGGCCGCCTGGCCTTGCCTGCAAGCCGTAGGGCAGGACAGCCATTTGGCCTCACGACTTCTTCACGACCCGACCGATACGTTCCGCTTGTCCTTCCAAACTAAAGACCATGAGTAGCTCAAGGCAATCATCGGTGAATCGGGCTTCCGTGAATCTCGAAGATGCTCTGAAGTTCACATTTGCAGACGGAGCGGTAACGAACCTGCTGGAGTATGACCATGGCACCTGGAAGAGTGAGCGCATCAGCGCTAATGAGTCGTACACCTGCGATGGTAAAAATTTAATCAAGACCGAAACAGAGCGCGGACGAACAGAGGTCACGACGTACGGCGACTTGAGTGGCAACGGCATTTTTACAAAAGTCAGCTCCGCTTATCTGCAAGGCGTCCCCGGATCTGGCCCATCAACAACTGAAGGGGGATCTGGCGACGACTCGCTCGATAACGACTATCGCGGCGGCATCGGTAATGATCATCTTTATGGCGGCATCGGTCAGGATTCCATCAGTGGCGACCTTGGCAATGATTTGCTAGAAGGCGGAGAGGGTAATGATTCTCTCTATGGAGGGAAAGGAGTGGATTCTCTGCAAGGAGATGGCGGCAGCGATGACTTGTACGGCGGCGCAGACAACGATCGACTTTATGGTGGTAGTGGTACAGACTCTCTCCATGGCGATCTTGGCAATGATTACCTGGCTGGTGGTGCTGAGAATGATGTCATTACTGGTGGCATAGGCAGAGACACCATGAGTGGCGGCACTGGGTCTGACAGGTTTGTTTTCTCGTCTGTCAGTGATTCTAGGCCTGGTTCCAGTAGCCGAGACTTGATTTTTGATTTTCAAGCAATTCAGGGGGATTGTGTTGACCTTTCGGCAATCGATGCCAACGGCAAAGTGGCTGGCGATCAGTCATTCAGCTGGATCGGCACAGCATCTTTCAGTGGCAAGGTCGGTCAACTGCGTTTTGGGTCTGGACTGCTGCAAGCTGATCTGAATGGGGACAGACGCGCTGATTTCGAAATCGCGTTTGACGGAGTTGCTGGGCTTAGCGATGCGCAGATCATTTGCTAAATTTATTTCTTGATTAGGCAGGAGGCTTTGCCGGCGATCTCGGCGATCTCCACGGTCATGGCTGGGGCAGGTTTCTGCCCTGGCCCGATCTGGGCGGCGTGGGGATGGCCCAGTTTGCTGTCTGGTCAGGATTTGTTTTGTGTTATTTAGATTGCAAAGATGGCAGCCTGGGAGCCAATTCTTCACCCGTGTTCAATGCTGATCCGGCTGTTCTAAGCCAGCTGTTCTGAACCACCTGTTCTGAGCCAGCCCCATGGCACGTCAGTCGGTATCTCTGGATGTCTTATGTCATCAAGTCCGGCGTTGAACGGTGCTGCGCATCGAGGCCTTCAAGACAACGGCGCTTGAGATCCCATAGGCGGCAGGGCTTGGTGTTCCTGCCGCTCCTCTGCCTCACTGGCTCGGATATCGAGGGCCTGTTCAATCACCCGATCGGTCACCTGGTCAAAGTAGTCCGTCAGCGTTTGTCGCAGGTCCTGAAACTCTGGCCAGAGCGTTTCATCGACAAACTGCTTGGTGACTCGTGCCATCACGGTGGTGCGACGTTGCCCGTGATAGCGATAGGGAACAATGTCGTAGCGTCTCATCAAGGCGACAAACAGATGGCGAGACCATTGATCGGACATCGAAAAGCGATATTCGATCTCCGGCTGCTGGGCGGCCAGATCCTGCAGGCGCGCCTTGATGCGTTGTTTCGCCAAATGGGCGGCCAGGCGTTCGCCATCGGTGCCGGCGCGGGCATAGAGCGCTTCGATGCGACGGAGCTTCTCAACCAGGAGCTCTTCGGGGCTGGCTTGCGGGGTGGATCTGTTGTGGGCTGGCATGACGCGGGGTGGGCTGGGGCCCGCTTCCAGGGCGTTGGTCGGCCACCGTAAGACGATCGTTCCGCCGAGCTGTGCAACCGGTCACTCCCAGGCGCTCCTCGCTGCGTCGCCGGTCGGCGGCCCTCAGCACTCTGACGGACTGCGGCTCGGTGTTGGTGCTGGGGGGCCGATCGTGACGGGATCAGAGCCAGTGCCGCCGCCGGAAATAGACCATCAGGCTGATGCCGATCGTCAGCATCACGGCCAACACCAGGAAGTAGCCGTCTTTCCACTCCAGTTCCGGCATGTTCTTGAAGTTCATGCCATAGACGCCGGCGATGAAGGTCAGGGGAATGAAAATCGTCGAGATGATCGTCAGAATCTTCATCACCTCGTTCATGCGGTTGCTGAGGCTGGAGAGGTAGGTGTCGTGCATGCTGGCCAACGTGTCGCGGGCGGTTTCCACCATGTCGATCACCTGGACGCTGTGGTCATAGAGATCGCGCCAGAA
>CAMBZX010000170.1 GCA_945872185.1 Synechococcus sp. UW140 | reverse complement strand
GCTGTCAAACGCCACCACCCCGTAGCGCTCGGGGTCCCGCACCGGATAGGCATACACCGTGGCTCCAGCCCGGTGGCCATTGCTGCCCTGCAGTTGCTCGATCAGGTCGTGCCCGTGAAACAGGTTGTCGCCCAGCACCAGCGCCGCCGCCCCGCCCGCCAAAAACTCGGCGCCGATCAGGAAGGCCTGCGCCAGGCCATCGGGGCTGGGCTGTACGGCGTACTCGATCGACATGCCCCAACGGCTGCCATCGCCGAGCAGGCGCTGAAAGGCGGGCTGATCCACCGGGGTGGTGATGATCAGCACCTCGCGTATTCCCGCCAGCATCAGGGTGCTGAGCGGGTAATAAACCATCGGCTTGTCGTAGACCGGCAGCAGCTGTTTGCTCAGCGCCTGGGTGATCGGGTGCAGCCGCGTGCCGCTGCCGCCGGCAAGGATGATGCCCTTACGCCTCATGGCGTTCTGGTAAGGGCTTGGTGCGGGACTTGCTATCACCGTGGTGCGCGACTCCCGTCTGGGCATTCTTCAGCTTTTTCAGTTTAGCATCAGATATGCAGCATGGGTGACAGAGCAGAGGTCGAGATCAGAGCCCCTTTGGTACTGATCCAACGCCCGCAAGCCAAACATCCACACGGCTCACCAGCGCTGCGATCCCCATCGCCGGCAGCAGGAGAGGGGTTGACGCTCCCGCGGGTGGTGGTGGATTCCCCGGCAGGCTGCGTCCCAATCCTCAAGGATGGTTCACGGCAGGCTGAAGATTCAGCTGCAGGGCCAGTGCCGCCATGGACCGATCGAAACTGATCATGGCTCCGCAACCTTCGCTGCGAACGAGGTGCAGGGCATCAGCGAAGTCCACGCCTTGAAGGTGGATGTCCAGAGCCTGCCTCACGAGATCGTCCTGCTCAAGATGCAGGTGGCGAATCGGCAGCAGACCCTCAAAAGCAGGCCGAGCTGGTATCAATCAGAGCAGCGGCCAGTTCAGCCTGGGCGGGATCATCGTTCACCAGCAGACACACCAACACGTTGGTGTCGAGCGCCACAGGCAGGCTCATGGCTTGGCAAACAGCGCTGGATCCATTGCTTCCAGCTCCAGCGCCGGGCCCTGATAGCCCGTGCAACCGATCAAGGTTCGGGCGGAGCTGGTCTTTGCAGGATCCTGCGGAATCAGCCGCAGGCCATCAGCCTCAAGGCTCAAGGCCAGCCGATCGCCAGCCTGCAGCCCCAGGGGCTGCCGCAACCGTGCCGGGATTACCCTCGGCCATGCCCGGAACTCAGTCGGGGGTTGAGGGTCAGTTGCCTTGTTCAGGCGGGATGGCATGCAACAGGCACTCCCCGCCCTCCTTCACTTCAAGAATGCGATTGATCAAATCAACGTTGCAAACTTTGTCAGCGCTGGATGCGTAGTGCTTGTTGCGGGCGCCCAGGTGGCTTTGGTAGGCGGGTCTGAATCTCCCCGTAGTCCAGCGCGGTGCGGCTGAAGGCCAGGGCCTCGGTGTGGCCCTGCTGGTCGATTGGGATCACCCGGGTCGCCGGCCTCAGCGATGCCATCGGCTGACGCGGCTTGTTGGTCCATGCCGAATCCGAGCGGGCCCGTAGCTTCTACGAACACCTGATCCCGGCCGGCGCTGGTGTTGGGGGCGGTCGCCCGGGCGAAGCTTCAGGCGTTGGCTGCAAGCCAGGTGGTCAGATCGTCAGGGCCGTTGAAATCGAGCAGCGCCTCGGCCAGGGCCTCCAGTTGCTCCAGCGGCAGCGACTGGATGCGGGCGGTGGTGGCTTCTTTCAGGGGGCCGCAGCGGCGGTTGAGCTGACGCAGGGCAACCTTGGCGGCTTCCCGGGCTTCGCCGCGGGCTTCGCCGCTGCCGAAGATTTCCTGGTAAGCCCTGCTCTGGGTGAAGTCTTCAAGGGTGAGGCCGCCCA
The DNA here is from genome assembly GCA_945872185.1 of Synechococcus sp. UW140. Classification (GTDB taxonomy): domain Bacteria; phylum Cyanobacteriota; class Cyanobacteriia; order PCC-6307; family Cyanobiaceae; genus Cyanobium. Next base: position 3,751 of record CAMBZX010000170.1, on the reverse strand, counting down.
TGGCGCAAATCTCCGGGATGGTTTTGTTGCGGAACCGTGTGATCAAGATAGTCGGAATCAACTGCAGCACCTCGGCCGCCACAGGATCTGTGCACGCTTGCTCATGCAGGGCATCACTGATGCGGCGCACCTGGCTTTCTGGTTCAAGCAGCAGGCTGAGCACACGGGCCAGGGGGGTGATCGGCGGCTGGCCGTCCCTGGGTTGCAGCTCCACCCACAGCACCCGCCGCTCCACAAATTCCTGCACCGGGGTGAGGGCACCGAAATGGAGTCCGCGATGCGGGCAGATCACCACCACACGCCAGTCACCATCCCAGGCCTGCTGCTGGAGAAAGCGGCCGGTTTCTGCGTAAAGCCGCAGCAGAAACCCCGGATCAGGGGCCATCTGCGCTTCCAGCACCACCGCTGGTAGATCAGGCCGTTGCGGAGGTGGCGAAAACAGGCCATCGAGACGGTATTCGCGCTCTTTCAAGACCGGCGCCGAAAAGCTGTAGCCACCTGCATCAGCGGGCAGATCCTCCAGCCAGCGCAGGATCAGATCCGGATTGCTGTGGAAAAGGAAATAGAAGAGCTTGTCGCTCGCCAAGGGGCCGGAGTGAGGGCAACCGAGCCAGTCTGCTGCGTTTCCGTGTTGATGGAAGCGAATCCATTACCCAGCGCTCCAATCACCGCCACCGCCTCCCCCAGCGGTGAAGACACCGGCTGGCTGGCGACGCCTGTCGCCCTGCGGGGCCTGCGCCTTGTCGCCCAGCCGTGTCAGCACTGATCACTGGCGGTGAAAGCGCTGCCAGCTGGATGCCGCTCCAGCCGCAGTGGTGAGGTCGTCGGGTCACTGCAGGGTGAAGACGCGGCTGGGCTTTCAGGTTGTGGGTCGCAACAGCAGGAATCCGGCCTCCGGGTGGGAGCAGAAGCGCTCGATCGTCTCCGCTTGCTGCAGCAACAGGATCGCCGTGACGGCATTGCTGGCGTTGCCGATGGCCAGACAAACAACCTTGGGCGGACATCCCCGAGTCACGCTGAGATCGAGGAAGTCCTCATCTTTGGTCACCAGGACCAGGCCCTGTTGTCGGGCGCACATGGGTGGAGCTCGGAAACCGCTCCATCAGCAGCGGCAACAACCGCTCTGAGAGGTTTTCGTCCAGCAGCAGCTGTGGTGAACTTGCCGGATGGAGAGCTCACAAGGCTCGAGATAGACCCCTTCGATGAATTCCCCGGGGTGGGGCGGATTGTGCATCTGCATCAGTGGGATCGCTTCGCCAGCGCCCGCCTTGAGGATCACCTTGGGGATGAGTTTGTCGGGGAGACGATCTGATTCACCTGGCGGAGCGTTCCTGTAAGTCGCCACTCACGAACTGATGCAGGATGCTGCTGATCAGGGTCTGATAGGGAATGCCAGCCTGCAAGGCCCGTGTACGGATCGCCTGGAGATCGCCGCTGGAGAGGCGAATGTTGATGCGCTGATCCTTCTGTCCTGTCGCTTTTGCGGATTCACGTAGACCCTCCAGGAGAGCAGGCGTCGCCACACTGAGCATTGCCTCACGCTCGAAATCTTCGAGCAGCTGCTGTTCCTCGGGATCGAGCTGGTCTGTGGATTTTGCCTCAGGCATCGTTTTCACCATGGGATGGGTTGTTGTTGTAGTGGCGCTGGGCTTTGCGACTGGGAATGATGGTCTTCAGGAATAGGTGGTCGCCTGCTTCGACATAGGGCACAAGATGCACATAGCCGTTGATCCGGACAACCAGAATCCGCTGGCCTGGGTACCGAGCCTGGCTGGGATGTTCCAGCACATCCAGCAGTTCTCCGGCTTCAATGGCAACCACAACCGCCTCGAAGCAAAGCTCTCGTTCGGCAATGAGCTGCGCATTCTTCTCCGGACTCCAGGCGAACGGCTTCATGCACCAAGCCTAGCCAGGCCGTGTGCCTTATGTCATCAGAACGATTCGCTCAATCCCTCCTGGGTGGCGGCCAGCAACAGGGCATCCGCGTGGTCCTCCACAGACAGCCAGTCGCGCACGTTGCCGCCATCGCCATAGAGCGGGATCGGCTCGCCGGCGGCCGCCTTGAGGATCACCACCGGGATCAGCTTCTCGGGGAACTGCCAGGGGCCGTAGGTGTGGTGCCAGGCGTTCACCAGGTGGTCGCTGGCCGCCTTGCTGGCCGAATAGGGGCTGAGTGGGTCGTTGGGCGTGGTTTCCGAGAAGCGGCCCGTGGCACCCAGAGAGCCGAACACCTCATCGGTGGAGATGTGGTGGAGGCGGAAGGGGTCGCGTCGCTCGGATGGCAGCTGCTCCCAGTGGGCGCGCACCGCCTGCAGCAGATGGAAGGTGCCCGTCACGTTGCTGTCGCTCTCGGCCGCCTGGGGCAGGGCCTCGATGCTGGTGAGGTCGCTGGCATAGCCGCACTTGTGAAGGTTGAACACCAGCGCTTCGCTTTCGCTCAGCAGCCGGCGCACCACCGCCCCGCCGATAAACCCTGCGCCACCGGCCACCAGGATGGGGCGGCGGCCGGCGAGAAGGCTTGCACGTTTGATGGGCTGTCTTCAGGCATGAGCGCAGGCGTACACATATACCATTTTAGCTGCTGTTGGAAGTGGGGCGGACTGTTTAGTGTGGATGAAGCTTTTCGGGATCTGAATGCCTCGCCGCCCTGGTGGCGGCTGGGGTTCGACGGCATAGCCCTGCTGGAAGCCGGGTTTTTCACCTATCTGCTGGCAGCGTTGTTGGCCTGATTGCTCTTTTCTCCTCCTACGACCACGTCTCCCTCCCCCACCGCCAGCTCCCTCTCCAGCAGCAATGGGGTGTCTGGCTCATCGCTGCCTCCCTTCCGCTCGTTGTTGTCGATGCTCAACTGGCGGCGCGATCCCGTCGTCGAGATGCAGATCGAGCGCTCAGAGCAGAGAACGAAGCAGCTCGAGAAAGAGCTCGCGTTGCTCAAGTGGATAGAATCCGAAATCGACTTGATCGATGCCGACTTGCCTTCCAGCTCGACCCCTCCGCCGACAATCGCCGCACACTCCAGCGACTGTTGAGCCTGCTCAACAGACCAGCGGTGGCCCAGTTCTTTCGCGGTTGAGCTCATGCCACGGCCTCCAGCAGCTGCCGCAGTGCTTGCCGCCAGTGCAGCGCAGGCAGGTCCAGCGCCTTCCGCGATACCGAACACTCGAGCAGGGAATAGCTGGGCCGCTGAGCCGGCAGGGGATACTCGGCGGTGGTGAGCGGGTTCACCACCGCCGGCTGCTCCAAGAGTCCCAACTCCCGAGCCAACTCGCCCACTGCCACAGCCACATCAAACCAGCTGGCGGCTCCCGCATCGCTCCAATGCAGCACCGGCTCGCTGATGCCAGTACTGATCACCCGCCAGCAAGCCGCCGCCAGGGTATGGGTGCTGGTGGGGCAACCCACCTGGTCTGCCACCACGCCGATCTGCTGGCGTTCGCGGTGCAGCCGCAGCATGGTGATGGCAAAGTTCTTGCCCACCGGCCCCATCACCCAGCTGGTGCGCAAAATCACTCCCCGCCCTGCCCCTGCGCCGCCAGAAGCGGGGCCCAGCAGCTGCTCCACCGCTTCCTCTCCAGCGGCCTTGCTACAGCCGTAGACCCCAAGGGGATCGCGGCTCTGCTCGGGGCGGTAAGGGCTGCCCTGGCTGCCGTTGAACACAAAATCAGTGCTCACCTGCAGCAAGCGTCCACCTGTTTCCAGCAGCGCCTCACCAAAGGCCCTTGGGGCGCCGCCGGGTGTGGCGGCCCTGGCC
>CAMBZX010000169.1 GCA_945872185.1 Synechococcus sp. UW140 | reverse complement strand
CCCGTTGCACGATCGAGTGGGGCAACGACCTTGAGTTAGCGATGCTCTGGAGTTGCTGAACCTCGTCGTCGCTGAGAACCAGCGGCGGCATCGGGCGGCCAACTGCCATGGAACGACTCCCCCAGGAGACAATCCTTATTTTAGCGGTTATTTACAGGACTGTACACTAGTTGACTGATCACATCTGAGCGGTGCCTGAATGGTCCCAGCAGCTCGATGGGGGGGGGTGCACCTGTAGGTGGTCGTTAACCGCAGGTCATCCCGCTGACACATCTCACCGCAGACAGGAGGCAACAGCTTCAGGTTAGTCTCGAAGCTTCCAGATACGCTTTCATCACTGAGGAAACAGGTTCGTCTCCGGAGGCTCGCTCCTGGCAATGTTCCAGGACAGCGCGGGCGACGTTGAGACCGGTAGCTGCTTCAAAGCCAGCAAAGCCAGCGGCACTGTTGACTTCACAAACGCTGTAATGATCAGCGTCAAACAACAGATCCACACCGGCGACATCCAGTTTCAATACAGCAGCACAATCCAGTGCCAAGCGTTCGATTTCTGGATTGAGTGTAAAGGCCTGGCCATCACCACCTCGGCTGATATTGGCTTTGAAACTACCGTCGGTGCTGCTCCGCAGCATGGCACCCAATACACGACCACCGATCACCCACACTCGCAAGTCCTGGCCAGGATGGCTGCCGATGTACTGCTGTAAAATTACGGCCTGAGATCGATCCAGGCTCGAGATCATTTCCATCAGATCACGGAAGCTGCCTGGGTCGTGGCTCAGAACAACGCCTTCACCATAGGAGCCCACCAGTAACTTCACCACACAAGGGAAGCCGATCTGGCGCTCCACCAGCTCCAGATCCACAGGAAAACGAACCAGCATCGTGCGTGGTATGGGCAGATTGTTCTGAGCAAGAATCTGTTGAGCATAGAGTTTGTCTTTCACCGCCTCAATCGCCTGGCTGGAGTTAATCACATCAACACCGAGATGCTCCATCTGTCGCAGAATGGCGAGGCTGAAGTAGTCAGTGGCACTGCCTGTGCGCGGCAACAGGGCATCGGGAAGATCCACTTCAATGCCGCAACGGCGAATCGAGCGACGACCGCCGCGACTGACAATCAGATCAATCTCCTCAGGGGCAACAGCTTCAACGCGGATGTCCAGTTCACGAGCTTCCTCCCGCAGACGCGTCAACTCATAGGGCTCCAGCAATCCAGATGGACGTTTCTGAAGAATCCAGAGATCCATGGTGTCAAGATCTGAACATTTATTTTCCGATGACCGTCCGAGCTGGTGCCGCCATGCCCAGCACGGCGTTGAGCGATGGAGACGACCTTTGATTTGCCGTTGTCTCTGCTAGAAGGACAGCATCCAATGTCCGGCTTTTGCAGCAAGGCCTACTGTCGTTGCCAAGGGTTGTTAACCTTGGCTTCAATCATCACCATCATTCTGTTGACGTGAAAAAAGTGATCACGAAAAAAGAGCATGTAGCCTTTCCTGTCACTTTCAGCTCACGTCGTCTTGAAACTCGACCTGGCAACCTGCCAGCCGCTCTCTATGTCTACGGAGGTCGTGCTCCTACTCTGTGTTCTGTTCTGGAGATCAGGCCAGAGGGTGTTCTTTCCCATAGCCATGTCAGGGCTCATGAAATGGCAGCGATTCGGGCAGACGGCAATCCCCTCTGGGTTCGTATCATGGGATTGTCTGACCTGATTGAGTTCAAACAGTTATTGAATGCCTTGCAGGTTCCGGATGTAATCCAGCCCGTACTCCTGGAAACGCCCCAAGCGCCTCAACTGCAGAACTATCTGGATGATGTTGTGCTCTGCATTCATCGCCTTTACTTCAGCAAGGATCCATCTCATTTAATTAGCGAACAAGTGAGCTTTTATCTCGCATCGGACCTACTGCTTACAGTTGAAGAGTTTGAAAAACCCAATCCATATGCAAAGCTGACTTTCTGGTTGCAGAACAAAACGCCTGCAGCCAATGCTGAAGATCTTGATGATCTTCTCCATGCCCTCTTTGAGGAAGTCCTCCACCAGTATTTCCCTCTACTAGAAGTGATGTCCGATCGGCTTGATGATCTGGAGGAGTCCGTACTCCGATCGCCGAAGCCCAAGCTACTATCCAAGGCTTTTCAGCTTCACTCAAACCTTCGCCGCGTCAGACGTCAGCTTTGGCCATTGCTAAGTCAGATTCGACTATTCCTTCGGCAGAATCAATCTGATTTATCGAGTGAATCCATCGAGCGATATCAGGATATAGAGCAACATTTGAATCAGCTTTTCGAAGTAAGTGAATGGCTTCGGCATCAATGCGATGCTGTCAATCAAGCCTACATGGCAAGCGTCAGCAACCGCATGAATCAAGTAATGAAGACACTCACAATCATATCAGTGATCTTCGCCCCACTTACTTTTTTAGCAGGCATCTATGGCATGAATTTTGTTGATATGCCCGAGCTCAAATGGCATTATGGCTATCTTTTGAGTCTTTGTTTGATGGGAATTATTGCAGGCTTGATGACCTATTGGCTGGCCAAGCGTGGTTGGTTTGATGACTGGACGACAAGCCGCCCGTGACCGAGTTGCATCGCGCAGGATCTCTTGTCGTTGGATATTGATTCGGTTAAGGGGCAAGATCATTGTCAATTTTGACTTGATCCTCCCAGTCAACCCAATCAACGGGGTGGGCTTTGAGATAGCAGCTGACGGCCTCCCCAACCGTGGCAAAAAATCGGTCTTCTCCAAATTGTGAGAACAGCCCAAAGCGCTTGAGTTTGTCTTTGACAGGATCTTTCATCTCAGCAATGCAGAGCCTGATTCCTGCCTTTGCCAAAGTGTGATCCAGTTCATCCAGAGTGTCGGTAGAGGTGACATCGATGCTGGTGACGGGCTCAGCCCCCACGACGAGCCAGTTCACCTGGGTTGGTGATGACTCCACAGCCATCATCACCCGGTCCCGGAACAACTCGGCATTCGCGAAAAATAGGGGTGCATCCCACCGGAACAGCACCAGGCCCGGAATTAGGCGCGACTCCGGATATCTGCTGATATCGTGATAGCCCTTGACACCGTCTACTCTTCCCAGAACAGCAGAGTAGGGCCGCCAGCCATCCCAGAGAAACTCGATGACAGCAATGGCGATCGCCAGTCCGATGCCAGGGATGGCACCAAAGACGGCGACCCCGGCCAGGCAGACCATCGACAACCAGAACTCCCAGCGCTGCATTCGGTAAATGCGTCGAAGATCAGCCACTTCAATCAAGGCGATCGCTGACGCAATTACCACACCGGCAAGGGCGGAGATCGGCAGATTTTGCAACAGGTTCGGGGCTGCCAGGAGCAACACGGCGACCGTGAACGCCCCAACGACACCGGTCAACTGAGTCTTGGCACCTGCAGCTTCGGCGACCGGAGTACGCGAAGCGCTCGCACTGATCGGGAGGCCCTGAAACAAACCTGCGACCAGATTGGCCGCGCCCAGGCCGATCATTTCCTGATTGGGGTCGATCCTGTCTCCAAGCCGCGCGGCGTAGGTTCTCGAAAGCACGCTCGTGTCAGCAAACGACACAAGGGCGATGGCGAAGCCTCCCAGTAACACCGGCACGATGTCGTCTGTTCCAGTCCAGGGAACAGCCACAGCGGGCAGACCTCTGGGAAGGGGCCCGAGCACCGTCACGCCGAATCCGCTCGCAAGATTCAGGGTGGCGACGATGACAGTCGCGAACACGACAGCCAGCAGGACAGATGGGACTCGCTTGCTGTGCCTCAGCAGGCCAATCAGCAGCAGGGTGCCGCCGCCAAGGGCCAGCGATACCCCGTTCGTCCTGCCGGCCAGGACCCCTGCAACGAAGGATTGGGATTCGATCAGCAGTCCCTCGCCCTTGACCGAGAACCCGAACAGGGCTGGCAGCTGGCTGAACAGAACGGTCAAAGCGATGCCATTCATGTAGCCGTAGCGGATCGGCTTGGAGAGCAACTCGGTGATGAATCCGAGGCGGGCGGTTCCAGCAAGAACGCAGAGGCTGCCGGAGACGATGGCCAACATGCCGGCCAAGGCCATCGAGCGCTGGGAATCACCTGCCGACAGTGGCAGCACGATGCCGAGGATCAGGGCGACGAGCGAGGAGTCCGGTCCCAACACCAGCATCCGGCTGGGGCCGAACAGGGCATAGGCAAGCAAGCCGAAGATCGTGGCGTACAGGCCGCAGCTGGGCGGAACACCGGAGGCAACCGCGTAGGCAATGCCCACGGGCAGCAGCACGGCCGACAAGGCGAGACCGGCCACGAGGTCATGGCGAAGCCAGGCGAGCCTGTAATGGCGGATGGCAGATAGACCGGGGAGCCAGCGCCGCCAAGGATTGCGACGGAGGATCATTGGCGATTACCACCGAGAAGGGTTGCGGCATGGCGCATGCTGATACCAGCCAACCATCGGTCCAATCCAGTGGAGCATGAATTTGCTGGTGTCACAAGTACAATACGATTTATCTTGGCATGACATTACGGCTTGACTCATGCCAGAGATTAGACCGGGAAGACGGATAACTTGCCCTTTGACTTTCCAGCATGTCTGCATCCGTAAAACGGCATTACGGCAAGCTGCCTAGCACTTGGAGTCTTGTCAACGAATCAGGCACTAAGATGGACCTGGATTCAGCAATATCCTGACGCAAGCGTGAGGCAGCCAGACTTCCACTGACCCAGCAGACCAGGGGGAGTTGACATGGCAAAGGTTAGATTTCTTAGTAGGATTTTGGGATTGAGCTTAGCAAGATGGTCGATATCTTATTTGCGCATCTAGTCCGTTCATGGCAAGTGCAATCCTGTCTGGCACTTTAAGGACGAAACGAAAAGGGCTGCAATGTGATGCAGGCCCCCTCGAATCTGTCTCAGATCAGCATGGGTGGAATGCTGTCGGGACAGAAGCAAGCGTCGAAGCGCTTATGCAACTACCCCGTTTCTGCAGAGTTTATGTTTACAGTCCACCCATTCCGACAGGCTCACGCTCGGCACCGGCAAGCTGACTTGGCGTGGATCGACGAAAGCTGCTGAGCTTTTGATGTCGGGAGCGCAGCTCCTCAGCCAGCACCCGACAGGCACTTTCAGGCATGGTGTGATCACCACAGGTGAACACATCCACCGCGGCGTAGCCGGACTCAGGCCAGGTGTGGATCGAGATGTGCGACTCAGCAAGCAGGGCAAGACCTGTCACCCCATGGGGCTGGAAGTGATGGGTGATCAGTTGAAGCAGCGTCGCACCAGCACGCACTGCGGCATTGGTGATAGCAGATCTGAGAAAAGTTTCATCGTCGAGCCTGGCGCAGTCGCAGTCGTAGAGCTCGAGAATGCAATGTTTGCCTACTGTATCGGTGATGGAAATGTTGAGATTGTTGCTCGGCGCAACGCTGGCGCCGGTGGATTCAGGAGCGCTCCATCCGGGGTTGGGATGGAAGTGGGGGAAGGCGTAGCTCATCCATGCAAGACGATAGAACCTTAACCTTACATCCCAGGCTCAGCTGGTTCTGGGTGGGTCACCGGCCACCAGTGGATTTAGCCTGATGGATGGTTCGCATTTTGGGCATGCCATGGCCGCATCTCTGCAAGCACTTGCGATCATCCAGGCGGACGACCTCCCCGGCGAGCCGATCACCACCAGTGGCGCCTTCG